>NZ_JBIVXL010000023.1:0-54717 GCF_044769225.1 Paenarthrobacter sp. NPDC090522
CATCACCGTTCAGAACTGCCAGTCGGTACTGCTTGGATGTAGTCACGGGGGTGTTTCCTTTTCTCTATAACCAGGTCTCTTTGACGGACCAGGAACTAGTTGATGACTGCCATTAGTTCGGCGGCATCGGCTGACACGACGTTCGCCCGCGGGTACAGCCGGAGGGCTTCGATCGGGACGAGAAGTGTGAGGTCTCCATGGAAGGAGTTGTTCTTTGAGTCCACCGCCAGGGTGCGGGTTCCGTAGCGAAGCTCGTACTCGTAGCGGGACCCGACGTAGGAGGCGGTGAGGATTTCGACTGGTAGACCCACATGACCGGACGGGACTGATTCGGTCACAGGTGCCAGGGTTGCCTTTTCTGGCCGGAAGGCGACCGTGACGGCGTCACCCTCGCGGATCTCACCGGACAGCACGGCGGTGACCGTCTCGCCTGTGTCTTCCAGCCGGACCATGGCCCTGTCACCGATGGTCGAGGTGACGGTACCGTCGAGGAAGTTGGAGCGGCCGATGAAGGCAGCTACTTCGGCCGTTGCCGGGCGTTCGTAGATTTCCTCGGGCGGGGCGACCTGGAGCATGTGGCCGTTGGACATGACAGCGATGCGGTCGCTCATGGCCAGGGCTTCTTCCTGGTCGTGGGTGACGTAGACAGTGGTGATGCCCAGCTCGGACTGCAGTCGCTTGAGCCACACGCGGGCTTGTTCACGGAGCTTGGCATCCAGGTTGGACAATGGTTCGTCCAGAAGCAGGACCTTCGGTGAATAGACCAGGGCGCGAGCGAGAGCCACACGCTGTTGCTGGCCCCCGGAGAGCTGGTGCGGGTAGCGCTTGGACAGATGCGCCAAACCGACTTTGTCCAGGGCATCGTGGATGAGGGTCTTCTGCGTGGCCTTGGGTACTTTGCGGATGTTCAGCGGCATGGCCAGGTTGTCTTCCAGGCTCATGTGCGGCCACAGGGCGTAGGACTGGAAGACCATGCCCAGGTTGCGTTCTTCCGGCGGGACGAACTTGTTGGAGGAATCATCGACCAAGACCGTCTCGCCGACGGCGATGGAACCGGAGGTTGGCTGTTCCAGACCGGCCAGGCAGGACAGGGTGGTGGACTTGCCGCAGCCGGAGGGACCCAGAAGGGTGAAGAACTCCCCGTCCTTGATGGTGAAGTTCACCTCGTGGAGGACGGTGATGCCTCCGAAGTCTTTGCGGAGATTCTTGACAACGACGTCAGGCATCTTTCTTTCCTTTCGTGAGCAGGCCGGCGATGCCGACAAAGGCTGCGGTGATTGCGATCTGGATGGTTGCCAAAGCGGCCACCGATCCGGTGTTGCCCTGGACCCAGAGCTCGAGCATGGTGGTGCCGATGATGTTCGTGTCGGCGGAACCGAGGAAAATCGCCGGTGAGTATTCCTTCATCATGACCACGAAGGTAAGGACCATCGCGGCGACGAAGGCCGGAGTAAGGAGTTTGGCCAGGATCCGCAGGAACATGCGCATCCAGTCCGCTCCGTTGACGCGGGCCGCGTTGTCCAGTTCCTCACCGATCTGCATAACGGCGGGGGAAATGGAACCGAAGGCGCTGGGCAGGGCACGGAGGCCGAAACCGATGATGATCGCCCAGATAGTGCCTTGGACGAAGGACCCCAGGTTGAAGGGCAGGAAGGAGAAGGCCCAGAACAGGCCGATGCCGATGATCAGGCCCGGCATGGCTTGCGGAGCGAGGGCGAGGTACTCGATCAGTTTCCGGAAGCGGAATGTTGACCGTTTGGCCACGACCACGGCGACCACGGCCAGGACACTGACGAGCACTGCTCCGACACCGGCGACGATGAGGCTGTTCCTGATGGATGCGACGTAGACAGGGAATTCAAAGATGCGCTGGTAGTTTCCCAGGGTGAGCGAGGTGAGAGGGTTCTGCAGGGGGGTGAAGACCCTGGTGAAGGAACGCATGACCAGGCCCAGGAGCGGGACGAGTGCGCCGATGACCACGTAGATGGAGATGAAGGCCACTGAGACCCACTTGATCCAGCCCAGATCGAGCAGCCGTGGCCGGGTGGCTTTGCCCCTGACGGAGACGAAGCGCTTGGCGTCCTTGAGCAGTTTCGCCTGGACAGCGACGAGCAGGATCGTGACGAGCAGGATGATGACCGAGGCTGCGCCGAGGATGCCGTAGTCAGGGTCAATGGACTGCAGGCCGTTTTTGTAGAGGAAGGTCGCGAAGACCGTGATGCCGACCGGCTGCCCGTACAGCAGAGGGATGGACAGCGTCTCGATGGACATGCTGAACACCAGTACCGAGCTGTACACCATCGGCGGGCGCAGCATCGGGATGATCACCGACCAGAGGATTCGGAACGGTCCGGCACCCACAGTTTGCGCAGCACCCTCAAGGGACGCATCGGAATTGCGCAGGGCATTGGCGCAGAAAACATAGGCGATGGGGGCCAACGCCACGGCTTCGGTGATGGCCATGCCCGGGATGGTGTAGAGATCCCAGGGCAGGAACCCCAGGACACGTTTGACCTGGACACTGGCGAAACCGGCCGGGCCGTACATCGTGATCCAGCCAAAGCCCAGGATCAGGGAGGAGATGAAGAAGGGCCACTGCATTGCGGTGCCGAAGAACTTGCGGCCTGGAATGTTGGTCCGGACCACCACGATGGCCATGGGGACCGCGATCAACAGGGTCAGGACCGTGGTCAGGACAGCGAAGACCAAGGTGTTGATCGCTACCTGTCCAAAGCCGCCCTCGGTGAACAGCCTGGCAAAGTTGTCCAAGGTGAACAGACCGCCCTCCTCGTACAGAGGACGGTCCATCACCGATTGGTAGAGGGTCGGCACTACGGGTGCAAGGACAAGGAGCGCGAGAATGACGATCGTCGCCCAGTAAAGCAACTGGCTTCGGTCTGCACCGAGAATCCTGCGGTACTTCGGTGCTGCGAATTCCGTTCGTGCCGGGGTGTCGGCCTGGACGGAAGAGAAGTCAGGAAGTGTTTTCATGGTTTTGGTTCCGGATCCTTGCACCACAGGCTACTTCAGCAGGCTCTGCCAGCGGTCGGTGAATGCCTTCACCTTGTCCGCGGGAACCGACTCGTATGGTGCCAGGATGACGTTCTCTTCGCCGACCTTGGATACGACGTCCTGGTAGGTGAGTGCGAACTGGACGGACTTCACGCCATCACGGTACGACGACAGGCCGCCTTCGAGTACGGCCTGCTGGCCTTCCTGGGAGATGACGAAGTCCTGGAAGAGCTTGGCCGTAGCCGGGTGCGGTGCTGCGGCGGAGATACCGAGGCCACGAGGGATCACGACGGTGCCGTCCTTCGGTAGAGCGATGTCGAAGAGGCCGTTGCTGTTCTTCACCACCGGGAAGGCGGGGGCGGCGGTGACCAGGACGCCGGCCTTGTATTCGCCCGCGAGAACCTTCTCGGAGAGGGTGCCGGAGGATGTCTCAGGGCGTGAAGCCGACAGGATCGTGGTGAGAGAGTCCCAGGTCTTCGGCTTGGCTTCCGTCAAGTTGTAGAACATGGTGAAGCCGAAGGCGCCTGTCGTGTCGCGCACGCCAATCATGTTGGTGAAGTCAGAGGGCTTGGCCTTGATCTGGGCCGCCAGTCCCTCCAGGCTCTCAGGCTTTTCGGTCAGCAGGGACGTGTTGTAGGCGATGGTTTGCGGATCGGCGGACATGGCAACGACGCCGGGCAGCAGGGACGCGAATTTGGGAAGCTTGGCCAATTCAGGGGAGGTGTAATTGGCGAGCATCCCATCACGTGCGGCGAAATCGGCCCAGGCGCCGGCAGCGTTGGAGACGAACACATCCGCTGCGGAGGCGTTAGTGGCCTTTTCGCTCAGTGCCTTTTGGAAGACTTCATCGCTGTCGAGGTTGTTGGCAGAGATCTTGGTGACAAAGGGGTACTTCTTCTTGAAGTCCCGCAGGATCGGGTCCCAGTTTTCCTGGTCCGTATTAGAGTAGATGGTCAGCTCGCCGCCTTCCTTCTCCGCGGCCGCGACCAGGTCCTTGTAGTCGGACGGATAGTAATCCGGGTACTGCCCGACGGCGATCGAGTTCTCGGGTGCCGGCGTCTGCGCCGACTCTGATCCTCCCCCACATGCGGTCAAGCCCAGCACTGCAGCAATTGCTGCTGCACCTGCGGTCATAACCGCCCGGCGACGGGGCCCGGTTGGCAGGGCCGTCTTGAATTCAGTCATTGCTTCTCTCCCTTGAGGCTGCACGGCTGGTAGTGAGTGATGTCCCGTGGCTAAGTGGTCAACCAGTGAGGCTGCTCACATAATCATGGGGCTAAGTGGTCGGCCAGTCAACCACTTGAGTGAAGAATTTTTCCCCGCTAGATACTGACCCATCAAGCATGCGCTTAAGTGGTCGGCCAGTCAACCACTTGTCTATAAAGTTTGCCAGTCACGAAAGAAGAGCAGGGACGATTCGTTCCCTGCCCTTCTGAGTGATTTGGTTGGCTATTCGGCTGATTTAAGCGTGGCCATAAGTCGGCCGCTCGCTGCGTCCATGTGTTCGGCCATGGAGCCGGAAGCCTTCTCGGCGTCACCGGCCAGTATGGCCTCATAGACAGGGGTGTGCTCGCCGTGGGATCCATCGAATGAGGACTCAGCATCCATGACTCGATGTATCCACACGCGAAGAAGCGCTGCGATGTTCCTGAGCATGTTCGCCAGGACCGTATTGCCAGAGGCATCGGCTACAGCGAGGTGGAAGTCGACGTCCGCGGTGACGAACTCCTCGGTGGTTTTCGCAACTCCCATAGCATCGAGTGCCTTCTTGATGCGCTTCAGGTCCGCGTCCGTGCGGCGCGTAGCAGCAAGTCCGGCGGTAACGCGCTCGATGTGCTGCCGGGCTTCCACCAGGTCAGAAGTGCGGCGCTCACCGAGCATCAAGCCCCATTCAATGACCCTGGGCAGAAGCTCGGAGTTAGCGTTCCGGAGGAATGTCCCGCCTCCGTGACGGAATTCAACGAGACCGAGCAGGCCCAAGGATTTAATGCCCTCGCGGACCACCGAGCGCCCGACGCCGAAAGACTCACTAAGCTGCCGTTCGGACGGAAGCTTCTCCCCCGGAGCGACCTGCCCGGAAAAGATGTAGTCCAGAAGCGCCTTGGCAACTTCCGAGGATGCCGGCTCCGCGTGGACGACACTCACGGGCTTAAGTCCCGTCACCGATGGCGCAGCCCTCTTGCGGCGGGTCTGGCGCGGTGCAGGTTCGGCGATGGCAGGGTCAGCGCTCAACGAGTACTCCGTCCGGGTCGCAGTAAACCATGGATCCCGGTCGAACGGTGACGCCGGCCAAGGTCAGGACTACATCCGCTTCCCCTTCGCCGGTCTTGGTGCTCTTTCTCGGATTGCTCCCCAGCGCCTTCACCCCCAGCGGCAAGCCTGAGATAGCCTCGCGGTCACGGATTGCTCCGTTAATGACTACGCCCGACCAACCATTCGTGACCGCGATCTCTGCAATCATGTCACCCATCAGGGCCCGGTTGACCGATCCTCCGCCGTCCACGACGAGCACTGCACCATTGCCTGGACCGGACACGACGGACTTCAGCAGCGCGTTATCTTCAAAGCACCGCACAGTCCTGGCCGGTCCACAGAAATGCGTCTTCGCGCCGAGGGATTGAAACTGAATAGCAATGGATTGGATGTCCTCTCCGCGCTCGTCATAGAGATCTGCAGTGTTGATCGATTCCGTGGTCATGATGTCCCTTCAAGTCTTACCCACATGCTACCCGCCCAAAGCTAACTGGTCGACCACATTCTTGTCTCAGTGTGAACGGGCTGCGAGCGGTCACTGACACCTTCAAAACTTTGCAATCCCAGTTTTGCTGACCAGGCTTGGCCGGTCGCCCCACAGGCGGAGTGGGTTCGGAAGCGTCTATCTACCATGGGAGGCTGTGGTTCCTGATCGCGACTATGTCACCCACTTGCTTGTACGACCAAACCCCCGCCACGCCTCCAGAGAGTCCAAAGGCTAGCAGCAAAACCATGGTCAAGTCGTCTGCAGGAACGGTCACACTGAGCACGTCGGGCCGTTTCTCGCGCCCATAACTTCAACGTCGCAAAGTCTCCGATGGCAGCTCACCAAACGCCTGGAAGTAGGCGGATGAAAAACGACTCAGGTGCGTAAAGCCAACCTTGATGGCGATGGAAGTGACATTATCGGAGTTGGCGTCAGCCGTAAGCAGGAGTTCCCGCGCTCGGGTGAGCCGCGATCTCCGAAGGAGGTTTGACGGCGTCTCTCCGAGCTCGGAGCGCACGACAGCTTGCAAGGTCCGCATGGAGACACCAAGCGACTCGGCAATGTCTGAGATGGCTAGTTCTTCGGCACCATGGCGTTCAAGCAGATCATTGAAATTCCGCGCCATGCGACCGCGTTCAACCGCACCTCCGGTAGGAGCAGCGGGTTCAAGGGGCCCGACAGTGGCCATGAGAAGTCTGGAGAGCATCGTTTCAGCGAGGAGCCGATGGAGGTGCTCGGGTACCCTTGCTGGCTCCCCAGCCATTTCGCCCTGAAGCTCGATTACTGACCTAACGAATGCTCGTCCCTGAACGCTTTTCAGATCCATCGAGAGCCCGAGCGCAAGATCGGGTCTATCTGGCCCGAATAGGCAGTCAGCGGCATGTTCCATGGCTAGTCGCTGGACATAAACGATGAGATGTGGAGTACCCCGCCCCCATGTCATGGTGAACGGCTCCTCCAGCGGGGGGATAGCCGCTACGGAATTCCGGGATTCAACCATGGACGAATTTACCTGCAGACGAGCCCGTCCTTCCAGCGGGATCTGCACTAGATAAAAGTCATTCTGGGCTTCAGAAACGATGTCGACGTCGGCCCCATAGTCCAAGAACTGGATGCCCACGCTGCCCCTATGCACCGAGCGCAACTTCATATCGATCAAGGCTCCACGCGCGTGCGGCCTGAGCTTGTGTTCACCAAACAGATCGCGGATCTTTTTTTCGGCGTGGCTAACGTCCGACGTTGTAACAGTCGGCTGGCCCCTGAGTACATCGCCTGCAAGAATCTTGCTCACTCGCAACCTCTTCTTCTGGGTTCTCCTATTCGCAGCCAACCGAGCAGCGGCCAGGTGCCGCCTCGCCTCTTCCCCCGCCCTGCCCGCGCAGTACAAGTATGACTCATGTCACACGAACATGGCGACCAGAATCTCTGGCTACGTGCGGCAGCAGACCTCCCAATCGGCAGAACGCCGAGGCCTTGCGCCAGTCGCAGAGAGCACCTTTCGCCCAGAGGATAGGCCCATCGCATTTCGGATAGTGGCCCACTGAGGCACCACAGTACGTTCGTTACATTCCAATTTGGACTTGGTGATGAGAGCTTCAGCGAGGCCGTGATCTTTAGCCCGATTCCAGGAAGTACTGGCTCCCTGAAATCGGTCGAACTCACCACACTTGCCGCGTACGCCGTTCGCCAGGTTCATCTCATTTGGCAAGGAAAAGACAACATCGTGAGGAGAGTTTGATATGTCTGCGAATCCTGAGGACTTGAGGTCGTCCTACAGGCACGTTAAAGCCGGTCGTCTGAACGCTTCCGTGGCGCCCGACTCCCACAATCCGCCCGTGGCTCCGTACATGGCGGTCGGCCTTTCTACCGTGGTGCATGCAATTAGCGAGCGAAAACAAATTGAACGCAATTTGGCAATCATCGAAGATGCCGTACATGCTGCCGTTTCGATTGTCGGCGTTAATATGCCAGTCAAGTTTGTTGCATTGGCCGAGGGATCACTGACCGGCTTTACAGATGAGGTTTTCGATATTCCCCACGTCACGGCAGCGCGGGAGCTATTCATCGACATCCCAGGCCCTGAAACAGAGCGAATTTCCTCACTTGCACGTCAATACAAGACATACATTGCGGTACAGTGCAAAGCGCGCTGGACAGAAGTGATGCCCGACCGCTTTTTCAACAATATGATCGTGATCTCACCGGACGGCGAGATCGTGCATCGCGCGGCCAAGAACCACATTTGGAGTCGCGAGCGTTCTTGTACGCCACACGACATCTATGACCGGTGGGTCGAGTTGTTTGGCAGCGGTATCGAGGCCTTTTATCCAGTCCTGCGCACTAAGGACATCGGCAACATCGGCACCATCTGTTGCAGTGATGGTGAATACCCCGAGGCGGTCCGAGCGCTGGCACTAAATGGGGCAGAGGTGGTGTACCGCCCCAGCGAGGCAGTCCCAATGACACAGACTGGCGCGGATGCCGGCGGCACCTGGTTACTCCAAAATCGGGCTCACGGGCACTTTAACCATTTGTACATGATCTGTCCGAACGTAGGCCCTGTTTACGCCCACCCTGGTATGGAGCATCCATTCGACATAGGCGGCGGCAATTCTCACATTATTGATTATCAGGGAAATGTGGTTGCGCGGACGTCTTCCGGCAATAACACGCTTGTCGCCGGAATTGTTGACGTGGAGGCATTGCGTCAATTCCGTGCAATGAACTTGAATTCGAATTGGATGAAGGATTTGCGTACTGAAATTTTCCACGAAATGTATGAGAAGCCCATTCATCCGGCAAATCTTTGGCTCGATCAAGACCCACTGCTGCATGAGGAGGTTGATGAAATCTACAGGGACAATATTCGTCGCCTCATCGCGCGTGGGGCCTTCACTTCCCCGTCCAACAAGTTTGAGGGAGCCCACTATATTCCTGCGAGCAGTGAGCCTGCGGCTACGGCGTGGACATCAACGCGGAAGCTCTGGGATGAGTGAGTCGATTGGGCTTGTAACAAGAAACATGAGGCTTGAACCGTAGCTTCTCAAAATTATTCGCATTAGCAGCAAAACTGTTCTCTCTATCTGACGGTACCCATATAATCATGCAAGGAACCTCCCTATGTCACACCTTCCACTCATTGGACATCCAGATCTTTCGGCCAAGGTCTGTCTCGTAACCGGCGCCGGCGCCGGCATTGGCGCCAGTGCAGCTCAATATCTGGCCGACTGCGGCGCGACCGTCATTTTGGCAGATCGTGACCTCGCCAGTTCGGTTGCGGTGGCAGAACGCATCGTCGATCGTGGTGGCGAGGCGTCAGCGATACTGCTCGATGTAACTGTCGACAGTGAAGTAGGTGACGCCGTCGAACGTATTGAACGGGAATACGGAGGACTCCATCTTGCCTTCAACAACGCTGGGGTCAATGGGCCGGCTCTCATGCTCCACGAACAGGACCCGAAGGAAGTTGACCGCATCTTTGGCGTCAACTTTTTTGGTGTTTACTATTCGATGCGGCATCAGATTCCTGCCATGCTACGCGCCGGTGGAGGCGCTATCGTAAACACCGCATCGGTAGGAGGCATCATCGGAGCTCAAGGAATCAGTTCCTACTGCGCCAGTAAGCATGCTGTCGTTGGACTGACGAAATCAGCCGCCGCTGACTACGGCCGTTTGGGTGTAAGGGTCAACGCGCTTGCCCCTGGATCCGTCCGGACGACTCTTCTCACCGATTGGTTGGATGACGAGAGCGCAGTCGAGAAGATGAACGAAGTGACGCCTCAGGGCCGCATTGCGGAGCCAGATGAAATGGCTGGCATTGTGGGATGGATGTTGTCGGACGCATCGAGCTTTATGACTGGCTCCGTTGTCACAGCAGACGGCGGCTTTACGGCGGTCTGATTCCGACGGTTGGACAAAACACCATGCAGGCCGCCCCTAGGACGACTTATGGAACAACGGGGAATCCCAGTGACCCGAGGAAACGGGCGGGCCGTAGAGCCAAAACGGGGTGTAGCCGCCGATTGCGCGGCTCCCCGTCCTTCCAGAAGCAAAGTACAGCGCACGTCTGGTGCGTCGAAATTAGTCTTCAAAGAAACGAAAGCGACAAATAAATGGATGACACGAAAATCTCTCGGCGGGTCGTCGTTACTGGCGGCGCATCGGGTATCGGTTTGGCCGTAGCGAAGGCCTACCTCGACAGCGGAGCCCAAGTAGGCGTCGTGGATCTGACTTCGACGGACGAGTTGAGTGTTTACGGCAACCGAGTGCATACTCGCATTGCCGACGTCAGCGTCGAAACAAAGATTGCTACGGCCATTGATGAACTCAGCCAGGCCATGGAAGGCGTCGATACGCTCGTAGCTTGTGCCGGCATTGACGGCGAGTTAGGGGCAAGCGTTGCTGAAGCGACAAGCGCTGGCTTCCGTCGCGTGCTGGAGGTAAATGTTCTCGGTGTTTTCCATACGGTGAAGCATGCTCTGCCACACCTGATTAAGGAGGAGCACGCCTCCGTAACGATCATCGGGTCTGATTCGGGATTCGTTTCAGCCCCAGGGATGTTGGCCTACGAGGCTTCCAAGGGTGCCCTGGTGCAGGTAACCAAGGCCTTGTCACTGGAACTCTACGTCCAACACGGCATCAGAGTGAATAGTGTGTGTCCGTCTATCGTCGACACGCCGATGGCGCGCAAGGGTCTCGGAGTCGAAAGCTTCGAGGGCGCACCGTACCCGGTCAATAGGCCAGAAGATGTTGCTCGAAGCGTGTTATTCCTCTCTTCTTTCCAGTCGCGGGGAATCAACGGGGTTAACCTACTTTCCGACTTCGGCTTCTCCGCGCGGTCATCCTTTGTCGCTTTGGAGGATTTGAGCCTCTAAACGGTGCAACACCCCCCGGAGGTCAGCAAGGTCAAGCTGAATCAAGAACACGGAGACGGCACGGCACATGCCGCTCCCGCCTCTCACGGAGCTAGACGCGCCCTCCACGTGACCTTCGCTCCCATTGCTTCCAACTTCGCCCATCGATCTAAGGAGCTCGCCAACAGTTCCTCCCATGCATACCCAGTCCCGTTTTGTGGCCGGGAAATAAACGACCACAATCTTCGAAACAGCTTTGATCGACAGCCCTCCAACGCATCGGCGCGTGGAAGGAGGGCCCCATAAAAGTACTCCCGCATCGGTTTTCAGACCGTGCATTTCGAAAGAGCCAACCCATGAATAAAGAAACCGACCGGCACCCGCTAAGTCTCGCTACGCAGGCCCCTGAAGGCAAGGCGACAGCAACCGGAACAAAACTGCAGCCGAACAAGCTGGGCGTCGTCGCAGTAGCCTTCTTCGCGATCGCAGCAGCAGCCCCGATGGCAGCTGTTGTTGGGGCAAGCCCCGTCCTGTTTTCCGCGAGCGGCCCGGCGGCACCAGTCATCTATACGGCCGCGGCGCTGCTTGTGGCACTCTTCTCAGTTGGATACCTCCGCATGAGCCGCCACATTACGAACGCCGGTGGCTTCGTTGCCTACATCGCCAAAGGACTCGGTAACAAGTGGGCCACCGGCGGTGCAGGAATTGCGATACTGACTTATCTCAGCCTCCAGGTTGGTCTCTGGTCTCAGTTCGGCGTCTTCGCCCAGCAGCTGTTTGAACGGATGACCGGTCTCGGCGTACCTGTCTACGTGTGGATCGTCGTCGTGCTGGCATTCACCACGGCACTAACGATGCGTGGCGTTGACGCGAGCCTGAAAGTCCTCGGCGTGCTGATACTCGGCGAAACACTCATCGTCGCGATCTTGATTATCTCCCTCGTCGCGCAGCAGGGATTGGGCGTCTTCACGTTTGGTGGATTTACGGCCACCAACCTCTTCGGTCCCGGTCTGGGCATCTCCGTGCTATTTGCCTTTGGTTGCTTTACCAGCTTCGAAGCAACGGTCGTCTTCGCCGAAGAAGCAAAGAACCCACACCGGACTATTCCCCGTGCCGCATACCTGGTCATTGCTTTCGTCGGCCTCTTTTACACAATCTCCACTTGGGCGATCAGCGGCGCAATCGGCATCAACAATATTCAGCAGGTCGCAACGGACAACCCGGCGACCATGATCTTTGATCTCGCAGAGTCCAGTACAGGCGCCTGGCTCAGCATCGCAATGCAGGTACTCGTCGTCACGAGCTTCATCGCCATGCTCCTGGGATTGTCGAACATGTTCTCTCGGTACCTGTTCGCACTAGGTCGGGCCGGCGCGTTACCGACCAAGTTGTCCTCCGTCTCCAGAAACGGTGCACCTTCGCTGGCAGGATTCGCCAACGCCGTCGTCGTGCTGGTCATCATCAGCGCATTCCTTCTCTCGGGCGCTGATCCCATAGCCACTGTATTCTCTTGGTTCGTTGCCCTCGGGACCGCAGGTTTCATTAGTATCC
Source organism: Paenarthrobacter sp. NPDC090522 (assembly GCF_044769225.1). Taxonomy (NCBI): domain Bacteria; kingdom Bacillati; phylum Actinomycetota; class Actinomycetes; order Micrococcales; family Micrococcaceae; genus Paenarthrobacter; species Paenarthrobacter sp. NPDC090522. Next base: position 12,157 of record NZ_JBIVXL010000023.1, read on the forward strand.
TCCTGTTGACCTCCGGTGCAATTGTTGTATTTTTCGCCAAGAACCGTATACGCGATAACCTCTGGGTTACCTTCATCGCGCCTTCACTCTCTTTCCTGGCTTTCATCCTCGTTGGATACTTGACACTGGACAATTACGACGCGCTCCTTGGCGGTTCCGGTGGCGTCGCTCGTTGGTTGCTTCTTGGGATACCTCTCCTGCTCGTGGCTGGGTTGGCAAGAGGAGCGAAAAAGCCCTCCATAAACTACGCCGCCCAAATCGTCTAACAACCTGATGACCGGTTCAAAGGCGATGAGGTGGGCAAGTTCAGGCCGTTGCACTTGCCACGCTATCCGATTCAACGACCTCGTAAGTTAGATTCGTCCTACCGTCGTCGCATCGGGGTGCATTGCTAGAGCACAGCTCAGCGGGCCCGGGACTGGTTGATACCTTCGGTGCTATCAACCAGTCCCTTCGCATTTGGGTTCAGCAATGGATTTCTACCCTGCAGACTCAGGACAGTGTCGGCCAGATCCGGTGAGCGGGACACTTGTTGCGACTTCGGAGCAGCAGCAACCACGATCCCGTCCGATCCAGCCTTGGCTATTCGACTTTGACGACTTTGCAGTCGGCCCTGCTTGCCTCTCCGCACGGGCCTGTCTAATTGCACTGCCGAGGGACGTTGGTTGGCCGGCTGACGGGTGGGTTGATCTAGAACGCCGTTCGGCGACTGTCGTTAGCGTGGTAACGAATCCGCAGCGAAGGGCCACTCGGCGCGTCGTTTCGTTGCCATAGAACTTCGCGCAAGCCCTGCTGTTCATTGAGAGCGCGGTGGAACCGTTCGACCTCGCCGTTGATTTGGGCCCTGCATGGGCGGGAGCGTTTATGGGTGATCTCCAGCTCCGCGCACGCGGCCTTCCAGACGTTCGAGACAAAGCCTGAGCCGTTGTCAGAGAGCAGGCGTTTGGTGGTGATGCCTTGCATTGCGCGGCGAAACACCGCCGCGCCGAGGAGTGCAGCGGCGGCGGTCACAGCTTTCTCGTCCTGGGTGGATCTCTGCGTACGCGACCAGGGAGTATCGTCCAGCACGGTGTGGACACACGTGTGCCGTTCTTGGGGTGTTTCTAGAACGGGGGTGGCCGCTGCAGGCCGTGCAAGTTCGGGGTTCTTCCGGCTTTCGACCCGGCCAAGGAAACGGTGTCCTCCGCTGTCGGGGATATTCCCGAACTTGGTGACATCGACATGAAGCATCCCCGCCGGCCGTGTGTTCGTGCACCCGACGGTAAGTAACTCAGAACAGAGGTAGCAAGGCTTGGAGTACAGCGTTGATTCGCCCCATCACGCATGCATGCCGGGTTCTTCAAGCAGTGCGTCCCTCGAGGCAAGCCAGTGAGTCTGCCCAAGACAATCAAGGAACTGTAGAGGGCGTCCAAGAGCTTGGTAGCAGCAATCAGGCACTTGAATTCACAGGCCTAGAACCGGTTGAGCAGGAATTTCCTCTTCTGTTGGCGATGTCACGAGCCACTGGAGTGTTTGGGGGCACGATGAGACACACAGCGTGGATTTGACGCTGCAGTCATATTTATCAGAGGCTCCTGTGCTCCCCAATCTCCGGGACCCCAGGGGACTGCCGCCCCTCAGATTCAGCAGCGTGGTAGGGGCCTTGGACCGTGCCCGCCCGGCAACCTCGGAGAGGGTCGGGGCTATCACGTCGATCGCGGAAGTGTTGAATCACGCGAATCCCGGAGCTACTACCTCCGCATTGAAGTTGCCGATGGCCTGGTCAATACTAAGTAGCGGTGGAAGATGCTTCCGGAGCCTGACACCGTGTCCGGCACCGGCGACCCAGGCCAAGAACTCATTTTGAGCCTGAGACCGTCTCTGTCGTTCTGGCTCTACATATGAATGCCTGGCATCGAGCATTCCGCCACCGGCGCAATTCAACAGGCTTCCCCACGGGATAAACCGTCGACGCCTGGACCCCGCAGCATCCACTTCGCGCCACCGACCAGCAAGCCCTGCGCCGCTTGAAAAGGTCTCTCAGGGAGAACACGATCGTCTGCGAGCCCTCCGCGACGGGAAACGTTTCTTTCTCAAGAATCCTTCGGCAAGTGAGCCGTCGAAGCCGGAATGCGCGTGGCCTGGTTGAGACTCAAGGACCGCGGCGCCCTGATCCGAGCCGTCCGGGAGGACGACAGCGTCACCTCAGCCGTCGCCCGAATACTCCCCGCTGGAGTCGTCTCGATCGAGGACGTCGGCCTGTTCCCGTGGCTACCAACGATGGCGAAGGACTCTAGAGGGTCATGGACGCATCCTACGAAAACGCTCCATCGCGCCCCCTCGAGCCTGCACCCCAACCACGCCTGCCACGATTCCCGCCTCATGCAAGCCCTCGCCGGGAATCGCCAACCCAACTGAACAAACACCAACCCCTAGGCCAACCCCAAAACCTCGAGTGATCAGATATGTTCACCGGGCCGTTATGCGGGGCAGCAGCGGACGCCTTGGTCAGTCACCCGTGGTGAGAACCAGTGGCCATCGAGAGAGCATCATCTGGTTTCCGGGTTCCTCCATTGGGGCGAAACCCCCCCCCGCAAGCGGCGGCGGTCATTTTCCGAGGCAGAAGACGGTCCCGAGTGGCCAGTCTCAGAAAAACGGGAAAGCTCGAAGCCGGTTTGGAAGCGCCTGGCATATAGCTGCCGCCAGGCCGGAGCCCGCTCCTGTGGGGTCCGCGAACACTGGGATGTACGACGGCGAATTGCGACTCCGTCCTGTACGTCCAGGCACAATGAACCAGTCCGGTTACTGGCGCCCGATTTTGGAGTAGATCGAAGGACGATACCGTCGAAAAACCAACGCGAGCACGACACCACATCCGATGAGGGCGAAAAACCCGAAAAGAACTACGTTGCCTAGTTCGGCGCTGTTACTGATAAGCGCGGTGAAGTTGACCGTACTGAGGTAGGCCACAGCAGCGAGTCCAAGAGTGGAAATTCCAGGTGCGATGAGGCGCTGCCAGATGTTGGTCTCCTCCGGGTGGCGCCATAGGTACACGAGTACGGCTACGCCTGTCACCAGCAGCAAAATTGCCAGCGTGTAGGCGTAAATGCCGAGGAGGATGGCATAAAGGGTCAAGGGGTCGGCCCCGACAAGGAAGATCGACGTCAGGCCTACGAAGGCAACAAGACTGACCACCAGCGAGGCCAAAGATGGGGAACCATGGCGAGGGTGCACCTTTGCCAGCAGACTTGGGAAGATGCCGTCACGACTGAGGTTGTAAACGTACCGCGAAGTGATGTTGTGAGCGGATAGAGCGCCGGCAAAAACACTTGTGTTCAGTAGGACTGTCACAATGTCCACAGAAACACGTCCGGCATATGACTCAAGGCTCGCCAAGAATGACCCACTCGGGTCCGCCGTGGCGGCGGCGACGACATTGGTCGATCCATAGCTCTGGATGTATGCCCACACCGTGATTGCGTATAGGACCGCAACGAACCCGACGGCAAGGAAAGTGGCTCTCGGGATTGTTCGATCTGGATCCCGTACTTCTTCCCGGAAAATGGCAGTCGCTTCGAAGCCCCCGAAGCAGTTCGTAGCATACATTAGACCTAGTCCGACTGATCCGGACAGAAACGCTTGTGCGCTGAATGGTTCGCCGCTAAGGCCCTCAGCTCCCCCGCGACCAGTCACAAAAATGTCAAATACAAGTACCATAATGACCTCGCCAACCAGCAGGACAGCGAGGATTTTAGCCGACATGTCGAGGCGAAGGTACCCGAAGACGCTTACCGCGATCTGCAACGCGACCATCCAAATCCACCAGGGGATGTCGGGGCCATGAAAGGTGTCCGTTACCAAGGAGTGCAGGGCGAGCCCGCCGAAGGCGTAATTGGCAATCAACATGAAATAATAGGAGATCAGCGCCGCGAAAGAGGAGCCAAGCCCGACCGGGCGACCTAGCCCGGCAGTAATAAAAGCGTAGAAGCCCCCCGGCCTGGACAGGCGTTTGGACATAGCCAAGAACCCGACCGAGAATAGCCCGAGAAGCGCGCCGATGATGAGGATCGAAACGGGAGCTCCCTCGCCGTTGCCAAAGGCAACAATTACTTGCAGGAAGGCCACTGAAACCGCAAGAGGGGCGTTATAAGCGAGGACGGTGAAAAAAAGATGGCCGGTTCCGAGATGCCCGCCAAGTTTGTCAACTGGAGCTGACGAATGTTGCGATGTGTTTGTACTGGCTGTCATGAGTGAACTCCTGGATACGGAACTTTCAGCTGAGCGTGATCTGATAAATTCAGCGCTCAAACGATCATCGGTTGCCGCATTAGGAGCGTCTATTCCTCAAACGAGTAATCTCTTGTATCAGCGCCCGTCTCCCAAGCTGGAACTTCGCTCGAGAGCAATCGAACGAGTTCTGTTCGCGAACGGGCCCCACTCTTGCGATACGCGTTCTTCAAATGTTGCTTGACCGTATGGAGACTGACGCACAAGACGTCTGCGATCTCCCTGTCCCGCAATCCGTCAGCCACGAGAGTCGCAACTGACAGCTCCCTCTCCGTGATCCGGGCGGCAAGCGCGGGTCGTGCGCTCCCCTTAGCCTTAGTGGGGCCGATATCCCGGGAGCGTGGCTCCGGCCCGAACACTGCCGCGCTTCGCAACTGTGCAAACGCAGCCGCCACGAGCAGAGCAAGCCCATCCGCAGCGACCCGATCGGCAGGGGACAACCCGTGGGCGGCAGATGTCCCGAAACTCAACGAACCAACTTGGCGTCCAGCTACGACCAATGGTGCATGCAACACCGAGGTGATGTCATGAATGGAATACAACTCTCGGTAGGCGGCCGAGTGGCGCCAGAGCCGACTTCCCATCAGATCCGTATCAGACACGGACTGACCGCGACGCAACATCTCAAGGTAAGCGGGGTCGAAGCTGGGGCCAGCCTCGGACCATCGAGAGAGAAAGGCCTTGCTCAGACCCCACCCGTCTCCGGGTATCAGGGTACCCGTAGTTGGATCAAGCAGGTCGTATCCGTAGTACGGCGCACGCACAAATTCACGTGAGTGAGTGGCATACCGATTCCACAGTTCTTGCTCACTCCGTGCGCCCAGAAGGCTTGACATCGCCCGAAAAATTCGAGGTCGTTCGCTTGATTGGTGGGGAGGAGAACTCGCCGGGATGGTTTGCATGGGTCGATCCAAATGCTTCCTTGCATCAAGACTATGATGTTGTGATTCAGCTCACGATCACGACTTCCATCATAGGTCATAGAGCCTCCATCCCCACACTTTCCCTTTCTCATTGCTGCTGCCTCTCCGGCTCAGGCTGACCCCACTGACGGCCAATCGGCACACCATCTACCGAGTCACCAAACCTAGGGACATTTCGGCATAAATCGCTATCTGTTGCGAGGCTTAGTTTTGCCAGATCGGCTCTTGTGAACGCCGACGTTCGACTCGTTTCCGCACCGACACATTGAGGTCAATTTCGTTGGGAAGCCACGCCGGTGAAATTGCATCCCTCCTACCTACAGTCGAGGAGAGTGTCCGACCAACTTGCAGCTCCCTGGTACGTAGCCGAGTCGGCGGGGCAATCGGCAAACAGCTGGCCGCGCCGCACGCTGGGGGTTGTGGGGGAGCCCAGATGCACTCGGCATGCGGTTAGTTGCTTCCTCAAGCACACCCCAACCTGACTTCGAATTCAGTGACGATTAGCGTCAGATGAGGACCCAATTTGGCGATCCCTCACAGCTCAGCCCCGAGGTCAGAGACTCTCGGCTGACACCAGTCGAGCATCCGAGTGCTACTTCATCGTCGCTCTCGTCGTATGTCCAGCCCAGATCCTGGCAGGGCATCACAACACGCCCCTAGCCCCGGATACGCGACTCCAGCAGTCGTCTCACACCTCTGGCTTGAACCCGCCCACTTAGGCCACCACGCAAGGCACATCCGGCCCACCATCTGGCTCAAGGTTGGCAGCCACGTTGCAATCTGGGCGAACGTGTAATGGAATTCGCCGGCCGCCCACCCGGCACTCATGCAGAACGCTGTATTGCCGCAACTTCTGGACAGCAGTCATGTCGTCTGGCCCTGCCGCCGACAATGAACGCCTGAAGGCCAAAAGTTAGCGAGGACGGGCGAGCCGTGAACAATGACAGAGCAGGTCTGGTGACGAAACTCTCAACGCCCGTTTGGCTGGCCAAACCCGACGATTTGGCAGTTCCTACTTAGGTAGCTGGCTCGGATCCGAAGAGATCTTCAAGAAATTTTCGCGGGAAGTCATGTCATTGGCACATGCACAGACCATGAAGTAGTGAGCGGCCAACAAGGGCCGACGTAAGACCTACGAAGGAGAACTGAATGACCCCACAACCCAGCCAGCGGAGCGCCCACACGCCAGGGCACTGATCCCGCTCCCCCACCCCAACTGAACAGGCCGCACCCGGCGGCCAGGCACCATCCGGGACGATGAGGCAGAGGGACGTGTCAACAATTGTCCACACACTAAAGCAAAAACCCCTCTGAAGAGGGGTTATGCCGTGCCCGAGGTGGGACTCGAACGCGATTCCTGGCCCTGCCATTGCTGGGGAGTTGCGGAAACCTGCGGAATCCGGGGCAGTCCGGCGGCTGTTCGGGCCAGTCCGAAGCGGAAGGTGTGGACATTGTCCACGCTCTCTTTTTTGCCCGTCGCCCAAGCCCGCTCGGCCGTCCCGGATGACGCACCAAACACCGCGGCGACCCCCGAACGGGGAGTTTGGCGGACTGGAACTTCGCAACCCATATACGGACAAGAAACCTTCATCGTTTCACCTCCTTTCGCCCATTCATGGACCACAGGAACCCTTTGCCACATGACTTTCCCCCGAAACCCCAAGGGGTACCGCTTTGGTACCATGTGTCTCATGGCTATGAATCTTCGTGTTCCCGAGGACCTCGATCGCCGTTTGGAGAAACTGGCTGCTGAGGAACACATATCAAAATCAGCACTACTGTTGCAGGGTGCTGAGCTGGTCCTCCAACGCCATGCGCGTCGCCGGGAAATCAGCGAGGGCCTCGATTTCGTCATGAGCCACGATGCTGAGCTGCTGACACGCCTTGAAGACGCGTGACCGCCTACCTGAACATAGAGGACGCCCTCCAAGTTGTTGACTGGTACGGCTTCCACATCCGCGACGTAGGCCTCCTCGCATCTGCATTGGCACGGCCTGCAACAACTGTCATGGGCACCGAAGCCTATCCGGAACTCCCCCTCAAAGCAGCCGCACTCTTGGAATCCGTCGCAAGGTTTCACCCACTCGTCGATGGCAACGAGCGCACCGCCTGGACGCTGATGGTGCTGCTGCTCTGGATCAACGGCTACAGACACAACTTCACGACTGATGAGGGCTTCGAGCTCGTCGTCGGAGTCGCCAAAGGCACCACCACACTCACGGACTCAGCTGCCGAAATAGCCCAACATCTGGTGCAACACTAGCCCCGCATGCCCGAACACACGGCACGGCCGATAAGACGCCAGCCTTGGCATTGGCGACTCCCGCCCCCGTGCCCCAGCCTTGCCATAAACCGGCTACCTTTGCAGCGCCGAAGATGACGCCGTGTCACTGGACCGAACAGCAGGGATACCCGCTCAATTCGAGACGCTCTTGACCATTCCTACTCAAGCAAGCACACGATCGTTGTCTCGGCTTGGGCTGGATCCGGCGTTGGATCGCCATAGATCTCCCAGGAATGACCGGCAGATTCACGACCATTCACCGCCATCCACTCCTCGATCAACGTGTACGCCTCGCTCAGTCGGTCGTACGGCCCGCGATGGACCCCGATAACAGCTTCACCGCTGGGTGTTTCTGTCGCGTATACCTCACCCGCCGTTTCAAAGGTACGCGTGACTTCCACGCCGAAGTCGCACGGAATACGCGCGCCCGGCTCGTTCGACTGGTGGTAAACGAAAACATTATGGCCGCCCGACCATAGACCAGGCTGGCTGCGGATGAAGGTCCAGACCTTGTTCACCGCTGGCCCCCATGCCGAGCCAACCTCCCCTGGCGCGACCGCGCGCCGGACCGCGGCCAACTTGCGGGGGAAAACAACCTGCACGTCGATGGAGACCGTCATGTCTGGAGTGTAGACCGAAGTGAACTGCCCGCGGCCACACCCCGCGTCGATGTCAGCCGGCAGGTCAGAAATGCCAGCGGCCTTACTCATGCAATTCGATGGGGAAAATATCGAGCAACGAACAGGAGCACACCGCCAAAAAGGCGAAATGAGCTCAGACTCAGCCTGATCGAGACCCGCCCCCGCAACCGCTTCGCACGACTCACCGGCCACCGACAGGCACCGACATCATCGCAGGCTGGAACTCCAGGACGGCCACTGCCCACCGAACCGGCCTCGACATGCCGTTGCAATGTTTCGGAAGCTGATCGTCAGCGCAGCAAGGACCCAGCCCGTTGCTTGAACTGGGGCCATTGTCGGCAATTCAGCACGGGGAAGAGAACACTTACAGCCTCAGAATCGACAGTAGCCGGAAGCCAGCAGCTCGATGTTGCACTTCAAACCTCCGGAACCACGTAGATCGCGTGCGCCGGCCTTTCGAAATCCGTATCAAATGATTCCTTGACAGAGTCTTTCTTCGGCCCTAAGTTTATTGCAACCGATCTCAGCAACCGATCTCAATACTGATTTCGTAAATGCAACCGATCTCAACGGCGAGACTCGACGGTCATCCGGCTACTTCTGCCTTCGGTGGCTCACATCAAGTAGTCGTCGTTTGAGCCCGGTTCACTCTCGCATCAGCAATCCAGTCCAGGAGAAGATTCATGATCAAAAAGCGATGGGGCTTGGCGCTCGTCACAGCTGTCCTAGCCGGCCTTGCCCTCAGCGGCTGCTCCCCCTCGGCTTCGGAACCCACAGGACCCGTGACGCTCAATTACTGGGACTTCCTCGATCCCAGCCAAAACAACCCGCGTTCCAAGGCCCTGAAGGAGAACGTCGCCAAATTCGAGGCGGCCAATCCAGACATCAAGATCAACCTTTCCGTTGTTTCACTTGGCGATATGTTGAACAGGCTGCCGCAAGCCGCAGCCGCTGGCCAGGCTCCTGACGTCTTCAAGATGTACACGCCAGTCGTTCCACAGATGGCATCGGCCGGCGTCTACTCCCCGCTGCCTGAGGCAGCCTCCAAGGTCACTGACTGGCTCCGGCCAACCGACACTCTCGTCGGCCCTGATGGCAAACAGGTCGCCGTGCCCTACGAATACCGGACCTGCTCCCTCTACTACAACCAGAAGATCCTCTCCCAGATCGGCGCAACGGTTCCCACCACCTACGATCAAGTCGTCGACGTCGCACGCAAAGCGGCCGCGGCAGGATTCACCGGCTTCGGCACCGGATTCTCGGACACCGACAACTCAGCGATCATCAGCACCTTCTTTAACTGCTTCATGTCACAGGTCGATCAGGAAATCTGGAACAAGGACGGGCAGGCAGACTTTGCGACATCCAAGGGCGATGAGTTCGGCAACTTCCTTGCAAAGCTCAGGGACGCCAAAGCCCTGGGTAGCAACGTTGTTTCGGACACATACGGCACCGTAGCTGACGGCATGGCAAGCGGCACCGTCGCGATGGCAATCATGGGCACGGAACGAGCAGTTTCGTATGCCTCTCAGAACCCCGACCTCAAGTGGACCGCCTTGCCGAAGGCAAGCACCGGCAACACCACCGGCACCACTATTGGATGGACCCTCGGGATAGGCAATGGCAGCAAACACACTGAGGCCGCCTGGAAGTTCATCGAATACATGACCGGCCCGGAAGCCGGCGCTTTGATGGCAACAGGAGGCGAGGTACCCACGCGAGCCGCTACCTACCAGCAACCCTTCTTCTCCTCCCCCGAAGCAAAAACCGTCAACGACATTGCCGCCTACGTTAAGAGCAACAGTGAACCGCGCACATACTCCACTACATGGACGGCGCTTGCCACCGGCCTCTCCCAAGCCGGGCAAAAACTAACCTTGAACGGTTCATCGGGCAACGACTTTATCCGTTCCGCACAGGACGCAGCCAACAAGAAGTAGCCGTCGGGGAGCCTGGGAGACCAGGCTCCCCCCGGAAGGAACAGATAATGTCAACAAAAAGCCCCGCACTCATCTCACGCCAGACCGTCGCTTCCCGGCAAGGCACGGTAACATTTCGTCGGGCCCGCAGGGACCGAATGGTCTGGCTCTACGTCGTCCCCGTCAGCGCCGTCTTCCTCTTCGTGTTTGTCGGACCGCTCATCTATACGGCATGGACGGCTCTGCACGAGACTTCCTACTACCAGATCGGCAAATTCTCAGGCCTCAATTCCTTTGTCCGTCTGTTCTCAGACTCCGATCTGCCCAGCCGCATCTGGACCACCTTGGTCTTCTCCCTCGGCGCCTTGGTCATCGCCTTGCCAGCGGGACTTCTCTCCGCGATCGTGCTGAACAACCTCCGCCGATTCAAGCGCTCCGTCCGCAGCCTCTTCCTCCTGCCCTGGCTGATGTCACAGGCCACAGCAGGAACAATCTGGCTGTGGTTCCTCAACCCCAACTACGGTCCAGCCTCTGCGATCACCAAATCCCTGGGCCTCGGTCCCACCGATGTCTTCTCCTCACCAACCAGCGCCCTTGTTGCTGTGACACTGATGACGGCGTGGTGGTCCTACCCGCAAGCCATGCTCCTCTTCCTGGGCGCCCTACAGACGATTCCAGAGGAGCTGCGTGAAAGCCTCAAGGTCGACGGCGGAGGGATCTGGCATGGATTCGTGAACATCACACTCCCCTACCTGCGCAACACCATCGTCTCCGTCGTAGTCGTCCTCCTGATGCTCTACGTCCAGATGGTCACGATCATCCTGGTCACCACACGAGGAGGTCCCATCGGTTCCACAGAAACGCTGTCCATGCGTGTCTATAACCAGATGTTCGACAAGTTCGATCTCTCCGGAGCCTCGGCAACAGCGATCCTGCTTTTTGCCGTCAACATCGTCCTGACCCTTGTCGCCATCCGCTTCCGACGGAAGGAAAGCCTGTGAGCATCACAACCCCGCGCCGCCAGCGTCGAGTCGGCAATGTCATACGGGCGGTTCCGGCCTGCGCTTACATCATCCTCTCCGCCGCGGTCGTGCTCCCGCCCGTCGCCTGGATCGTGTCCACCTCGCTGAAAACCGCCTCGGACACCCTCGAGTTCCCGCCACGATGGATACCGGACCCGATCTCTTCCGAGGGCTTCGTTGGCCTGCTGACCTCCACCAACATCCGCTTCTTCGCCAACTCCCTCATCTATGCCGGCGGCTCCATCGTCCTCGCCTTGGCCATTTGCATCCCGGCCGCCTACGTCGCCACCCGATACCGGAGCAGGCGGATGGAAGCACTGATGACCGGAATACTGGTGCTCTCCATGGTCCCCGCGATCGTGGTCTTCATCGCGCTGTACTCCATGTTCGTCAAGACCGCTCTCATCAACACCTACCCGATGCTGATCGTCGTCTACACCGCCATCATTTGTGGACAGACAATCCTGTTCCTGCGCAACTTCATCGAGAACATCCCCGTAGAGATTGAAGAAGCAGCGGCCATCGATGGATGCTCCCGGATCCAGATCCTGTGGCGGATCATCCTCCCCCTCATCCGTCCCGGAATCGCTGCGGTAGCGATCTTCATCTTCGTGTTCGTTTGGAACGACTTCCTTGTGGGCACCGTTCTCGCAACTACCGAAGACATGAAGACCGTCCAGAATGGCATCGTCCGTTACATCACCACTGGCTTCGGCAGTTTCTGGGGGCTCTTCGCGGCATTCATCGTCGTCGCTTTCGTCCCGGTTCTGTCGATCTTCCTTGCGTTCCAGCGCTGGTTTGTTGCCGGCATGACATCCGGCGGGGTGAAGGGGTAGCCGAAGCAGCCGTTCAGACGCTCCGTCGGGCAACCCAGTAAGCAGGCCCCGTGACCGTTTCCAACGGTCACGGGGCTGCAGCGTTGCTGCTGATGTCTCGTGAAGGTATTCAAAGGATGGGCTGGGTTCCGAGTAACCCCTGCAGGTCCCTTGGATAACCAGGGACTCCGGCCTCCGAGGGGTCCCTTCCCCCTTTTGCAAAGGAACGAGGAACCTGGCGTCCGTTCCAGCTGTGAACGCAGAAAGGGTGGGCAGAAGATAATCTGCCCACCCACGCGCCTTCGAGGCGACCCTGCGTGCCGAGTGTGTAACTCCGAAGCCCGGGACTTACGAGTCCGAGGCCGGGCGCCACTCTGGCGGCTGAATGAGCTCCACGCGATTTCCGTCAGGATCGAGGAGGTAGACCAGCCACCCGCCTGCGATGGGACCAGAGGTCGGGGCTACGGGTTCAGACACCGCACTGTAACCGAGCGCCGTCATCCTGGTGTATACCTCTCGCACGTCAATATCTGTAAAGGCAAGGTGCGCCGTGCCCGGTTGCGCCTCGGATGGATCGACGGCCGGCAGCAACGGCTCGGCGTGGGCGAGCTCCAGCCGAAAGGAACCATCGCTGGTGGCGAGCAGCATGGCTCGGACCTCAACGCCGGGACGGCCGTAGAGTTCGCTGACGTAGGGTCCCGACGTCCATGCATCCAAGCGTGTTAGTCCGAGCCCATCCACATAGAATCGCTCGCTTCGTTCCATGTCCGTAACGTGTAGGGCAGTGTGGTGGTGTCGCATCAAGTGTCTCCTTGGTAAATCCTGGACGCGTTTCTGATTGCCGAAATAACTGTCAGCATGAGCGCAGCCTTAAACGGTTGATGTTGAGTGAGGTGAGGGCTCGGTGGCCCGGGCGGGCCCACCAGGAGCCCTGTGGGGTAGTTCAGGTTCCGATTCCCAGGTGCGCGCCTCCGGCCACGTCGAGAGATACTCCCGTGATGTAGCGGTTGTCGGGGTCAGAAAGGAACAGGATGGCCCGGGCAACTTCATCGGGTTCGGCGAACCGGCGCATGGGCAGTTGTGCTTCCCTCTTCGCCCGGTTGGCTGCTGCATCCGGGCCGGAGTCTCGGGCAAACTGCGCCCACATGGGCGTGTTCACCGGCCCATGTGCGATCGCGTTCACGGAGATGCCGTTGGGTCCGAGCAGTTCGGCAAACGACCACATGATGTGGAGGACGGCGAGCTTGCTTGCGTTGTAGGGCAGGTAGTTGAGTCGTGATTCTTTGGCCGCCACTGATGACAGGACCACGATGGCGCCGGCCGTGCCGGTCTCAAGCATGGATTTTGCGGTCTCCCTGACCATGGTGAAGGTCGCGGTTGCGTTAATCCTGAGGATGGAGTCGAACTCTTCGGTGGTTGTTTCCATGATGTCCGGGGTGGGACCGAGCACTCCGGCCGCGTGCACGAGAACATCGACGCGGCCGTGCTTGGCTTGAACGTCCTGTATTACCCCGGCGCATTGTTGCTCCGAAGTGATGTCGAGGGTATAAAACGACTCCAGAGACTGGTCTTCCTTGGGGCAACGGTCGGCTCCGATGACGACGGCTCCAGCGGCAATGAGTGCCGTGACGGCGGCGTCACCGATTCCTCCGCTTGATCCGGTTACCAGAACCACCTGGTCTTGGAGGCTCATCGGTTCTCTCCCCTGTGGGCATGGCTTGGCTGCAGGGCGTGCGTTAAGCGTTTCATGTTCGTTTCCTTACTCGATACTGCTCGGTCCAGACGGTCGTCGTTTGTCAGGGGTTTCGGTGGGGATCACGGGCTGGCACCTCCGGAGTGCCCGAAGCCGCCGCTGTCCGGACTGCATCGGCCCGGATTGCATCGGCGCTTTCCGTGGCGCGGAGTGCCTGCGCGAAGGTAACGGCAGGCTTGTGGCCCGCGCAGAACCTCAGAGCCGCTTCTGCCTGACGGAGGAAGAGATCGGAGGGCTCAAAGTCCTGTTCGTGTTGTCCGCCGTCACGGTCCCACCTGCGAAGGGAGTCGTTTGACAGCACCATCCGGCCCTTCGCGGCCAGAACATCGATGGTGAGGCTCCAATCCCCTTGGTTAAGCCCTTGGGGTTCACGCCAGGGAGACCAGTAGCTCTGCAAAGTGAACACCGCGCCAGAGGGGAATTCGAGGGTGGCAAGAACGTGTTCCGGCACGGGAGACCCGTACAGGCTGCTGTTGGCCCTGGTGGCCGAGACGTGTGGTTCGCCGTCGAGCCACGAAGAGACCAGTTCGATGGCATGAATACCATTCACCACCGCTACTCCGCCCTCTTTCGGATCAGCACGCCATGAGTCGATGGTCCGCTTATGGGCGACCGAACGCACGTTTACGACGATCACGTCGTTGATGTGCACCCACTGGGAAAGAATTTCGACGGCGGGATGTTGGTGGAGCGTGTACCCCACCATAAGTCGGTCGTGCACTCCCGAAGCAACGGCCATGATGGCAGCACCTTCGGTATCTGCCGCCACCGGCTTTTCGGTCAGCACCCGAAGCCCCCTGTCCAACAGATCGGCGCAAATGGGCGGTTGCAAAGTGGTGGGCAACGCGACGACGACCAGGTCCAGTTGATCAGCAGGAAGCTCCTGGACGCCGGGGACCACCTGGGCTGCCAGTTCCTGGGCCAAGGGGATCGCCCGTTCGTCTTGATCCACGAGGTGGGTGACGTTGGCGCCGGCCTTGGCGAATGCCCTGGCATGTCGGGATCCTGCCCATCCGGCGGCTCCGACCACAGCCACGCGCAGGGGCCGTTCCGACGTCGTCATGACGCGTGCCCAGCGAAGATCAGGGCGAGGGTGCAGGGGGTGCTGGTGCTCATGAGTCTCTCCTTTGAGTTAGCTCGACAAGTCGATGAGATTGGGTGCGGAAATCCGCGGCATCGTACTCTGGTGTCGTTTCAGGGCATTAGGGGCCGTGTGTCTTCAGTGCTTGCCGGCGGACCGGCCTGTGATCTTCCAGCACGCGTGCCGTGTTGACCATGATGGCCCCGGTCACGAGCACCATGAGCCAGGCACCGAGCATGGCGAACGAGGGCAGCCAGCCGTCCCCTGGGTGGTGCAGGAGCGCGAACAGGAATGGTCCGGTGCTTGCCAGGGCGTAGCCGGTGCCCTGGGCAAACGCGGATAGGCTGCCTGATCCGGACTGGGTTCGGGTTCGCTTATTGATCATGGCGAACGCAAAGGAATAGGCACCTTGGCCGAGCCCGGCAATGATGACCCAGAGCGCTGCCGAAGCTGGTGGAGCGAAGATGATGCCCCCGTAACCGATGGCGAAGGCGGCGACAAACAGGATGGCCACTGGCAGCGGGCGGGACATTCTTTGAACCACCAAGGGCACGACCAGAGCGAACGGTATAGCAAGGATTGAATAGACCGCCAGCATGGATCCGGCAGTTTCCTGTCTCATTCCTCTATCGACGAGGACAGCCGGGAGCCACGTCAGCGCTGCGAAGGTATTGCTGGAAAACCCGGCGAAGATCAAAGCCATGCCCCAACCGATGGATGTTTTCCACGGCTTGACAGCCTTGGCCCGGGACGGCGGCCCTTCCTTGGCGGGAGAAGTCGTGGAGCGGGCACCCGCTCGTTTCACGGCGAGGAGGGTCAGCCATGGGATTGCCGCGACCGCGCTGAGTGCAGCCCAAATACCGATGGAGAACCGCCAGCCATAAAGAGTGCCCAGGGGAACGGCCAATTGGGCGGCAACTGCCGTGCTGACGCCCAGGAGGGTGACATGGCACGCCGCTACAATCCCGATCCTGTCGGGGAAATATTTCAACAAGAGAGGCGGAGCGACGACATTGACCAGGCCTATCCCGAGCATGGCGATAGTGGTGAATGCCAAAAATGCCATGATGTTCGGCGCCCCTGCGCGGCCGAGCTGACCCAATGTTGTTAGCAGGAGCGCTACCAGCAGGAGGTGTTCGAGCTGGATGAGCCGCAGGAGCGGCAACGCGAGGAAACCCATCATTGCGAAGCTGGCGGTCGGCAGCATCCCAAGTATTCCTGTGGTCAGGGCGTCAAGGGGAAGGTCCGTGCCTATGTGACTCAGGAGCGGGGACGCCGCCGAGACCGCCTCTCGCGCGCTGAAGGCGACCAAAAGGATTCCTGCTAGCGCAGTAAGACGTCCGCGAAGCGGCCGCTTCCCCGCTCCCGCTTCTACCGGATTCTTGTGCGGGCGAAAGAGAGCGATGCCGGCACCTCCTGCGTCCGTCGGGATTCAGCTTGCGTTGACTGCGTGGCTTGCCCATGCGCGCCCGTTTTGCTCCTTTGTGGGCAGACCAGCCGCGGCGAGGATCTGGTCCAGCAGGCGCTGGGTGCGGACAGCTTCGCGGCCTGACGTAAGTGGCTGGGCCCTGTCGGCCACGCGGTCCAGGAAATGGTGGACGGCGGCTGAGAATCCGAGGGTGTCTGTCGCAGTAGCCCAGCCGTAGGCTTCGGCGCTCAGTTCCCGTGAGGTGGTGACGCCGTTGATGGTGGTGGAAACCGTCTCGGGTGCCCTGACTTCGACGGTCTTCCCGTTACCGTAGGCGTCCAGTTTCTCGTTCCATGCTCCCGCGGTGCGGGCTGCCATGAGGACGCCGGTGTTCCCGGTGCTGAAGCGGATGGTGGCTGCGAGTCCGTCTTCTTCCCACGGATCCTCACCAGCGGCATGGGCGGCCACGTGCTCTGGTTCCCCGCCGCAGTACCAGCGGAGCAGATCGACCATGTGGATGGCGTTCTCGAACGTTGCACGGTACTCAGACCCGGGCCGGTTCTTCTGGGCGACGCAGAACGTTGCGCCGTTATCGCCGAAAGCGTCGCGGCCGGCCGTGTAGACGGGCGCATAGCGGCGGTTAAAGTCGACCATCAGGATGCGACCCCGCGTGTCGGCGAGATCGGCCAGGCGTTCTGCCTCATCGGTGGCCGGAGCCAATGGCTTCTCGCAGAACACGTCCACGTCGCGGCTGAGGCACAGCTGGACGGCGTGCGCGTGCTCGGAACGCGGGGTCAGCACGAAGACGGCATCCAGTTCCTGCGCGGCCAGCATTTCCTCAACGGTCTTGTACGCAGCGTTGAATCCCCAGCGCCGGACCAGGCTGCTTGGATCTTCCCGTCGGGATACCAAGGCTGCCAACTCGACGTCGTCCCGCTGCACGAGGGTGGGCAGTTGCGCAATGGTGGCGATGTTGCCGGCGCCGATAACTCCGACGCGGAGGCGGTTGGTGTTCATCGGGCATTCCTTACTTCGGCCAAATCAGTGAGCATTGAGCGCAAGACGGCAGCGGATTCGCGGAAGCCGTCCTCAGGCGCGGGGAGGTCTTGGGGGTGCCAACGGTATTCGAGTTCGATGCTCAGCAAGTCGTCGTAGCCATGCTGCTGCAGGGCAGCGAGAATGCCCGACCAGGGAACGACGCCGTTTCCGACAACTCGGGATCGGACCGCACGTTCGGAAGCGTTGACCCGGGCTGTCTCGGTGGCGCGGAAAGAAGCGTTGGGATCGGTGAAGATGAGGTCTTTGACGTGGACGTGGCCGATCAGGTCGCCTTGGATGGCGAAGGCTTGTTCGTAGTTTTCGTCGTGTGTGAAGGTCAGGTTGGCCTGGTCATAGAGGACGCGGACGGCCGGGTGGGCAATTTCGCGGACCAGGGCGGCGGTGTCGGCTGCGGTCTGGGTCATGGTGCCGAAGTGGTTTTCCACGCACAGGGTAACACCGGCCTGGGCTGCTTCGGGCGCGAGTGTCTCCAAGGCTTTACGAAGTTTCGCCCAACGCTCTGCGTGGTCGGTGTCCCCGGGGTGCCAGGAGCCGGCGTAGACACGGACCCGGTCAGCACCGAGTAGGTGGGCGGTGTCGATTGCGCCGCGGAATTCATCAACGGCTGCGCGCCATTCTGCGTCGTCCAGTGAGTTGATGGCGGTGGTGTACGGGGTGAGGCCCACGATGGGGATTCCTGTGTTTTCTGCCGCTTTCAGGGCCTCCATCGCGGCACGGCGGTCGCCTAAAGGCAATCCGGATTTGTAGTCATTCTGGTAGATGACTTCGGCCGCATCGAGCCCTGCGGCTCGGAATAGTTCAAGTGCTTGGGGAACCGTGTGGTCCGGGGTGCCTAATGTGTGACCGGCAAGCCGCATTTGTTTATGTCCTATCTGGTGTGTTTGGAGGTGCTGACCAGTCCGCAGGACCGACCAACCGGGGAGGAGCTGCGACGCGGGATCGATCCACGATTTCCATCAGCAAACCCCAAGGGGTGATGAAGTAGGTCCAGCGGTTGCCGGCTACTCGTGGGCTGTCGCCAGCGACTTCCTTGCGTTCACCGAGGACGCGTACTCCAGGCGTTTCCTTTAGTACGGCGATGGCGTCGTCGACGTCGTCCACGACGAAGCACAAGTGGTGGCCGCCGGCATCGCAGTGCCGTGGCGGCGTTTCGCGCCGCTCAGCGCTGCTCCATTCGAAAAGTTCGATGTTGAGGTTCGGGGGCAGTCGAAGCATGGCAAGTGTGAGCTTCGCATCTGCCGGGACGTCGAAGTTCGTTGGCATGAATTCGTCGTCTGGTCCGCGCTCGGAGCGGTACAGCTCTTCGGCGCCGAGGACGTCGACGAAGAAGCGGACGCCCTCTTCAAGGTTTGGTACCGTCAGGCCGACGTGGTCTGTGTGTCGGAGCCCGGGCAAACGTCGAAGGGTCGAGTCCTGTCCCCCGCTCACTTGCGCGGTCCTGAGGTGGAGCCGCGGACCAGGAGCTCAGGTTCGAGAACGATATGGTCCACAGAACCGTCGATGTTCTGCTTTTCAGCCAGTTCGATGGCCAGGTGTCCCATGTCGGCGATCGGCTGGCGAATCGTGGTCAGCGGGGGGTTGAACCGGGCACCCAGCGCGAGTCCATCGAACCCAATGACGGAGACGTCGTCCGGCACGCGCACACCGCGCTGGCCAAGCGCCGACATCACTGCGAAAGCCACCATGTCGTTGGCTGCGATGATGGCCGTTGGAGGATGTTCCATTTCCAGGAAATGCTCGGCGGCACGCGTGCCCGCATCGAGGTCCGAGCCGCTGTCCAGGACCAGGGGTGTGTCGCCATGCTGGGCCGTGAGTTCGAGGTAGGCGTCCATCCGGTCTTGGGCGGTGTGTGTACCTGCGATGCCGGATACGTAGCCGATGGACGTGTGGCCCAGGCCGTGCAGGTGTTCAAGGGCGAGCAGGATTCCTTGGCGGCTGTCTACCGTGACTGTAGGGACGGAATCGTCGCCCTCGACTCTGTCTATAACTACGACCTTGTGTCCGAAGTCGAAGCGTTTAAGGGCTTCGGTGTCTACCTTCGTTGAGGGTGCCACGATCCCGAAGGGCGCGTACATGGCTTGCATGGCGGTGAAATATCCGTCCGTCTTGGCCGGGTCCCCGTTGGTGACGCAGAGCATCAGCTGGTAGCCGCGCTCGTCAGCTGCCTGGGTCATCGCTTTGGCAAGTTCGGCAAAGAACGGATTCGTGATGTCCGGGACGATCAGGGGAATGATGTTGCTGGTTTTTCGACGAAGCGCCTGGGCCAGTGGACTCATGGTGTAGCCGAGCCCCTCTGCGACCCGGAGGATGTGCTCGCGTGTTTCACTCTTGACCGCCTCGGGGCGTGAAAACGCCCGCGAGACCGTTGACCGATGGACCCCGGCAGCTTTCGCGACGACGTCGATACTCAAGTCAGGCATGTTCTTTTCCTCCGTGCTGGTCGTCATAGGCCCTCCAGATGGGGCGCATGACCTCTTCGAGCTGGGCCAGTGTAGTCAGGCCCCGGAATCCATCATCCAGCGTCCGGGCGACGTTCCGAACGAAGGGGTCGTAGAGCGGGTCGCTGTCGACGTTGAGCTTGTCGACTTCCGTGGTTCCGTCCAGTGCCGTGAAAGTGGCCGTGCCATCCGAATCCACCGTGGCGAATCCTGACTCACCCACCGAGGTGAAGCTGCAGTAGCGCTTCAGCGGCGACCCGGGGAAGGCGTAACCCACCTCAACGATGGCTTCACGCCCTTCCGGTGTCGTGATGATGAGGCTTGCATGATCCTCAACCGCCTGGTTGTGAAGGACCGATGAGAGCCGGGAGTTCACATGGGCTGCTGACTCACCGGTCCCCCGAAGGAACAGGTCGACAAAATGCGGGGCCAGGTTGGCCAGGCAACCCCCACCGGCTTTGACCGGGTCAAGCATCCACGGATTGGCGTTGTCCAGGTACCGGGACGGTGGGCCGGCAATGAACGAGGCTCGCTGGTACGTGGGCCGGCCCGCTTTGGCAAGCCATAGATCCGTGGGCCCGCCACGCTGGACCAGGGGCACCGTTGCCGGCACGCCGGCTGCCTCGGCTGCCTGCCGCACGGTGGAGAGCTCCTCGAGTGAAACGCCCACGGGCTTTTCGACGACGAACGGGATACCCCGCTCGATCAGGGCAAGACACTTTTCGGCCATTCCCTCATGGGGACCAAAAACATAGGCAAGTCCAACATCGGGAAGATCAACCAGCTTCCGCCAATCGGCGTCGACCGGCGCGCCCCAGATTTCGGCCAGCCGCTGCACCTGCACGCGGGATACGTCGTCGTCACCGACGCCTACCACGTCATGCTCTTCGGCCATGGCCTGCGCGCAGAGCGGAACATGCCAGTGGGAAGCGCCCAGAATGATTGTGCGTACGTGAGTCAACCGCAATACCCCCTTGTATGAGATCGGTTGCTGAGATCGGTTGCAATAACACTATGGATGGTGGGAGAGTTTGTCAACGACACCGTAAACACCAACCAGGCCGGATGCTTCGGGAAACCCCGCAGTGCCGGCCGGACAGAGGACAAACATGAACAAGAAACTTCGCACCCTGCAAACCATCGACGAGTCCGGGGCCGTCCTCATCGTGCGACTGGAGAGCGCAGAGCTTGCCGAGCGTGTTGCTGAAGCAGCCATCGAAGGAGGGTTCCGGGCGCTTGAGATTACTCTTTCCATTCCCGGTGCCGTTGACGTCATCCGCCGGCTCGCCGCCAAGCACGGGCCAGACGGCGTCGCCGTTGGCGCCGGAACCGCGCTGGATGAACACTCCGCCTACGAGTGCATCCGCGCCGGCGCCCAGTTCCTCGTCAGCCCCCAACTCAATTCCGCGATGATCCGCACCGCCAACCGGTACCAAGTACCAACCATCAGCGGCGCCTACACGCCAACCGAGCTCGTTGAGTCTGCCGAAGCCGGCGCCGACATCCTCAAGCTCTTTCCAACCGAGGCCGGCGGCGTAGCCTACGCAAAGTCCGTACTGGCTCCGCTTGCACATCTGCCGATCATGCCCGCCGGTGGTGTAACCCTGGAGAACGTTGGCGAATGGTTCGCCGCCGGCGTCGCGGGCGTCGGCGTTGGCAGCTACGTGACAAAGGCCTGGCAGCCCGACGGCGACTTCAACCGCGTCAGCGAAGCAGCCAGGGCGTTTCTCTCAGCCGTGGCAGAGGCGCGCAAGTAATGCCCCCGCGCGTCTTCATCGTTATCGGACCGGCAGGTTCAGGAAAAACAACCGTCGCGCAGCGAACCGCCCAAGAGCATGAGGCTGCATACCTGGACAAGGACCGGGTCACAGGCCGATTCATCGAATTCACACTCGCCGCCACCGGGCACGATCCCACCGACCGAGAGTCCAACGACTATTACCGCGAGAACCTGCTGCCCCTTGAGTACGAGACCCTCATGGACGTGGCGGGGATGAATCTGCGCCTGGGCCGGTCTGTAGTCCTTGACGCCCCGTTTGGAGCCTATTTCGGTGTACCGGACTACTTGACCCGCGCGGCAGAAGAATTCCAGTGGCCCTCGCCCGAGATCACGGTAGTACGGGTCCGGGTGCCTCAAGATGTTCTGCGCACACGGCTCATTCACCGCGGGCTGGAACGGGACCAGTGGAAGCTTGCGCACTGGGAAGAGTACTGGTCCGTATACGGCAGCCTGGAATGCGCCTGGTCCGGAGTGGATTATCAGGACTACAACAACGAGGCACCCTTCCCCACCCCCTGAGAGCTGACCTCCGGCACGGCTTCAGCCCTCACGAAATTGGGCCACAGGACCGCCTCGGCGCCTCGCAAAGGCCGCATGCCCCCCAAATCACGGCCCATTCTGAAAATCCGGCCTAGACCAGCCTGCTGACGTTGACAAGGATCACAGTTCATCCGTATCGTTGCTTGCAACCGATCTCAGCAACCGATCTCATAATGAATTTGGGAGGTTGGATAAGCTCCTTTCCGACTCCACGTCAGGCGGCGCCCTCAGCGTTGGTCCGACTGCAGGTCCTGGCAGTCGGTTACCCGCTCGCCGGCCTTCAAGGCCGGGCGTGACCCGCACACCGTTTCCTGGTGTGCGGACTATCCCTCCCCCGCAACACACCCTGAAAATATATGGAGAGTTCAATGAAGACCTCACAAGACGCCCTCCGCAGTCCGGGCCCTTCCGATCATCTCAAGGCGCCCGGCCGTAGACGCCACAACGTTGTCGCCGGTACGATCGGTCACTTCGTGGAGTGGTACGACTGGTACATCTACGGGCTTCTGGCAGCGGTGTTCTCATCACAGATTTTTCCAAGTGATTCCCCGTTCGCCTCGCTCATCGCAGCACTGCTCACCTATGCTGTCGGGTTTGTCGTACGCCCGCTCAGCGGCATCATCATCTCTCCACTGGCCGACCGTTTCGGCCGGAGGCTCATCCTGACGCTGTCCGTGTCCGGGATGGCGCTCGGCTCGCTGATCATCGGTCTGACGCCTTCCTTTGCGACCATCGGCTACGCTGCGCCCGTTCTCTTCCTGGTTGCACGCATCATCCAAGGCATCTCCGCCGGCAGCGAGGGCCAGAGCGCCATCGCGTTCATGGTCGAACACGCCCCAGCGAACCGGAGGGGCCTGTTCGGTTCCTTCACCAACATGGCGAGCGGACTTGCAACCCTCGCAGCGACCGGCGCCGCAGCCATGGTGACATCATCCTTCTCGACCACCGACCTCGCCGCCTGGGGATGGCGTATCCCCTTCGTCGTGGGAGGCATCCTTGGCATCGTCGGCCTCATCCTCAGGGCACGTGCAGAAGAGACCCCTGAGTTCGAGGCAGAGGCCATCACCGATCAGAAGTCCTCCGCGGCCCGCCTGATGGACCTGCTTCGCGAACACCCGAAAGCGCTGCTGCAGGCAGCAGCCCTCTCTGCCCCGGCCGTGGCCTACTACACCTGGGCGACTTTCCTCCCCACCTACGCCAAGCTGACGAGCGGCCGCGATCTGTCCTCCACCCTGGCCGGGAGCGTTATCGGACTTGCCCTGCTCGTGATCATCGTGCCGGCCTGCGGCGCCCTCTCCGATCGGCTTGGCCGCCGCAAGATCTTCCCGATCATCGGCGCTATCGGCATGATCGTTCTCTTCTACCCGCTGCTTCTGCTCCTGAACCAGCCTGGCTTCTGGGTATACGTTCTGGTCTCGGCGTCCGGGTGGGTCGTTCTCGGTATCTGGCAGTCGGTCTATCCCACCATCCAGGCCGAGCTGTTCCCCGCCTCCATCCGGGTATCTGGCATCGGCTTCGCGCACCAGATCGTCATTGCCGTCTTCGGTGGTACCGCACCGCTGATCGCCACCGCCTTCGTCGGAGCCGGACAGCCGATGCTGGTAGCGGTCTACATGATCGTCGTCGTCGCCCTCTGCCTGGTTGTCTACTTCACGCTGCCGGAGACCGGCAGTCGCGGTAACCGTCACACCGTGGCACTGGCTGACCCGGAGGTACTTGAGGGCGAGAACCTGCTTTCGAGCACTCCGTCGGCCGCGGATGAGGCCAAGCGTTCCCACTAGGCACACCGCGCCCGGACATCAGGCGTCCCGACAAGACATCTCCGGAACACGGACCTTACGTCCTGGTCGGACCGCCTTGGCCCGTGAGTGCAAATCCCGTAACGGAATCAACATTCACCGTGCACGGTGAAGCAAAGAACTTTTCCGACATTGGTGCAGAACCGAGAGGATCCCCAAGTGAACCAAATGATTATTAATACGTTTTCCTACCTATGGTCAGCCACAGCAATTGACGCGATCGCGGAGTTGGTCGAGAACGGGTACAAAACCTTCGAAGTTCCAGTCAGCTCTCCACATTGCTGGCCGGACGAAATCTCCGCCCCCGAACGCACCGCAATCCACGCCCGTCTCAATGAATACGGCGCCAACATCAGGTCACTGAACGCCGGCGGCTACGACATCAACCTGGCCAGTCCCGGCGCCAGTATGCGCCGAAAGAGCATCGAGCACATCACATCAGTGATCGACCTGGCCGAAGCCTGGGGTGTCTCCGAGGTCGTGATCTCCCCCGGCACCCGTCGCCCGATGATCTCACCAGCTCTCGACAAGGTCCACGGGTGGATGCACGAGAGCCTCGAAAGCCTCATTCCACTGGCCAAACAGGCCGGCACGCGGCTCCTCTTCGAAAACACCCCCTACTGCTTCACGCCCACCATCCATGACCTGGCAGGAGTCGTCAGTACGATCAACGACGACTCAGTCAAGATCGTGTACGACGTCGCGAACGCAGCCTACATCGGCGAGGATCCCGTCGAAGCCCTGCTCACTCATCACGAATCCATTGGGTTGGTACACATTTCCGATACGGGCACTGACACCTGGGGCCATGACCCCATCGGCACCGGAGTGATCGATTGGAACGGGCTCGGAAAAGCTGTCAAGGAAACGTGCGGGGTCAGCAACGTTGTTCTCGAGATCATCCGCGAGGAGAACCCCCTCCAGGAATTCAAGAAAGCCATGCACAACCTCAAAGATCAGGGCTGGGACCTGGCACACTAGCCCGGCCTCCCCGAACACGACCCTGCAGGCAAGACTATAGATAGTTCAGGTTGCCAATAGATTCATGCCAATGCACGAGGCATGTCCGGATCCTTCGGGATCCTTGCACCAGCAATTCCGCATGTGAACCACAGATAAAGGAGTATTTACGATGAGAGCTTTGGTTAGTGGCGGAAGTAGGGGCATCGGAGCAGCGACCTGCCTGAGAATCGCAGAGGCGGCTCTGGCCCGCGGCGTGCACCCGATGATCGCAGTGGCAGGAAGCGAGTCGGACGGCAACCAGGAGCAAGTCGTTCGTGCAATCCAGTCAATGGGCGGTACCGCTATCGCGTTGACGGGCACCATCGGTGACCCGGAGGTGCCAGGTAAGTTGGTCGACGCTGCCGTGGCCGAATTTGGCGGGTTGGACGCCCTCGTTGCAAACGCGGGGATCGCAAACCCTGGCGCCATCTGCGATGTGACCCTCGAAGACTGGGACGAGATGTTCTCCGTCAACCTTCGCGGCGCGTGGCTACTGGCTAAAGCCAGCCACCCGCACCTGAGGCAGAGCCGCGGCGCCGCCTGCTTCACCTCGTCCATGTCTGGTCAGGTACCTCATGCTGGATCAGGTGCTTACAGCCCCAGCAAAGCCGCGGTGACAATGCTGGCCCAAACACTCGCGCTGGAATGGGCACCAGAAGGAATCCGCGTCAACGTGGTCTCCCCCGGCATGACGCACACACCGATGACTGAGAAAATGTACGCCGATCCCCACATCAAAAAGGCAAGGGAAGACATCATCCCCTTGGCACGAATTGGAGATCCCATCGACATTGCAAACGTGATCGAGTTCCTCATCAGCCCCCTGGCGGGCTACGTGACCGGGCAAGACATCTGCGTCGACGGCGGCTTCACCAAGTCCATCCTCAGCCACATTCCCGGGCGACCCAGCTCTAAGTCCTGAACCCCGAGCCGCACAGGCTCCGCAACACTTGGCTGCACCGCCACACCGCGACACCGACACCCTGCATCGGCAGGACAAAGCAAGGGCGAATATCGACATGCCGTAAAGCACGGGCCGTTGGCACGGCCGTACCGGCGTCGAGGCCGACTCTCCGTTGCAGGTGTCGGTACCGATACCGGCACCTGCAACGCTAGTGAATCATTGACGCCTTAGGCATCTTGCGACACCCTGTCTGCCCGCTCAAACCGGCCCAGGGCAGTAGACCCGGACGGCAAGAAATTATCGGCTTTCTTTTGAAGACAACTACCTGCGCTACGCCCCCTGAGGGGCCCACCAGCCGCTGCGGCCTCCGTAACCTGCACGCTGCTGTAAAAAGGCTGCGTCGCCCTACATCGCCGAGCCGGTCTCCAATGAGGGCATCGCTTCAATCGATGCCGGCTCGGACGGCTTTTGCGGGACAATTCCCTTCGGAGCCATTGGCTGAAGAAGGGAGCAAAGAGCGCACCGGCAATGCCCCGTCGTCATTCCCAAACCTCAGCAAGGTGAAGACACTGTGTACATAGTCAAGAACATGTCGGATTCCAGGGAATGGACTGCCGGAGAATTCGCGGAACTTCTCCCAGAGCAGCAAGAATTAGTCCGACAGGAATTGGCATGTCTGTCCTGCGACGGCCCCGCCGTATTTCGCGCAGGATCGAAGCGCCGGCCGTCGTTCGCCGCCCGGCACCGGCATGGATGCCAGCTGGTTGCGCCATCGTGGAGTGCCATCAAGTATTTGGCGGCTTTGGGACCCGCCACCAGCCAAGCCGCCAGCACCTCTGGAACCTGACCTTCCAGATCACTAGTCGCTGTGGATGTCTGGTTTAGCATCCAGACCTTCCGTTATGAACGCCAGCAACGCCATCACAACAGCCACGATCCGATTGGCAAAAAGGCGGCCGAGGCGATGGAACTCACAAGGCTCATAACCTAATACAGCTCAGACGACCCTTGCCGCCGCGTCCGCCCTCGCCGCATACGCCTGACCCGGGAGCGAGACCAACCGGCGATCTTTGCCGTCAATTACTCTGGGCTGCCCTTGCACGGACAGTCTGTGGACCGTCCGGCCTAGGCGGACTGGCGGTCCAGGTCGGCGAGCCGCTGTACATCCAGCTTGGAATGGTCGATGTGGTCGCGCATGTACTTGCCGGCACGTTCGGCGTCGTGTTCAGCGATCGCCTCATAAATGCGCTGATGGTGAGGCAGCGCGAGTAATGGATCGGCGGGGGGTGCGAAAACGTGGCCACGGTAGTTACGCAGGCTGGGGATGAATGTGTCATAGAAGACGCTCAGGCCATTGTTGCGGCTTGCTTCCATGATGATGCCGTGAAAGTTCTCGTCTGCCGCTACTTTGGCTTCAACGTCGCCGGCCAGCAGGATCGCCTCGAAGCCCTCGACGCTTTCGCGAAGTCTGGCCAACTGTTCGTCAGTGATGCGCTCGGCGGCAAGTTCGGCAACGAATGGTTCGATGGCGGCCCGCATTTCGAGGAGTTCCGAGATCTCGAACTGATTGCCCCGGAACCAGTCCTGGAAGCGGATCCTGTCGGTCGCCGCTTTGTCGGTGACGAAAGCACCCAGCCCGTGTTTGATCTCAATGTGCCCTTCGGCCCGGAGAGCGGCCAAGGCTTCGCGGGCTGTCTGGCGGCTTACGCCATACTCCGTCACGATCTGGGACTCAGTCGGCATCTGCTGCCCCACGTCGAGTTCCAGTGCTCGATTTCGAAGCACCGGCAAGACCTCATCCACGATGCGTGGCCGACTTCGTTTCACCATGTTCTATCTCCGTCCCAACTGAATCATGATAGCGCCCCGACGGAACGGGACGTTTTCGCCCTTAAGCGAACGGAAGTACCCCGAAACCCCAGGTTAGCGGCTCCTCCGGTCCCCCGCCGTCGCTTTATTGCCAGCAAGCGACGATGGCATTCAGCGGATGCCCTGCTCCTGACTTGGGCATTACCGAGCCCTCCACTGCGGACCACCCGCCGAATTCTGAGGGCAGTGATGGAAGGGAACCCCTGGGTAGATTCTACGCTGGAAAATACAACTAAACGGACAACAGACAACCCGAGCAACTTTGTGGGTCAAGTCACTTGACGGACAACCGACAACCGACCTAACATTGTCTCGACAGCGCAACGAAATCGCGGCGCTGGACGCCTAGATCGAA
Source organism: Paenarthrobacter sp. NPDC090522 (assembly GCF_044769225.1). Classification (NCBI taxonomy): domain Bacteria; kingdom Bacillati; phylum Actinomycetota; class Actinomycetes; order Micrococcales; family Micrococcaceae; genus Paenarthrobacter; species Paenarthrobacter sp. NPDC090522. Next base: position 40,015 of record NZ_JBIVXL010000023.1, read on the forward strand.
CGGCCTTTCCAGAGGCGGAACCCCTCCCACGACAAGCAGCGGGAAGTCGGTTGCGTCCGGCCCGGCCGGAAGTACTCCACATCGGAAAGTCCAGATGTCCGAAGCACTAACCAATGAGCTCCGGAACTTCGCATCAAGGTTGGAAACGCACAGATGACGCCTCATTCGAGCAACAACTAAGACTCGAACGGCTGGGGCGGATTCACAGCGGCGGATGGCACGTCCTGTCACCCTGCTTCGGCGATTTCCAGTATCCGAAGCTGCGCATTTGCACCGAACTTAGAAGCAACACAGAAAGGCACAACAGAGTGGCATTCTCCAAGGAATTCAACGGAACCCAGTTAAACCTTCGGGGTGTTATCCCCCCGATGGTGACTCCCTTCAAGGAAGGCACCGAGGAGATCGATCACGATCTCCTGGCCCTGGAAGCAAAGTACATCGCCAGCACCGGCGTGCACTCGATCTGCGTCACGGGCAGCACCGGCGAGGGCCAGGGCCTCACCGCCGAGGAGATTTTCAGCATCGTCGAAACCGTCGTGAACGCGGTCGGCCCGGACATCCACGTGATCGGCGGCGTCATCGCTGACACCACCCACGAGACCATCCAGAAGGGCCTGGCCGCCAAGCGCGGCGGAGCGAAGTCGCTGCAGATCACACCTCCCCACTACCTCTGGGCCCCCTCGGTCGAAGGCCTGGTCCAGCACTTCAAGCAGGTTGGCGAGGCCGTTGAACTCCCCCTGCTCATCTACAACGTAGTTCCCTGGGTCGACATCGACGTTCACGCCATGAGCCGCATCATCGACGACGCCCCATGGGTACTTGGCGTCAAGCAGAGCGGTGGCGACATGCACAAGGTCGCCGACATGATGGCCGCGCTGCACAACCGTGTCCCTATCACGACCGGCATCGATGACCTGCTTTACCCGACGTTCGTCCTGGGCGTCGACGGTGTTGTTTCCTGCCTCTGCGCCGTGTTCCCAGCGCTGACGCAGGAACTCTTCGAAGCCGTGCAAGACGGCGAGCATGAGAAGGCCAAGAAGATCCACGACCGACTGCTCCCCGTGTGGCGCACTCTCGAGGGCAACAACATGACCGCAAAGGCGAAGTACGCCATCGGCCTGCTCGGCCGTGAAGTCGGCGTCTCCCGTGGACCGATTCTTGCCCCGGATGAGACTCAGAAGGAAGCGATCCGCACCGCCCTTCAAGACGGCGACTTCATCTGATCGTTCGGACGCGCTCCCTTCTTTAGATAGGCAAAGATATGAATCTTAAAGGAATCATCTCTCCGGTAATCACCCCCTTTACCGAGCACGACGAAGTGGATTTTGCTCTCTACGAGCAGCATGTGGACCGGCTCCTTGCCGCCGGTGTCCATGGCGTGAGCCCGGGCGGCAGCACGGGCGAGGGCGCGGCACTGACAGACTCGGAACTGTCACGAATGGTCGCGCTGGCCAAGCAGAAAGCCGGCGACAGGCCGGTAGTGGCAGGTGTGATCCGTTCGTCCACGCAGGCTGCGCTGCAGACCGCCAAGGCCGCACGTGACTCCGGCGCGGACGCGCTCATGATCACACCCGTGTTCTACAACGTGCTGGTGCCCAACGACGAGGGCAACATCGACTTCTATTCGAAAATCTCGGAGGAAGTCGGACTCCCGATCATCATCTACAACGTCGTGCCGCAGAACACCATTTCTCCGGAACTGTTCAAGCGCATGCGCGAAACCATACCCAACGTTGTCGGCGTCAAGCAGAGCGTCGGGGGAATCCAAGCCCTCTACGCCATGCGCCTGGTCGATCGTGAAGCCCTCGTCTACGCCGCCACCGACGAGATGCTGTACTCCTGCTTCTCTGTTGGTGCCGACGGCGCGATTTCGGCGATCCTGGCGCTTTACCCCGAGCTGTCGGTGCAGCTCTGGAACCTGAACGAGGCCGGAAAGCACGAGGAAGCGCTGCGCATACAGGACCAGATGCACGAAGTCTGGATGCAGATCATCGGTCCGCAATTCCCGTCCCGCATCAAGGAAGCCCTGCATCAGCACGGCGTCGAGAGCGGCTTCTCCAGGAGCCCTGCGAGCCCGGTCGATGAAACGACACGGGCTGCCATCGCGAACGCGCTGGGCAAAACTCAGCTGTTCTAGCCACGAGAGGGTCAGCCTGCCGGGCTTGACGGCCCGGCAGGTTGCCCCTCCCGCACACCGCGCCGCACCACATCATTGAAGAGAAACCTGAAAAGCAACCATGACCACTGACCCTAGTTTTTCGACAATCGCACTGAGCGCCCCGAGGTCCGGCATCCGGGCGATCGTTGAAGCCTCAGCGAACTTTAGCGACGTCGCCCACCTGGAAGTGGGCGAACCCGGTTTTCAAACCCCCGAACACATCGTCGAAGCCGCAGCACAAGCCCTTCGCGACGGATGGACAAAGTACTCTCCTGCGGTCGGGGTTCCCGGATTGAGGGAACGGATCGTTGAAAAACTGAAACGCGTCAACCGCATCCACGCCGGGGCCGATCAGGTCCTCGTCACCGTCGGCGCCGCCGAGGGTCTCTATGTATCGTTCACCACGATCTGCAACCCGGGCGACGAGGTTCTGATACCGGATCCCGGCTGGTCCAACTTCGCGACCATGGTCCATCTCGCCCATTCCAAACCCGTCGGCTACTCGCTGAGCGGAGAGAATGACTTCCTACCAAGCATCGAAGAGCTGGAAAGCCTCGTTACCGCCCGTACCAAGGCCATCCTGATCAATTCCCCGTCCAACCCGATCGGTCGTGTCATACCGGAAGCGCACTTGCGCGAACTGCTCGAGTTCGCGAACCGGCACGACCTGTGGGTCATATCGGACGAATGCTACGACGAGATCACCTTCGGCGTCCCTTCCGTGTCTCCCGCAGCCCTGGGAATCACCGACAAGATCATCTCGGTATTCAGCTTCTCCAAGACCTACGCGATGACCGGCTGGCGAATCGGATACATCGTCGTTCCGAAATCTACAGCTCCCACGTTCGCCCGCATGCACGAACCCCTGATTAGCTCGGTCAGTTCCGTGGCCCAGGCCGCAGCCATCGCCGCGCTCGACGGACCGCAGGACTGCATACGCGAAATGAGGGATGAATATGCCCGACGACGCGATCTGTGCCTGAGTATCCTCGCCGAACACGGCAGAAGCGCCGCGTGTGTTCCCGACAGTGCGTTCTACCTATGGCTCGACACCGGTATCCCTGATGTACACAGCGGCGATATCGCGTTGGAGCTGCTCCGCGAGGTCTCCGTGGCCGTGGCACCCGGCACTGCTTTCGGGGCCAACGGTGACCAGTTCCTGCGTATCTCGTTCGCTGCCGACACAGCAGTAATCAAGACAGGGCTTGGCCGTGTCCTGGACTATCTTTCGTCTTCCCCTTCATCCCTCCCCCACATTGCAAGACACCGTTAGTACCAAAGGAGACTCCAAATCATGAATGCAAAACTCCGTTGTGCATCCGCGCTGCTGGTTTCCGGCATGGCGCTTGCCGCCGTCGGCTGTTCCCAGAGCGCCCCGGCAACCCAGAACAACCCGTCAACGACGTCGGGTGCAGTACAGGGCCTTGGTTCTGGTGTCGCCCAGATCCTTGATGGCGTCCAGCCGAGCACGGACCTTGTATCCAAGGTGCCCGAGAACTACAAGAGCGGGATCAAAGTCGGCTCCGACCTGACAGCGCCGCCAGGCACCTACCTCGCCGATGACCGGAAGACACCCGTCGGGTTCGAAGTCGACCTGATCAATGCCATCGCAAAGAAGCTGGGCACCACGGCAACGGTCAGCAACGCGGACTTCTCGACGCTGATCACCAGTGTTTCGACCAACCGCATTGATCTGGTGATCTCGCAGATGAACGACAACAGCACACGGCAGAAGCAGATCGACTTCATCGATTACTACGATGCCGGGATCGCCTTCATTGTCCAGCACAACAATCCGGGCAACATTCAAGGGCCCCAGGACCTTTGCGGCAAGAAGGTCTCCGCCGGTCCGGGTTCTTCCCAGCTTGCCTGGGCACAGCGCACCAGCCCGGAAATCTGCCCGAGCGACAAGCCGATGAACATCACGATCGTGGAGGAGAACCAGCAGCGTCTGAACAGCCTGAAGACCGGGCGCCTGGACGTTGTCCTGAACGACACCCCCGGCGCGGCTTTCATCGCCGCGACCAGTGGAGGCGGCAACGACTTCGAGTCCGTGAAGCTCAAGGAAGCAATCGAACCCGCCCCCTACGGCATGGGATTCAACAAGTCCAACTCCGAGCTCCGGGATGCCGTGAAGGCCGCTTTGCAGGAACTGATCGACGACGGCACCTACAAGAAAATCCTGACCGCCTGGGGCGTTGAGAACGGCGCGCGTGCCCAAGCGACCCTCAACGGCGGCAAATAGCCTCATGTCGATGTCCAGAAGGAGCCTTTCCCCATGAACAGTCATGAAACCGTGACAGTTGCACCTCGCCGCAGATCTGATGAGCCGAGGGAAACGGTACGTCGTTTCCCTCTCGGCCGATGGATTTCAGGGGCGCTGATTCTCGTCCTGCTCGTCGCGTTCGTGTTCTCGATGGCCCAGGCGAAGATCTCCTGGCCCGCGGTAGCGGGGTACATCGTGGATCCCGAGTTCATAGCCGCACTCGGCCGGGTCATCGTGCTTGCCGTCGTCTCCCTCGTTGGCGCGGTCGTGCTTGGACTGATCGTGGCGGTCATGCAGGATTCCAAGAACCCGGTCGCTTCGCTCACCGGCAAGTTCTACGTGTGGTTCTTCCGGGGTGTACCCCTGCTGCTGCAGATCCTGCTCTGGTACAACATCGCCTTGGTTTTCAGCCGAATCACCATCGGCATCCCCGGAACGGACATCGTCTTCTTCGACCAATCGGCGAACGAAGTCTTCACCCCGTTCCTGGCAGCACTGCTCGGACTCGCACTCCACGAAGCCGCGTACATGGCAGAAATCATCCGCGCCGGCCTGCGCAGCGTTGACCGCGGACAGCTCGAGGCCGCCTCGGCCCTGGGCATGCCGCCTCTGATGTCGTTGCGCAGGATTATCCTGCCGCAATCCATGCGCACCATCATTCCTCCGACAGGCAACGAGTTCATCAACATGCTCAAGGCCACCTCGCTGGCGGCCACCGTCACATACCCCGAGCTGTTGTATATCGCGCAGAACACGGCCGCGATCAACCTGGAAGTGATGGAAACCCTGATCGCTGCAACATTCTGGTACATGGTCGCCGTCAGCGCCTTCAGCGTGGGGCAGTACTTCCTGGAGAAGAAATTCAACGCCAGCGTGGCGATGACACCCGGGCAAACCGGGATGAAGATCTTCAAGAGAGCAATCAGCCTGCCCATCGGACGCATCGCAGGTACGGGAAGGAACTGAAATGGACCAGCAGATTTCCGAACAGAGCAACAACAACCAGGTCTCCCCAGACGGCAAGGAAGAACCGCTGGTCTCTGTGCGCGGCGTCATCAAGCGATACGCCCACCACACCGTCCTGAACGGTATCGATCTGGACGTCTACAAGGGCCAGGTGGTCTGCCTGCTGGGCCCATCAGGAACCGGCAAGAGCACACTCCTGCGGATGATCAACCACCTCGAAACCATCGATGCGGGTGAGATCTGGGTCGGTGACGAACTCATCGGTTACGAACCCTACCGCGGAAAGCACCGAGAGCTCACCGCGACGGCCGCGGCCAAGCAGCGAATTCCCATCGGTATGGTCTTCCAGAGGTTCAATCTCTTCGCGCACCTGACCGCAATCGAAAACATCGTCGAAGCACCCATCCAGGTCCTGAGAAAGAACAAAAAAGAAGCCTACAAGGAAGCAACGGCCCTCCTCGCGAAAGTCGGCCTGTCCGAACACGCGCACAAGTACCCGGCACAGCTTTCCGGCGGCCAGCAACAGCGGGTGGCCATCGCCCGCGCTCTCGCTACCAAGCCATCCGTGATGCTCTTCGATGAACCCACCTCCGCGCTGGATCCTGAGTTGGTCGGAGACGTCCTTGGCGTCATGCTCGACCTCGCCAGAGAAGGCATGACCATGATCGTGGTGACCCACGAGATGAGCTTCGCCCGCCAAGCCGCGGACCGGATCATCTTCATGGACGGAGGCTCCATCGTCGAAGACGAAGCGCCGACTGAATTCTTCGCCAACCCGAAGCACGAACGCAGCCAACGCTTCCTGCAAAGGCTCAGAGGCGAAAGCTAACTGCAATCCATACAAGCCGGGCAGCCCAGCGCGGCACCACCCGGACCACCATTCATCAGGAGTCTTGGCACATGACCAACTACTTTTTCGCAGACCCCGCCGGGGCGGTGGAAGCCTCCTTGGAGGGATTCGCTGCCGTTCATGAGGCATATTGTGAAGTCGTAACTTCACCGCTCTACGTCAAAGGACGCCGGAGCAACCCACAGCGGCGCGTCGGGCTGGTGTCCGGCGGAGGCTCCGGACATGAACCAATGCACGCAGGTTTCATCGGCGAAGGCATGCTCGACGCCGCCGCGCCCGGCAAGGTCTTCGCATCCCCCCACAACCGGCAAGTCTACGAGGCCTCCAAAGCGGCGGCCTGCGAAGACGGAGTCCTGCACATCGTAAAGAACTACACCGGTGACCGCATCAATTTCGGGATCGCCGCCGAGCGGCTCGCCGCCGAAGGAATCAACGTCGCCAGGGTCCTCATTGATGACGACGTGGCCACCGAGAGCGAAACAACCGCGACCGGGCGGCGCGGCACCGGCAGTACCGTCTTCGTGGAGAAAATCCTGGGCGCCGCGGCAGACACCGGCCTTTCACTGGAAGAACTTCAAAAACTCGGCACCGCCGTGGCCGCGAACAGCCGCAGCATTGCGGTCGCCTCCGAAGCCCTCACCTCCATCCACACCGGTGAGCGCGTCTTCGAACTGCCGGCGGACCAGATCGAATACGGCATCGGCATCCACGGCGAACGTGCCCAGGTCACGTGCAAGCGCGAACCGCTCCCGGCACTGATCAACCAGATGCTCAACGACCTCAATTCGTCCCTGGACTACCGCTCACCCGGCTCAACGTGCGTCGTCTTTGTCAACGGCCTGGGATCGACCACCAATCTTGAACTTTATGCGATCTATAACGAGGTCAAGAAGCAGCTCGACGCGGCCGGAGTCCGGATCGGCGGCGCACTCGTGGGCACATACGTCTCGGCACTGGACATGCGCGGTTTCTCGCTGTCCCTGCTAAAGGTCACCGACCCGGACTGGATCAACTACTGGGCCGCCACCGCAGATACCCCCGCATGGAAAGTGAACAAATAGCCATGAACCTGCCCCAAGTACTGGACTCGTCCGTCCTGAACTTCGACCAAATCATCAAAGATACGAAGTCAGACCTGACCCACCTCGACATGCTCTCCGGCGACGGAGACTTCGGCGAAAACCTCGCTGGCGGGCTCGCCCAGACCATCAAGAAACACCAAGACTCAGACGGTGAAACTCTCTGGTCCGCCCTCGTCGATGTCTTCCTCGACGACGTCGGGGGCACCAGTGGACCGCTCTTTGGGCTGCTCTTCCACGCGATCAACGAATCCGCAGCCGAGTCCGCCGCTGGGGATGACTCCCTCGCCCTATTGGCCTCCGGGTTCTCGAACGGCCTCGACGCGATCCAGCGTGTCGGGGAGGCCCAGGTCGGAGACCGCACACTGGTGGACGCCCTTGCCCCCGCCGTCGTGCAGCTGAAAGCCTCGTCGGCGCTCAACGATTTCGACGACGTCGTTTCCGCTGCCGTCAAGGGAGCCCAGAACACCAGCACCCTGGTCGCCCGCCGCGGCCGCTCCAGTTACGTCGGAGACCGTGCCGTTGGCGTCCCGGACCCAGGCGCGGTGGGCGTTGCGCTCCTTTTTATTGCGCTCGGGGCAGCCTTGGGGACGAGCCGCTCATTCACCGCCGAAGTGAGCGAGCTGCTGTCCGTCAGCGGGCACTAACCTCCCACCAACCCTGCGGGACTAAGAGGCCCAGCCCTCACTGTGATTCCGCCCAAGCGTTAGCGCAAGGCCGACAGAGCCAGGGACAAAACGCCCCTCACCCAGGCGCGGCAGCAAAGCCACCCGCTCCCCGTACCGGATCAATACGGCCACGGCCGGATGCAACGCCGGTGCGGGGAATTGGTCCAGTCCATCCGTTCATTCCGAAGGAAGAAGAACTGCACAATGACAACAGTCAACGCAACTAGTGAGGAAGAACTGGAATCCGTTCTTGCTGCTTCTGAGAAGGCGTCACGGGCGCTGAGGCTGATGGACCGGCAGCAGCGGGCCGGATACTTGGACGCTGTCGCCGATGCGCTGGATGCTTCCGCTGACGCCCTGGTGCCCGTCGCGCAGGCCGAGACGAATCTGCCCGAAATTCGTCTGCGTTCGGAGCTGAAGCGCACAACCTTCCAGCTGCGTCTCTTCAGCGACGTGGTGAGAACCGGGGAGTACCTGGACGTCCGGATCGACCATGCCGATCCGGAATGGCCCATGGGCGCGCCCAGGCCGGACCTGCGAAGAATGCTCGTTCCGGTGGGGCCGGTCGTTGTGTTCTCGGCCAGCAATTTCCCCTTCGCGTTTTCCGTAGCGGGAGGTGACACGGCCTCGGCCCTTGCCGCCGGCTGCCCCGTGGTGGTCAAAGCCCACGGCGGACACCCCCTGCTCTCGGCGGAGACGGCAAGGGTAGTCAGCGACGCACTCGGAGCTGTGGGAGCCCCGGAAGGCACTTTTGGCATCGTTTATGGGACCGACTCCGGGCGTGTTGTTGTCCAGGACCGCCGGATCAAGGCCGCAGGGTTTACCGGGTCAATCCCCGGAGGCCGGGCATTGTTCGACCTGGCCGCCGCACGACCTGACCCCATCCCGTTCTATGGTGAGCTCGGAAGCAACAACCCCGTGTTTGTCACACGGGCCGCCGACCAGACCCGGGGCGAGCAGATCGCGGCCGAGTTCATCGGCTCGTTCACCATGGGGTCCGGGCAGTTCTGCACGAAGCCCGGCACACTTGCCGTTCCGCGAGGCTCCAGTACACTGGCCGCGCTCCAGGGCGCGCAGCTTCCCGACGGCGGTGCCCTGCTCAACGATCGAATCCGGCACGGATACCTTAACTCGGTGAAGGAACTCCAGGCAGCCGGGGCGAAAGTTCTCAACGCCGGCGCTGAACCGTTCGCTGACACGCCGTCTCCGGTCATCCATCTGATAACCATCGACGACGTCCTGGCCCACCCGGCCGAACTGCTCGGCGAATGCTTCGGCCCATCGTCTCTGGTCATCGAATACGACACCGAAGAACAGCTCATCGACCTCGCCGGCGTCTTCGAGGGGCAACTCACCGCCACCGTCCAAGCCGAGGATGACTGCAACGTGGACGAACTCATCACAGTGCTGTCCGAGAAGGCCGGCAGGGTGCTGTGGAATCAATGGCCCACTGGCGTCTCGGTGACCTACGCACAGCAGCATGGCGGCCCCTACCCGGCATCGACCATCAGCTCATCGACATCGGTCGGCACAGCGGCCATCGAGCGGTTCCTGCGTCCCGTGTCCTTCCAGGGTTTCCCACAACAGGCCCTGCCCGAGGTCCTCCGCGACCACACCAGCGACCCGCTCCCCCGGCTCATCGACGGAAAATAGCAGAAAGGAACGGCAAACCAGTGCGACTTGCCAATGTAGCGGGCCGGGCAACCCTTGTCCTGTCCAACGAGACCGGCGCGGATGTCCACCAGGCTTCGAACGGCCGGTTCGGCCCGGGGCTCCCGGACATCTTTGAGACGTGGCCTGAGTTTGTCGAATGGGTGCGAACCTCGCCCAGGCTCATCGCCGTGCCCTTCCGTCGGCAGGACTTGCAGGCACCCTCGCCTGAACCGGGGCAGATCTTTGCGATCGGCATGAACTATGGAGAACATGCCCGCGAGGTCGGACTTGGAGTACCGGAGGGCTTCCCTCCGGTGTTTACGAAATTCCGGAGCTCGCTGAGCGGACCCGACACGCAGGTGGCACTTCCACCGTCCGGAAAGACCGACTGGGAGGTGGAGCTGGTCGTCGTCATTGGCCGTATCACGCACGACGTTCAACCAGAAAACGCATGGGAACACGTCGCCGGCCTGACGGTTGGACAGGACCTCTCCGAACGCATCACCCAGATGCGTCCGCCTTCGCCCCAGTTCAGCCTGGGCAAGTCCTATCCAGGGTTCGCTCCGACCGGACCGTGGCTTGTATCCGCCGACGACCTCGACAACCGCGACGATCTCGGCCTCGGCTCTGAACTGGACGGCGAAACGGTCCAAGCATCCAGGACTTCAGACCTCCTGTTCTCCGTCCCCGAACTGGTCTCAGGACTATCCCGGATCCTCACCCTGTATCCCGGAGACCTGATCTTCACCGGCACGCCCTCAGGAGTGGGGACCGGGCGAACCCCTGAACGCTTCATCCAGCCCGGACAGCACCTCCGGAGCTGGATCCACGGAATAGGCGAACTTCACCAGAGCTTCGCCTAGACCCGCCAGCACCACCTCCAGGTTCCAAACCACCCACCATAAGAGGACCACCTTCGATGACCACCCCCGGAATCAACCAGTTCCCCGCCCCGTCCCGCGCCGTGCACAACGGGATCAGAGTCATCATGAACGAGGCACTGGCGCTGAACAACCCCGACCTGATCCGTCTCGAAATCGGAGAGCCGGACTTCCCGACGCCTCCCAACATTGTCGAAGCGGCGCACCGTGCAGCACTCGCCGGGCACACCCGCTATACGTCCAACGCCGGAATTCCCCCGCTCCGCGAGGCCCTCGCCGACAAAATCAAGCGGGTCAACGGCTTTGATGTTTCGCCCGAGAGCATCGTCGTCACCAACGGGGGCGTGGAAGCGCTGTTCGTTGCCCTGACGGCAATCGTCAAACCGGGCGACGAGATTCTCATCCCGGACCCGGCCTGGCCGAACTACATGAGCATCCCCGCGGTCATGCACGCCGAAACCGTCGGCTACACCCTGCGCCCCGAGCATGGATTCCTGCCATCCGTAGCGGAACTTGAACAGCTGACGACCGAGCGGACCACGGTGCTCATGCTCAATTCCCCATCCAACCCCGTCGGTACCGTCTTCCCAAGGGAACTCCTTGTAGAGATCGCCGAATTCGCTCGGCGGCGCGGCATCTGGATCATCTCCGATGAGTGCTATGACCAGGTCGTCTTCGATGACACGTTTGTCTCCACGGCGGCCGTCACAGACTACGAGCGGGTCATTTCCGTGTACACGTTCTCCAAAACCTACGCGATGACCGGATGGAGGGTCGGGTATCTGGCCTGCCCGCCCGAACTGACCGAAACCGTGGTCAGCCTTCAGGAACCAATCGTGGCCTGCGTGAACACCCCCGCCCAATACGCGGCCATCGAAGCACTGACCGGAACGCAGGAACCCCTGGACATGATGGTTTCGGCCTACCGGAGGCGGCGGGACGCGGCAGTCGCGCAATTCAAAGCAGCGGGCATCAACATGTTCTGCCCGGCCGGAGCGTTCTACCTATGGCTGGACTGCCAGCACCCGAGCATGGACGGTACCGACATAGCCCTGGCCCTTCTGCGCGAACACGGCGTCGCGGTCGGCCCTGGACCCGCGTTCGGCCGCACCTCAACAGGATTCATTCGTCTCTCCCTCGCCGCCAGCGACGAAGCACTGGCCGAAGGCATCCAACGAATCCTGGCCAGCGGATACCTGGACGGCGCCCGGCCCGAAACCCGGCATCAACTTAACGGTTAACGGACAACCTACAAGTGATAAAGTGATAGTCGTCACGACCGCCTAAGCCGCTCACGACATCCTCGAACCGAAAGGACATTCAATGGCGAATGCATCTGCACCAAGCGCCGCTCCAACCATGAACAACCGCTACTACTGGAAAGCGACCATCTCCGGACTGGCCGGGAACACGCTGGAACTGTACGATTTCCTGCTCTACGGGACGGCGGCGTCCTTGTTCTTCCCAGCGCTGTTCTTTCCAGGGGAAAACCAATTCGCAGCAACCCTTGCGAGCCTTGCAACTTTCGCGATCGGATTCATCGTCCGACCCCTCGGCGGACTCCTGATCGGCCGCTACGGTGACCGCTTCGGACGCAAGAAGGCCCTGCTGTTCACCCTGTGGGTCATGGGTTCCTGCACAATCGTCATCGGCCTGCTCCCCACGCATGCCATGGTCGGCGTCCTCGCCCCGATCCTGCTGATCGCCGTCCGGGTGGTTCAAGGCATCGCGATGGGCGGCGAATGGGGCGGTTCAATGGTGCTCGTTTCTGAATCCGTTCCGCAAAACCGCCGAGGCTTCTTCTCCGCAATACCGAACCTCGGTGGCTTCGTCTCACAACTTTTCGTGGCAGGTGCCATCGCACTGGTCCTGCTGCTCCCCCAGGACGCCCAACTGAGCTGGGGATGGCGCCTGCCGTTCCTGGCATCGATTGTTGTTCTCATCGCCGGCCTTTGGATGCGGCGCAATCTCGTTGAGACGCCCGTCTTTGAAGAGAGCAAAGCCGCGGAAGCCGACGGCACAGAGCCCGAGGTCCGGCGCGGCTCCATCGCTGCCCTTTTCATCGACCACTGGCGCGACATCATCCTGATGATCGGGCTCCGCTTCTCCGAGGGCCTGCCATACTTCCTGTTGACGGTCTTCGCAATCACCTACGCGAAATCAATCGGGGTGAATGCCGCAGGGTTGCAGGCCTCGATCCTCATCATGGCAGTCATCGCGATACCGGCGACCTGCTTCTACGGCTGGCTTTCTGACAAAATCGGGCGCCGCCCCGTCTTCGCCATCGGCTCAGCCATGGTCGCAATCACGGCCTTTCCCTTCTTCCTCTTGCTTAACACCGGTTCATTCTGGCTCATCACGCTCGGCTACATCCTGGTGCTCAACCTCGGACATAACCCCGTCGGTGCCGTGCAGCCCGCGCTGTTCTCCGAAATGTTCCCGGCGCACAGCCGCTACAGCGCAGTGGCCGGAGCCAGGGAGATCGCCGGGATCGTGACGGCAGGGCTCACCCCGTTCATCGCAGCCCTGCTGGCCGGACCAGACAATACCCGCTGGTACCTCGTCGCCGGATACGTCGTTGTCGGTGCGATCCTGTCACTCATCGCGATCAAGATCGTCCCCGAGACAAGTCGGCGTGACCTGGTGGACATCAGCCGTGATGTCAGCGATGCCACTACGGACATCACCGGACCAAGAAATCCCATGCCTGACGCGTACCACAACGAGCAGCACCCAGGACCAAGCCGACATTCGGTGACAGCCAGTGCCCGCCAACGTCGGTAACCCTGGCTTTGCGACAGCCACCCACCATCGAATCCAGCCCAACCCAACCGAAAAACTCATGGCACCCAAACATCCAACAACTCCCGGCAACCCGGCCATCCCCGACGACAACGCATGTGAGGACAACTGCCATTTCTGCGACGGACCCGAGACGGACTAACACACTCAATCTGAGGACCACCTAGCGTTCCCGCCATAGACCGGCACCCGACAGGCAAAGCCACCGAATGCGCGGCCTGCTGGACCATGCGGCCCCGGAGCCTCCCTTATCTCGCAACCGCCAAGGGAGGCTCCGGCATTTAATCCAAGGAGAATCGCCTCGCCGGAGGCCCGACTGCATCAGACTTCAGGAACAACGCATTCATACTGAACCAGATCAGGAACATCTGGCCTTCAACGTGGTGACTCCGCCGGCCGACAAGACGCTGCCAAGTATGTACAGTGTCGCCAGATGGCTTCCTGTAAAGACGTGTACCCAACCTGACGTCAGCTCCTGCGCGGTTTGGCGTCAGGTTAGGGCCTGGTGAGTCTTTGTATGACCGCAGACACCCGAGGTCATAGACCTCAACCGAACAGCCCGTCGGACTTGAGGCATCACAGCCCTGTTGCCTCGTCGTTGGAATGCGACTGCCCACCCGGCGCGAGACGAAGCGCTGGCAGAGCAACACGGATTTCGTCTAGGTCATGTTGCCCGATCCGCCGGGCGGAATGAAAACGTGACGGCAAGAAAGAGAGCAGACCGTGGTCAGAAACAAAACAGACTTAAGTGCGCACACTGTACACACCCACTTTGGCCCGACAAAGCGACTCTTCGATGCCGTGAGGAGAGGAAGATCCGATGTCTGAGACCGACGAAACAGAAATCGCTGGAAGTCATGTCGTACCTAATCCCTAGGCCCATGAAGACGTGTAGGCCACTCCGGACCTACCGGACAGAACAGTAAGAAGGAACGAGAATGACCCCAGCTCAGAGCAAGCGGAGCGCCCACACGCCAGGGCACTGATCCCGCTCCCCCACCCAAACTGAACAGGCCGCACCCGGCGGCTAGGCACCATCCAGGTCGACGAGGCAGAGGCACCTGTCCAGCTTTGTACACAGTAAAAAGCAAAGACCTCTCTGACGAGGGGTTATGCCGTGCCCGAGGTGGGACTCGAACGCGATTCCCGGCCTTGATATTGCTGGGTTCCCGCGGAAACCTGCGGAATCCGGGCCAGTCCGGCGGCTGTACGGGCCAGTCCGAGGTGGAAGGTGTGGACAGTAATGATGGAATTGGTTGTGTCGCGGCGTGGCTCTAAGTGTGGTTGACGCCCTGTGAGGGGTTTGTCTTGACATTGATCTGTCCGCCGCGACACGACTCGCAGTAAACGCGGCGGCCAGGTGGACATGACCTTATAGGA
>NZ_JBIVXL010000024.1:0-52359 GCF_044769225.1 Paenarthrobacter sp. NPDC090522
CCCACCCTCAACCTCGAAACCCCAGCCAACCGGCTTAACCAGCTGCTACAAGCGGCCTAACCCCCCAGCGTTGCTCCCACCCCTTGACTCCGCCCCCTCAAAACGCGCTCTACTGCGACTCAGTTGGGTTCGACAGGGCAGGCGGGGTCAGCGGTTCCGGATCAGCGCCGCGATCTCCGCAAAGCCGAGCCGCTCCGCGTTCTGCAGGGCGGTTCGGCCCTGCGGGTCGCGGATATCCGGATCGGCTCCGGCGGCCAACAACTGCCGGACCACGTCTTGCTGCTTGGGTCCGCCGTTGTTGAGCAGGATCGCTTCCTGCATGGCGGTCCAGCCCAGATTGTTGACGTGGTCCACCGGCACTCCGGCGGCGATCAGGATCCGTACGGTGTCCGTGTGTCCGTGCTCGCTCGCGGGGATCAGGGCAGTGCCGCCGTAACGGTTGATGCTGCGGACATCGGCCCCGGCCTGCAAGGTCAACTGCAGGACTTCGTTGAACCCCTCGGCTCCGGCGTAGAGGAAGGCGGAGTCCTGGATGTCGTCCTTCGCGTTCACGTTGCCGCCAGCCGCGATCAACTCACGGACCCGCGCAGGATCGTTGGCTTTCGCGGCCAGGATCAGGAGCCGGTCGGTTTCCATTTGAGCCTCCGGTGACAGTTTGGGTGGCACAACAGCCGACGACGCCGGCCCGGGACCGGCGCTCGACGCTGCGGCTGGGCTGGGGGCTGCTTGAGTGGTGGCCGGGCCGGAAGGCGAGGAAACCGCCGTCGAGCCTGACGAACCGGCCGTCGGTGAACCAGCCGGGTCCGCAGGCGAAGCCGGGGCGCAGCCGGCCACGAATCCGGCGATCAGCAGCAGCCCCGCCCCCACCACCGGCGTTTTTGTACAAGAAACACTCTTAGAGCGCGTCCAAGAGCGCAGCATCCGTTCAAAAACTCCGGAGGGGGACTTCATCTCCAAAGGCTACTTCGCCGCTGCGGCAAGCGCCTCGGCACCCGCGGTTGCGCAGGCTTCATCGAGGGCACCATCGGGAGCACCGCCGACGCCAATGCCTGCCACGGAGACGCCGTTGACCTTGACGGGCACGCCGCCTGCCAGGAAGAGGGTGCCGGGGAGGTCGGCGATGGACGGGCCGTTGCCGTTGATGCGCTTGGCCAGTTCACTGGTGGGGGCGCCGAACGCAGCGGCGGTGTAGGCCTTCTGCTTGGCGGCCTCGATGGTGTGTTCGGCGGCGTTGTCACCGCGGAGGAGTGCCTGGACGGTGCCGAAGCGGTCCACCAAGGCAACGGTCACGAACGGAAGCTTGTCCGCCTGGCACTTGGCGAGCGCAGCATAGACGGCCTTGCTGGAGGCACCAACGGTAATGCGGTTCTGGGCGACCACGTTCTCTGCAGCGGGTGTGACCTCGGCGGGAGCCTTGGCGGCAGCGACGACCGGCGCGGCTTCGGGGGCAACAGCGTTGGCCACAGCCGTGATCCCACCGGTGAGCAGCAGTACTCCGGCAGCGGCGGCGGCAATCATCTTGTTGGACTTCTTCATGGGTTCTCCTTGGCACGTTCTTGGGTACATCTCCATGCTTCCGGCCAACACCCGGCGCCCACATCGGCCAGCCGCCGGTCCCGGGCTCAGCCTTTCCGTCGGCGGTATCAGCCAAAAGGTGGAGAGACCTGCAACCGTGCGGGACCTAGCATGGAAAGAGCGCCCTCAACCGAACGGGAACCACCCATGACACCTGCCCCCAAGCCGCTGCTCGACGGCCACCTGGATGGCCGCATCGACGTAGTGGTCCACCTCGGCTTTGCGGTGCTCATGGTCGCCTCGGGCGTCCGGTACGTCATGCGCCACGCACCCGCGGACAACCTCTGGGCCGTCGCGCTGGCCGCGGCCGTGTGCGCCCTCTACGCTGCAACAGCCGTCCTGGCCCGGCGGAACCGCGGCCCGTGGCTTCCGTGGATGGTCGCCCTGCTCGCAGCCTGGGCAGCGCTGGTCATCGTGGCGCCCAGCTTCGCGTGGTGCTCGTTCGCCATCTTCTTCCTCTGCCGCAGCGTTTTCCGCGGCTGGCCCGCGTATGTTGCCGGCGGCGCAACGGCTGCCGCCACCGCCGTCGGGCTGTTCCGCCTGAGCGACTGGACCGATGTCGCCATGGTGCTGGGTCCGCTGGCCGCGGGCGTTCTGCTGACCTTGATCTACGACAAGATCGAGCGCGACGCCGCTGTGCAACGGAAGTTGCTGGCGGACGTTTCCACGGCCCAGGACCAGCTCGCCGCGAGTGAGCGCGCTGCCGGAATTGCGGCCGAGCGCGAGCGCGTATCCCGCGAGATCCACGACACCGTGACGCAGGGCCTGGCCAGCAGCCTGCTCCTGCTGGAGGCAACCCAGCGCTCCTGGCCTGAACCGTCAGCCCAGGATGACCTGCTCAAGGCCACCGGACTCCTCCGCCGGAACCTGGCAGATACCCGCAGCCTGGTCCACGAACTTTCGGCTCCGGGCCTCGAATCCGGTCCACTGGAAGAGGCCCTGGAGCACGCGGCCAGGCAGTACGTGCCCGCCATCAGCGTTCACGTCACCGGTGACCCCCGGGCCGTCCCGCCGGAACTTCGGCACACCCTGCTCCGCGTCACCCAGAGCGCCGCGGCCAACATCGGCCTGCATGCCGAGGCCCGGCACTCGAGCTTGACCCTCGGTTACCTTCCGGGGGCGGTCACTTTGGACATGTACGACGACGGCCGCGGCTTTGATCCCGGAGCGGTGCCTGCCCCGTCGGAAGCCGGAGGGTACGGGCTGCGGGCCATGCGGCAGCGGGTGGAACAGTTGGGCGGACAATTGTCCGTGGAAAGCACACCCGGCGAAGGCACCATCATCGCGGCCCAGTTGCCCCTACGCTCTCCGGAGGAGACCCCGTGACCACCATCTCCGTGCTCCTTGTGGATGACCACACCGTGGTCCGGAGCGGACTCAAGGCGCTGCTTGGCACCCAGGCGGACATCGCCGTCGTCGCCGAAGCCGCCTCCGGCGAGGAAGCATTGCAGGCCGCCGAAGCGCATTCCCCGGCCGTGATCCTGATGGACCTGGCCATGGGGCCCGGCATGGACGGGATCGAGGCCATCAAGCAGGTGCGGCAGCGCAATCCGCGGCAGGCGATCATTGTGTTCACCACCTATGATTCCGACGCGGACATTGTCCGGGCCGTGGATGCGGGCGCCATGGGCTACCTGCTCAAGGACGCGGCACCGGAGGAGATCTTCGCCGCCGTCCGCGGGGCCGTGCAGGGCAAGAGCGTCATGAGTGCACCCGTGGCCTCCAGGCTGTTCCAGCAACTCCGCAATCCGGACGAGATCCTTACGCCGCGCGAGGCGGAATTGCTCAGCCTCCTCACCCAGGGCCTCAGCAACCGCGACCTGGGCAAACGGCTGTTCATCTCCGAAGCCACCGTCAAAACGCACCTTGCCCACATCTACGCCAAGCTCGGCGTGGAAACCCGCGCCGCCGCCATCGCCACGGCGATCCGGCGTGAAGGAATGCGCTGAGTTTCCCGGACTTCAGCTATATCTCCGGCAGGGACTTTGGCTTAAACTGGCGCTATGTCCGACGCCTCAGGACGCAAGATGTTCAAGCATTCCGGAACGGCACTCCTGTTCCGCGGGATCCTGGCTGTGCTGTTCGGCTTCGCCATCGCAGCCCTTCCCGTGTCCACCGTTTTCGCTTTGGTGTTCGTGTTCGGCGTCTTCGCGATCGTCGACGGCCTCACCAATGTTGCCCACTACTTCTACGATCCCTCCCGCCATTCCCGGTGGTCCCTGATCGGCGGCTTCATTTCCATCGCCGCGGGCCTTGTGGCCGTCGCCTGGCCCGGTATGACGGCGGCTGCCTTGGCAGTGTTGATCGGATTGTGGGCGCTGATCCTGGGCGTCTCCGAAATCATCCTGGCCTTCGCGGCCCGAAGCACTATGAGCGGCTGGCCTGTCTGGCTGCTCACCGGTGTGGTGACGGCCCTCTTCGGGCTGCTGGTGATCGTCAACCCGGGCCTCGGGTTCCTTGCCATGGCGGGCTTCCTGGCCGCGTTTGCCGTGATCGCCGGACTGCTCCTGATCGTGTGCGGCATCAGGCTCCGCCGGGGCGCACGAAGCCCCTTGGTCTACGCCAACTGACCCGGGTCGCAGAGCGTCCGGACCGGTAGCAATCCTTTCGAAGGGGATGCGCGAGGCCCCAAGTTCGGTAAGTTAGTGGCTGTGAAGATAGCTACCTGGAACGTGAACTCCCTCCGTGCCCGCGCCGACCGCGTGGAAGCCTGGCTTGAGCGCAGCGACTGCGATGTCCTGGCCATCCAGGAGACCAAATGCAAGGACGACAACTTCCCGTGGGAGCTCTTCGAGCGCATGGGCTACGAGGTAGCCCATTTCGGCGTCAACCAGTGGAACGGCGTAGCCATCGCCTCCCGGGTGGGCTTGGAAGACGTGGAGCGGACCTTCATCGACCAGCCGGCCTTCGGCAAAGCGGGCAAGAACCCTGCCCAGGAAGCCCGCGCCATCGCGGCAACGTGCGGCGGCATCCGTGTCTGGAGCCTCTACGTGCCCAACGGCCGTTCGCTCGACGACGAGCACATGCCGTACAAGATCAAGTGGCTGGAAGTACTCCAGGGCCAGGCTGCCGAATGGGTCCAGACAGATCCCAACGCCCAGATCGCCCTCATGGGTGACTGGAACATCGCACCGTTCGACGACGATGTGTGGGATATCCAACTGTTCCGCGACAACAACTTCACCCACGTCAGCGAACCGGAGCGCGCTGCGTTCCACGCCTTCGAAACCGCCGGCTTTACCGACGTCGTCCGCCCCTACACCCCGGGTCCCGGCGTCTACACCTACTGGGACTACACGCAGCTGCGCTTCCCCAAGAAGGAAGGCATGCGTATCGACTTCTGCCTCGCTTCGGCGCCGCTGGCCGCCCGGGTTACTGGCGCGTCGATCGACCGCGAGGAGCGCAAGGGCAAGGGCGCCTCTGACCACGCTCCCGTGATTGTGGAACTCGCGGACTAACCACCCAACGACTCGGAGTGAAAGGGGCTGGCTGGACATGAGTGGAAACCTGTACAGGGGCCAGGCCGGCCTGCCCTTTTCGTCTTCGCTGCGGATCTACGAGCCGCTCGAGGCCTTTCCTGCAGAACAGCAGCGCCAGCTCGTGGCGGACGGGGGCAGGATCGGTTCCCGGGCCGCCGTCGAAAATGCGGAACTGCAGGCCTCTCTGGGACGCATCACGCGCACCGGCGGCGACCCGTTTCCGACCGGACGAACCGACCTTGTGCGCATGACCCGCGTCCCCAACGGGCGGCACGCCGCACCGGTTGACTCCGGTGAAGAGACGCCAGCGAACGACGCCGGTCGCCTGCTTTACTGCCCCAGCCAACTGGTGATCCGGGCCGGCTTGGCGGCAAACGCCCTCATGGACGGGGTGCACAGCCCGCTCGCGGACCTGCTGATTCCGGTCTCGCAGCGCGACAGGCACCAGGTCCGGATTGACCGCATCAACGCCGGGGACGACGCCAAGCGCGTCCACACCCGTGCCTCGACGTGGGGCATCCCCTTCAGCTGGTTCTCGCTCTTCGCTGAGTCGGACCGCAAGGACGTTGTGGAGTCGGACGGACACATTGTCACCGTCCGGGTGTGGACCCCGCTCACCGAAGCACTGGACCGGGCACGCTTCGCCGTGGCCCACCTTGCCCTGGCAGCACCGGACCTGGACATGCTGGACGATCTCACCCAGCTCACCGAATGGCTGGAACTCTTCCACGTCCAGTCCATGGTGGAACTGGACTACGGGGCCGTGGCGGACAAGGTGTATCCGGACGAATCCCCCATGGATGTGCGCCTCGGCATCGAGTGCCTGGCCGAAGGTGACATGACAGGGGCGGCTGCGGCATACAGGCGCCTGGCCTCGCGCTGGATCCCCATCCGGCAACTGGCCCGGGCCTCCTAGCTTTCCCTACCGGCAGGGCGGGGCAGTTGTCTCGCGGACGATCAACTCGTGCGGAGCCGTCTGCGAGCGGACGGCCCCGGCATGGCCGTCGAGTTCGTCAAGCAGCATCCTGGTGCCCAACTCGGCTTGGTTGTCGGGCCGCTGTCCTACCGTGGTCAGGCCCAGGGATGCCGAGAAATCGTGGTCGTCGATGCCGATCACGGACAAGTCCTCGGGTACCCGCACCCCGTGGCGAGCCGCCTCGAAAATGACGCCCATGGCCATTTCATCCGACGAACAGAAAATCGCCGTCGGCTTCCGGCCGGGCTGGCTCCACAAGCGGTTGAAGGCCTGCTGTCCGCTGGGCACGGTGAAGTCCCCCCACTCGTCCCATTCGGGACGGACGTCCAGTCCGGCGTCGGACATGACTTCCTGGAAGGCGCGGATACGGACGCGGGGAACATCGAAGTTCAAGTCCGTTTCGTCGTCGCCGTGCAGTAACGCGATGTCCTTATGCCCCAGGTCCAGCAGGTGGCGCACGGCGGTGGAAGCCGCATCGTAGTCGTTAATTCCTATGTAGGCGCAGTCCTCGACGTGACCGCCAACCACCACCAATGGAATGTCGATCTTGTGGAGGTGTTCCAGTTCTTCCTCGCTCAGCGCCATGCAAAGCACCAGGAGGGCGTCGATCTGCTTGTAGACCATGGTGGAGCTGAACAGCCGCTCACGATTGCTCCCGTGGCCGCCGAGGTTGAACAGGGACAGGTTGTACTTGCGCGAGTGCAATTCCCGGTCTGCTCCCTCGATGGCCTTGGAGAAGAACCAGCGGCTCACGAAAGGAGCCAGCACTCCGATGGTTCGCGTCCGCCCGGTAGCCAGGCCTGAAGCGGAAGAACTGGCGACGTAGCCCAGCGAGGCCGCTACCTCAAGGATCTTCTCGCGGGTTGCGGGTGAGACCCGTGGCAGTCCGCGCACAGCCCTGGAAACTGTCGCTGTGGATACCCCGGCGGCGGCTGCGACGTCTTCGATGCTGACGCCCGTATGGCCACCGCGCTGGGACCGTTCGTTCGTTTTAGCCACTAAAGCCCCCTCATTAGGTGCATGCCGAAGGCCGAGGGCTCCTCCCAGACGGCGTCGTTAAGCCTATCCGCCTGTGTGCCCTTCACCGATTTTGCACGGCTTGATGTCGACCCACTGTTAAGTTGAGGTGCTGTTCGATTGTGGCGCCGCGTCAGGTGGGGCGCCGGGTCAATTGAGTCGCCGGGACGTCCTTTCCGGGAGTTTGCGGCGGAGCCGGATCATGCCCCACAACGCAAGGACAGTGGCCAGGAGGCCCAGGGCCCAGCCCAAGGCGGGCTGGGCCGTAAGTTCCATGTACACCGTGACGGCCAACAGGACCAACGCCCAGAAACCCAGGAGCCCGATGATGATGTCGAAATCCTCGCCGGAGCGCACGCGCTTGGTATGCGGATCGACTTTCCGGGCCGCCGCAGCTTGCTGGCGCCGGCTTGCAGGGCTGCTCACTTCACTGCACCTGCCGTGAGGCCGGCGACGATCTTACGCTGGAAGACCAGCACCAGGATCACCAGCGGCACCGTGACCACAGTGCCCGCTGCCATGATGGCGGTGTAAGGCTCCTGCTGCGGCTGCGAGCCGGCGAAGTAGGCGATGGCCACTGTGACCGTCCTGGTGTCGTCGTTGGACAACTGGCTCGCGATCAGGAATTCGTTCCATGCCGAGATGAACGCCAGGATGGCCGTGGTGAAGGTGGCCGGAGCCGCGAGCGGCAGGATCACCTTGCGGAAGGCCTGGCCTTGCGTGCAGCCGTCGATGCGGGCAGCTTCTTCAAGCTCCCACGGCATCTCCCGGAAGAACGAGGTCAGCGTGTACACCGTCAACGGGAGCACGAACGAGATGTTTGGGATGATCAGCGCCTGGTAGGTACCCATCCAGCCGATGTTGGTGAACAGCTGGAAGAGCGGGGTCACCAAGGCGACGCCCGGGAACATCGAGGCCCCCAGGATGAAGCCGAGCACCAGGAACTTGAACCGGAAGTTCAACCGGGCCAAGGCATAGGCGGCAAACACGCCTACGATCAAGGCGATGATCGTGGTTACGGCACCCACGAACAAGCTGTTCAGCAGGTTCTTGCCGAAGTGGTTGCCCAGGCTCTCGTCGAAGACGGTTGCAAAGTTGTCCCAGGTGAAGTGCGTGAAGAACGGCGTGGTGTCGAAGGTAAATCCAACATCACGGAAGGCCGTGACGATCATCCAGTAGAACGGCGCGAGGCACCAGATCAGGATGACGATTGCGCTGACGTAGGTACGGAACGAACCCCAGTTGAATGGACGCTTCGGCCGTTCAGAGGGAGCTGTGGAAGACCTTGTTGCTGTGGCTGTTGCCATGTCACTTCGCCTTTCCGGACGATGACGCGGCATCGACCGCGTTGGCCCCTAGGAATCTCACAAAGATAAAGGCCACAAGGAAGATGACTATGAAGGTGATGGTGGATAGCGCCGCCGCCGAATTGAATCCTTGCCTGATTTGTTGGACCACCAGGATGGACAGGGTGGTGGTGCCGTTGGCGCCACCGGTCATGATGGCAGGAAGGTCGTACATACGGAGGGCGTCCAGCACACGGAACAGGATGGCGACCATGAGCGCCGGCCTCACCAACGGAAGGGTGATCAGGCGGAAGCGCTGCCACGTGGACGCACCGTCCACCTTGGCGGCCTCGTAGACCTCGTCCGGGATCAGTTGCAGGCCTGCCAGGATCAGCAGTGCCATGAAGGGGGTCGTCTTCCAAACATCCGAAATGATGATGGCCCATTTGGCGGGCCATTCAGAACCGGTCCAGAGGATCTGGGTGCCGAACAGTTTGTTGGCGATGCCTTCGAAAGCGAAGATGAAGAACCAGAGCTTGGCCGTGACGGCCGTCGGGATGGCCCACGGAACCAGCACGGCTGCACGGATCAGGCTGCGGCCACGGAAAGCGCGGGCCATGATGATGGCCATCCAGAAGCCGAGCACCGTTTCAAAGGCAACGGTGACCACGGTAAAGAAGAACGTGGTCCCCATGGAGTCCCAGAATTGGGCGCCCAGGGTGCCCGGAGGACACGCGACCGCTCCGCCTCCGGGCGCGGTACATTGCTGCGCCAGCCAGTGAACGTAGTTGTCGAAGCCGGCGGGACCACCCTCGGAGAAGAATCCGGTGGCGGGGTCCAGGCCGGAATCCTTTTGGAACGACATGATGATGGCGTTGACCACCGGATAGATGATCACGATCGCCAGGAGGATCAGTGATGGAGCCAGGAGCGTGGAGGCCCAGCGTCCCTGTGTTACTTGCTTGCGGTCCGCGCTTTCGCGCCCGGGCATCTTGTGTTCGGCAGCCGACGTCGTCTGCGGTTTTTGTAGTTCTGTTGACATGACAAGACTCCTGTCAGGGAGAAGGCCGTTGCCGGAGTCCGGCCGTCCGCCCTTGAGGGCAGACGGCCGGACGAGGGCCGGGGTGGTTACTTGGCTCCGGCCGACTCAATTGCCGACTGCATGTCGGAGATGGCCGAGTCCACGGTCTTCTCACCCTTGAGCGCTGCATAGGCGTTGTCCTGGACGGCCTTGGTGACGGCCGGGTAGAACGGCGTCACGGGACGCGGAACAGCGTTCTCGATGGACGTCTTAAGGACCGGCAGGTATGGCAGTTTGGTGACCAGTTCCTGATCGTCGTACAGCTTGGTCAGGACCGGGGCAAGGGAGCCCTGGGTGGCGTAGAAGCGCTGGGTCTCTTCGCTGGTGATGTACTTGATGAAGTCCGCAACGGTCGCCTTGTTCTTGGAGTAGACACTCATGGCGATGTTGTGACCACCCAGCGAGGAGGCACCGGGGCCGTCCTTGCCCGGAAGGGGAGCCATCTTGAAGGTGTCCTTCACCGTGGAGGAACCGTCGGTCTTGGCCAGGTTGTAGACGTACGGCCAGTTGCGGAGGAAGAGGAGCTTGCCGGCTTCAAACGCCTGGCGTCCTTGCTCTTCCTGGAAGGTCACGGCCTCGGTGGGGATGTTTCCGTCCTTGTAAGCCTGGACCAGGTTGTTGAGGCCCGCCTTGGCTTCAGCGGAGTTGACGGCCGCCTTTCCGGAATCGTCCACGATCTTGCCGCCGGCGGAGTTGATGGCTTCTGCCGCGTTAACCGTCAGGCCCTCGTACTTGGCGAACTGGCCCGCGTAGCAGCCAATGTTGTTCTGCTTGGCGATATCGCACATCTTCATCATCTCGTCCCAGGTCTTGGGCGGGGTGGTGACGAGGTCGCCGCGGTAGTACAGGATGCCGCCGTCCGAGCTCTGCGGAGCTGCGTACAGGGTTCCGTTGTAGGTGGCGCTCTTGACGGTGGATTCGAGCATGCCGTCAGTTGAGATGGCAGTCTTGTCCTTGAGAGGCTGCAGCCAGCCCTTTGCCGCGAATTCAGCAACCCAGATGAGGTCGACGCTCATGACGTCGTAGTTGGCGTTCTTCGCCTGGAAGTTCTGGACGAGGTCGTCGTGCTGCTGGTCAGCCTGGTCCGACTGCTCCTTGAACGTCACCTTCTCGTTCGGGTGTGCGGCGTTCCACTTATCGATGAGGGGGCGGACAACGTTGCTGTTGTCCTTGCCCTGCACATACGTGATCGGCCCGCGGCCGTCGAGGTTGTTGGCTGCGTCGCCGCTCGCACCGCCGGTGCTCGAGCCGCCGCCTCCGCCCCCGCCGCCACACGCGCTGAGGGACATGGCAAGGACTCCGGCGATCGCTGCCGGAAGAAGGTACTTCTTCGATTTCATGCTGGGAACTCCTCGGTGAGTGGACCAGGTAATTTCCGCGATGCGGTTGATGTGGTGAGGCTCACACTAGCGAGGTACCCCGACGCAATGCAAGCGCTTACACCGAAGTTAATCACAACGATACCAAGCAGCCTGATTGTTGGGGATTTTGGTAGGCGCACGCCCGCGCGATAGCACCGTCGGAGGCGTACAGACGACTCCGTGACGACAAAGTTCGATTTGATTGCCCAAGGTTGCCTATGGAACAGTGGGAAGCGTGGATGAATTCGAAGCACTCCAGACCATCGGCCGCCTCATCAAGGAAGAACGGCTGGCCCAAGGGCTGAGTCAAGTGCAGTTGGCCAAGCAGGCCGGAACCGCCATCAAGACCGTGCGCACCCTCGAATCGGGCACGCGACGCACCCAGGAGATCAACCAGCGCAAGCTTGAACACGCCCTGGGTTGGCGTGCGGGCTCAGTGTCCGAGGTCCTCAAGGGCAAATCCACGTTCGCGCCGGACCAGATCACTCCGGACGATATGCGGAGCAGCGACGGCGCCCGCCCCCTGGCCAATCCCTACATCGGCATACCGGCCGCACCCATCGCCAAGGCAGCCCACCTCAGCGATGAGGAGCTCCTTGCCGAACTGACCTACCGCATGATGCAGCGCACCAGGGACTAAAGTGACTTCCGGCGCACCATCTCGTTGATCCAGCTGGGCGCGAAGGGGGAGGTGCAGTTCGGCGGCGTCGGGTAATCCTTGAGCACCTCCAGCCGCTCTCCGATATCCAGCGCCCTGGGCCGGAGTTCCGCGTGCTCGATCCCGATCTGGGCCAGGCAGGTGTTCATGGCCCACTGCAGGCGTGGAGAAGCATCTTTCATATCCTGCTCAATGATGTCCAGGAGTCGCTCAAGCTTTAGCCCCCCGGGGGACTTGTCCACACATTCGGAAGTCAGCGCCCACCCTGCGCTGGCGACCACAGGGTCCGGATCGTCGAACCATTCCCGGCGCAACTCCTCGGCGTGGGGGCTCTTCTTCACCACGTAGTTGACCAGCCAGTCATGCACCTTCGGCGTCCGCGCGGCACGCAGCATTGCGTCCAGCTCTTCGCGCTCGAAGGCCTTTGGCCGGCAAATCAGCAGCGCCAGCAACTTCGCAGCCGTATCGTCCGTGGCCCAGAGATCCAGCGCAAGTTCCTGCTGGGTCTTCAACCGCTTGGCTACCGCGCGCAGCTTGCTCAGATTGACGGCGTGATCGTCGCCGTGCCTCTCATTGACCTCGCGTGATCGCGGATCCTCAAGGGCCGCAAGTTCCGCCATTACCTCGGCCACGACGGCGGCATGCGCCGGGGATGCGGGCGAAGTCGCTTCGGCCACTGTTGTTCCGGCCATCCCTGGCCTCCTGTTCATGAAGTCTGTGGGTCCCAGCCTACTGGGAGCGTCGGTAGGCGGCGGTGGCATGGAGGAAGCGGACTCGCTGAAGCTGCGGAGGTGCTCAGGCATCGAGGCTGCGAGGCTGCGAGGCTGCGACAACGCACTGGCACGTCAGCGCACTGACACACCGTTAGCGTACGTGCCTCACCGGGATACCGTACTAGCCTCACCGGGATACCGTACTTGCCTCACCGGGACGGGTCAGCCCGCCCGCAAACGCACGACGGCGGCCCATCGCCCCGGGATTCCCGTTGACCATGGACCGCCATCATTCCGGACGGTGCGGCTTACTTTTCGCCCTTGAACAATCCGGCAATCTTGGAACCAAGTCCTTTGACGTTTTCGGCTACGTCGCCAGCGATTTCCTTTGACTTTTCAGCCACATCGCCGGCGAGTTCCTTCGCGTTTTCCCCGACATCGCCCGAGAAGAATTCCTTCACGTTTTCTGCAGCATCCGTGGCGAATTCCTTCACATTTTCAGCGGCATCTCCAGCGAATTCCTTGACATTCTCCACTGCGTCGCCCGCAAATTCCTTGGCATTCTCCAAGGCCTCGCCAGCGAATTCCTTGGCGTTTTCGGCAGCGTCTCCTGCTGCCGCTGCTCCCGTGGTTTCTTCACTCATGGTGTTCTCCTCTGTGACGGTTGGAACGAGGACCACGCACGGCTGACGTTCACTCCGGGCCGGCCTCAACGTGCCAAGGGAGCCTTTCCCCCTGCCCTTTCAAACTATGGGCAAAAACAGCGGCTTGGCAACGCCGGACCCCATCAACGCAACAATCGTCCGCCGGGCCAGGCTCAGCGGACCCGCTCTGCCTTGGTAAACCGCGCCCGTGCCCCGGAAACCATATGTACCAACACAGGCGTCTTTTTCCCGATGACCAGATCCAAGGCCTCAACCATTTGGGAGATTTCCGCGGCCAGGATATGGGGAGCCACGCCTTGCCGGGGCTGAATCCGGATCCGTAATCCCGGCTGGCCCTTCACCTCATACGTAGCCACGGACGAGCCGGCAAGGTCCGTGCGTTCCGCCAAAGCCGCACGCAACGCCTGCTCCGCTACGCCCCCGCCAATCCGGACCGACCCCGGAACGTGGCTGTCGTCGTCGCCCGTCACCAAAAGGTTCGCGCGCCCTTTGCCCTGTTGCGAGAGCCAGGCGACCATGACCGCAATCACCGCAACCAGGATCAGGCCCGCGACAATCCACAGCCAGCTTTCCTCGCGACCTGGGAAGCGCGTTTGGCGGAAGGCCTCTTCAGCTCCGGCCCAGGCGGAGGCCGCCCAGCCGTGCCACCAGGAGGCCACAGCAGGAACCGTGGCCAGGAGGACCAGCAGCAGCCCAATGGCCAAAAGTTTGGCTCCAATGATGAAAAGCAGCACCCGGTTCAGCGCCCGCGGTGTTCCGTTCATGCGCCGATCACCCCCGAGGTCCCCAGGTTCACCCGGACATCCGGCATGGGCACCGGCGACATTTCTTCGAGTTCGGCCCGTACCGCCGAAAGGACCGCCTCCTCGCTGACCCGGCTACCCGACGTCGGCCTGACATTCACCACAACCAGCCGCTGCGACACCACCACCATCACCTGTTCAGGAGTCACGTTGGCGGCCGCCCGCGCGCGGCGGGCCAACGCCGAGGCCAGGACTTCGTCGTCAACCACGACGGCGATCCGCGGGTCCCGGAGCAAATGCCTCGCCCGCCTGCCAGGCAGCAGGGCATGAAGGAAGAAGAACAAACCAACCATGGCGATCACGGCACCGGCGGCACCAAGGAGGAGCGGCTGCATCCCGGCGGGAAGGGCGATGATGCGTTCGGCGGCCGTCCCGGGATCGATCAGCCACGGGGGCTGTCCCACCGCACGCACGCCGGATTCCAAAAGCGCATAGACGCACAGCAGGATCACCAGGACCGCCGCAATCCCTGCCGCTCCGGCACGGGACGAGTGCGTTTCCCGGCGCAGGATCCTGCCCATGGCCGGGTCCTCACCGGCCACGGTCTGACGCGGATCAGTCGGGTTTACGTCCTGTGGTAGGAGCCCTGTTTCCTGGTCCTGGGTCACTGGACCCGGCCTCCTTCCGTGACCTGCGCGCCGCTGATCCTTATATCCACACGGCTCAACTGGGAGCCGCTGAGCTGTGTGACACTGTCCAGCACCTTCGCTTTGGCAGAGACAGCACGGTCCCAGATCGAACCACCAAATCCTTGGACCCGTTGGGGCTGGCGCAGTACTTCACTCAAAGAAGGCACGCTGATAGGTGCCACGATGGACAAAGCCAGCAGGCCGTCGTCGTCCGACCAGTCTGCGCGGATGTCGCCGGGGGCGACACCAAGCGCTTCAGCGGCCGCAGCTTGGGCCAACGATGTCAGAGCCTGGGTACTGATCCGGTTGTGGCCGGCCAGGCTGGTGGTGGGTTCCACAGCCTCAGCCACGCTCATGACGACGAGCGCCGACCCGTAATGGCGTCGAGGACGCTGCGGAGATCGAGCTTGCCGTCCGCCGCGCGTCCCAGAAGGGCGCCGATGCCCATGAAGAGCAAGGAAATGACGAAACCCCAGAACCCAAACTGGAAGGACATGAACGCCACGAAAGCTCCGATGGCGATGCCCACCACGGTCATGCTCATTGGAGTGCCTCCCTCTCCACCGATCCTGTCCTGGCTCCCGCAGGCTTTGGCGGCGGAGCGATGTAGACGTCGGTGACCTCGATGTTCACTTCGATGACCTGCAGGCCCACCAGTTCTTCGACGGCGCGGTAGACCGCGGCCCGCACCTGGTTGGCGACGCCGTGGAGCGGGTGTCCGTAGACCGCCACCAGGTTGATGTCCACGGCAACCTGGGTCTCGCCAACTTCAGCGCGGACGCCGGCAGCGTGGTCCGAACTGCCAACAGCGTCCCGGATGGCGCCGAGGGCACGCGATGGACCCGAGCCCAGGGAATAGACGCCGGGAACGGCCCGGGCGGCTATGCCCGCCACTTTGGCGACGGCGGCCTCGGAGATGATGGTGCGTCCGGTTCCCAGGACCTCTGCCTCGGGCACAGGATCCAGCCGCAACTCCTGACCTGGCACGCTCTGATCTGACAAATGATCTGACACGGAGCACTCCCCTTCTCTTGAATACCACCCTAGCGCCTGCCTCCGACGCTTTGTGAGAGAAGGGAGTGCGCGGCGCAGCTACTTGCAGTTCTTATCCATCCAGTCCTCGATCGGCTTCATCAGTTCCTCGAACTCGGGTTCCCCGTACTTGCTGAAATCCGTGCCTGCCGACTCCGTAAAAGCCCGCAGCTTTTCGAAACTCGGTTTCAGTTCATCGGGCACTTTGTCCTGCATTTGGGATAGTTCCTGCTTGGCCTTTTCAATGTCCTCCGGCTTGCCGCCAACCAAGGCCGCCAGCGGAAGGAGCGTCACGCTCAACATGGCAGCGCTGACGGAAACACAGGCTTCGGACAATGACGTGAATTCACCGTAGGGGCCGTTGGCTGAACCCGTGCCGGCGCCGGTACCCGTGGTTGGGCTGGTGGAAGGAACCCCCACCGAGGGGGCAGCATTCGGTTGGGCCGACGCGCTGGTGGTTGGTGTGGGTGTAGGGATGGGCAGCGGGAACGCGCAGGCACTGAGGGCCAGCGCAGTCCCCACAAGAATTCCAAGCAATTTCGACGTACGTGACCTACTGATCGTGACCATGGTGTCCCCCGTTTGGATGTGTGCGATGACGAACAGGCGAGGCAAGACTACGCCAGCCCACGTGCACTGACCAGAGCCGGGTTATCCACATACCCGCTTTTCCGGGATGAGTCCCTGAGCGCGGCCTGCCTAGACTGGCCAGCACTACGCCACAACAGCCGCTGGGGAGCCTGTCATGCCACACCATTCCTTTGCCCAATTCCTGCCTGACCAGGGATCTCTCTGGATCCGGACTATCGTCTTGGCCGTGTCCGCCGCGCTGCTGTTGGGCGGCTGCCAAGGCGGCACCCCTTTCGAAACAAGCACGACGACGGCGCCGCCCGCCCCACGCTCGTCGGCGCCGGGCTCTTCGTCGCCGGGAACGCCCGCGCCCGGCACTGCGGGGGCCTCAACTGCAGGCACGCCCTCGCAGTCCGGCGTGTACAAGCCAGCGGATGCGACGGGCAAGGCCCAGAACGTGCCGGTGCCGGTGATGCCCGCCTTAGCGAAGGAGAACACGAAGGAAGGGCTGGAGGCGTTTATCCGGTATTGGTACGCGCAACTCTCCTACGTCGACGAGACCGGTGACATGTCGGGCTGGCTTCCCCTGTTTGTGCAGGAGTGCAGGCTTTGTCTGGGACTTCGGGAATCCGGGGATGACGGCTACCGGAACGGGCGATGGTTATCCGGTGGGCGGATTACCGTTGCCACTGTGGAGCACCAATGGATCGACGGGGCGACGCGACAGTGGTCCAAGGTGCAGGTAATTCAGGATGCAATCGACTATCACAACCCTGATGGCAGCGCCGGGCGGGCCCGATCCGAAGCATCAAATGACGCCTTCGCACTGTTTGCTACATACGGAGATAACCGATGGACGGTGGTAGACCTTGGCGTCATCGCGTAAGCCAGGGATCGGCCGTCCACGCTCGCTGGTTACTCTTTCAATCGTTCTGGCGACAGTTCTCACATCGATAGGCCAAATTGCCGCAGCTGACGACGTGTGGGCGGTAAACAACGCTGGCGATCGAGGTATAGATCTGGGCGTTCGTTTCCATATCGATCCTGAGAGCGGCCAATTGCGCCCAAGCGTGTCGTCGGACACGCAAGAAGGGGCCGAGGATCCTAACCAGTACATGGCCGATGTTCACTGCCGTGCAGGCGGAACGGACACCCCGGACCGCGGGTGCCTGACCCTTCAATGCCCACCCAAAACACCCGGCGGCCCAGAAGGCACACCCGTCATCTGGCGGCAGGCACCCAAAGCCATCACCAACCCTCAATGGACGGACTACCCACCCGTCAGTGGTCCAACGTGTCTCTACGGAACCGAACCTCAGAACGTCCTCGCCGATATCGCAGCCCGGATCCTCACCGACTTCCAACAATTACCCGTCAACCCCGGAACCCTCGAAGCACAACCCTTCCCCAACACCCTCAAAGGCGGACCCACCAACTTCTACACCACCACCACCGACCAACACTTCGATACCACCATGCTCGGCCAAGCGGTCCACCTCACTGCAACACCCGCCACCTACACCTACACCTTCGGCGACGGCCAAACTCTCGGACCCACACCCGCCGCCGGCTACCCCATCCCCGCCAACGCCTGGCTCACCACGGAGACCCGCACCAGCCACACCTACACAACCACCGGCAACTACCCCGCCATCCTGACCATCACCTACACCGGAACCTACTCCGTCAACAACGGCCCACCCCTGCCCATCAACGGAACCCTCACCCTCACCACCACACCCAAAACCATTCACGTCTGGAAAACAGAAACAGCCCTCGTCGCCGACACCTGCGAAGAAAACCCCCACTCCTGGGGCTGCCCCGGCACAAACACCCCAACCAAGCACTGACGAAGCCGGCACCATTGGAAACCAACACCACCGAAGAAGCACGCACCTCTCACGGCACCCCCCACAGTCACTCCGTACCGCCACGACCAACATTGGCCCCCAAACGCGCCCAGAACGCGGGAAAGACCCACCAACCGGGCCCAAAGTAGGTCGCGAAGGAACACCGGCGCGGGACCTCCGCCCGGCCTGATATGAGACAGAGACACCCGCAGGGCCGCATCGCAAACTACTGCAGGACTTGCCTAAATCATCAGCATGCTTACAATGAACACCGAGCCGACACATCGGCTCGCCCGAACGTTGAAAAGGAGCGCAGTCATGGCAACGGATTACGACGACCTGCGTCCAGAGGTCAAAGAAGCCCAGGAACAATCCCTCGAGGCACTTCAGACGGCGAAAGCCCCCACGGCGATGACCGCAGTCCTGGAAGTAGAGGAAAGCGACGAGGCCGACTCCAGCGGCCCTGCCGGCGAGTTCATCGCCGAGGAGCTGATCGTCAACGTCGTCCCGGCGCAAGAGGACGAATTCACCTGCTCTTCATGCTTCCTGGTCCACCACCGGTCACAGATCGCGCGGGAAAAGGGCGGGTTGCTCTACTGCACGGAGTGCGAGGGTTAGGCGGATCGCGGCTCCATCGGCCGGAGGCAGGCTTCCGGCCGCCGTTGATTCCCGCCGGCCAACTCCAGTCGATGCTGGTTCGCTCCACCGGCCGCCCACTTTCCAGCGATCCTTCCAGCGAGGCCTATCCCTGCTAAACGAGCCCCTACCAAAGGCGCCCGGACTCAAGCATGGGCAGGGCGATGGGCCGGGAAACCGGCAATTCCAGCCCCAGCCCGGCCAAGGATTCGCGGGCCATTGAGACGTCGTTAACGCACACGCCTTCCACACCCAGACCCACGGCCTCGACGATCTGCTGGGCCGTGACCAACGTCCACGGATACACGGCAAGGCCAGCGGTGTGTGCCCTGGCCACGAGTTCGGAACTGAGAAGCCCGACTTCCGGCGCTACCGCAGAGGCACCTGTCGCAAGCGCGGCCTCGATCAGGGCGAATGGCTCAAACGGATACAGCCTAAGAGAGGCAATGGCGACCTCCCGACACAGAGCCACCATGGGGATACCCGGGAGCATCGCGGCCATGGCACAGATGATCTGCGGATCGAAGCTGCGGACACGAAGTGCCTGTTCGTGCTCGTGGACCTTCAACACCTTGGCCAGGGCAGCCACCATCGTCTGGCCGTAGTCGTTCCAGGGGGCATTGTCAGTCTTCACCTCGATATCCAGAACCACTTCCCCAGCCCCGGCAAAACGCAGGAGGGCCAGCAGTTCCTCGAGGGTGGGCGTCCTGGACTCCACGTCAACCGAGGTTGTCGTGGCAGCGTGAATCTCCACCGCGGCCTCCCGCAGCAAGGCCTCCCGGATGTCGAGTGAACCGACCACGGCATCATGGCGGAGCGCCAATTGCCCGTCGGCCGTGAGCCAGATGTCCACCTCGATAGCACCCACCCCCAGCCGCAGCGCTTCGACGAATCCGGCCAAGGTGTTTCCGTGCCGCGTCGCGAGGACCCCGCGATGCCCTTGAATTTCAATCATGGGTCTCTCCTTAGAGCGAAGGGATTCCGCTATTCGGCCTCGTCAACCAAGGAGACCTCGGTGACGGAGCCGAGCTGCGAAAGCCTGCTGACGATGGTGGACGGAGCCGCGGAGCCTTCGATTTCGAGTTCAATCTCGACGAATTCGGCGGTAATCGTTGCTTCATCCCGCTGTATAAGTCGCTCAACAACACGTTTCGTTTCGCCGGAACCGCGGGTGGTTGTAAATCCCTGTACCTGGAAGCCCTCTTCCGTGCAGGTGCTGAGCACATCGCGAAGCGCCCCCACTCCATCAAGGTAGGTGACGCGCAGTACCCAGCGGCCTGGTAAACCGAAGCGCAATTTCCGGGACATCACGGGGTAGGCGTACACAATGACAAAGTGCGCCGCGGTCACGAAGACTGCGGGCCACACCAGCCCTGCCCCGGCCGACGTTCCCACGGCCGCCGTGACCCAGATGGACGCCGCCGTGGTGAGTCCGCGCACTTGGTTGCGCCGCACAAACACCAGGCCGGCTCCAATGAAGCCGATGCCCGAAACCACTTGTGCAGCGAGCCTTGAGGGGTCCAGCCGCACAAGGTCCACCATCAGCACGTCGCTGAACCCGTACTTGCTCACCACCATGAACAAAGCAGCACCGAGGCCAACCATGGCGTGGGTTCGCATGCCTGCGGACTTATTCTTGCTCTGGCGTTCGAAACCAATCGCAGTGGACAGCAGCAGCGCTACCGCGAGGGCCACGCACATCTGCCACCATTGGGTTTCCGCACTGAAAATCAATCTCTGCTCCTGTTCGGAATTTCGACCAAGAGCCCTTTTCTGTGGCGTGACCGTCCAAGCCGGAACCCAGGGGCTGGAGGAATTCCAGGACATCACGCACAGTTCTTGAAAAATCTACACTTGCTAGATTTGTAAGGACATTAGCACATTGATGCCAGCGCTCTGGCAGTAGGGCCTTCACCGGCATCTTGCGCATCGAGCCCGCAGTCTGTAGCTTGGCACAAGACGAAAGGTTAGATTGTCCGGTCAAATGCCCCTTTGACCCTTCCAACCTCGATGAACGCTGCCCCCAGACGGCAAGGACAATGAAGTCAGAGGTCTGTGGTGAGCGTTGTTGACGCAAATCCTGGGGGCAAGAGTGCGCCCCCGTCGTCCGGCAAAAGCGGCAGGGCAGATCCCGGGTCAGCCGGTGTACGGCCGTCCAGTCCGCCGAAGAACCGCCGCTGGAATGGCCGCACCCGCCGCGATGCCTGGACTTTCGTCCTGTTCGCAGCCCCCAACGTGATACTCATAGTGCTGTTCACGTACCGCCCACTGCTAACCAACTTCTATTTCTCCACCTTGGACTGGACCTTGGGCGCAGCGAACGCCACCAGTGTGGGCCTGGGTAACTATGTGGAATTCTTTACGTCCTCGGACGCGCCAACAGTCCTGGGCACCACGGCCATCTTCACCGCCATCACGGTCGGCGGGGCCATGGCTCTGGGACTCCTGATCGCGCTGGCCCTCAACCAGAAACTCAAGGGGCGCACGTTTGCCCGGGCCGTGGTGTTTGCTCCGTATGTGCTCTCCGGCGTTGGCGTCGGCCTGGTGTGGCTCTTCATTTTCGATCCCACCTACGGAGCCCTGTCCTGGTTCCTCCGCTCCTTGGGTCAGGCCAGTCCTCAGTGGGTCAACGACCCCAAGCTGGCCCTGGTCATGGTGATCGTGGTGTACGTCTGGAAGAACCTTGGCTACTGCGCCGTGGTGTACCTTGCAGGACTCCAGTCAATCCAGCCCCAGCTGATGGAGGCCGCCGCACTGGACGGAGCCTCGAGTTTCCGACGTTTCCGTTCAATCGTTGTCCCGCTCCTGTCCCCCACAACGTTCTTCCTGCTGATCACCTCGTTGCTCAGCTCCCTTCAGGCCTTCGACATCATCAGGATCATGACGCCGTCCGGAAACGGGACCAGTACGTTGATTTTCGAGTCGTACCTGCAAGCCTTCGGTTCTTACAACAGGGCGGGGTATTCAGCCGCCATCTCCGTGGTCCTGTTCCTCGGCCTGCTGGTCATGACGGCGGTCCAATTGCGGTTCGTTGAGCGAAAGGTCCATTACTCATGAGTGCCCAATCCGCGGACGTCTTCCAGGAACGGACCAAGCCCCTGTCCTGGCAGAACATCGGAAAAACCATTGCTGCCGGCTACGTTCCCCTCATCCTCGCTACGCTGGTGGTCTTCGTCCCCCTGCTGTGGATGGTGCTGTCCTCGCTCAAGGCACCCGGCGAGATTGTCACCACGGATTTGGCGATTCTGCCCAAGAATCCGAACCTGCAGAACTACGTGGAAGCAACATCCACCGTTCCGTTCCCGCGGTTCTTCCTCAACAGCGTGATCGTGACCGCCGTCGGCTCAACGCTCAAGTGCGTCCTGGCCGTGTTCACGGCCTACGCGTTGGTGTTCATCAGGTTCCCGTTCAAGCGGGTCATCTTCCTGCTGATCCTCGTGGCCCTCATGGTACCGCCGCAGGTTTCCGTCCTGCCCAACTATGTGTTGATCGCCAGCATGGGCGGGCTGAACACGTATTGGGGCATCATCCTCCCCGGCTTGGGAACGGCATTCGGAACGTTCCTGTTGCGCCAGCATTTCCTGACCTTGCCACAGGCCATCCTGGAATCCGCGGAAATCGATGGTGCCGGACACTGGCGGAAGTTGTGGCAGATCGTGGTTCCGGTCTCGGTGCCCAGCATCGCCACCGTGGCGCTGGTGACCATTGTCTCGGAGTGGAACGAGTACATCTGGCCGCTGATCGTCACCGACCACCCTGACATGATGACCCTTCCCGTCGGCCTCACCCAGCTGGTGAACAGCGAGGGCAGCACCCAGAACTGGGGCATGCTCATGGCCGGCGCCGTGATTGTCCTGGTACCAATCCTGATCATCTTCGCCGCGCTCCAAAGGTACATCGTCTCCGGTCTGACCCAGGGGTCAGTCACCGGCTAAGGCAGCAGGACCACAGCATCACGCAACAGAGCCATTACCCAACAGAAAGGCAGCCTCAGCATGTCCACCCCACTTTCACGCAAGCAATTCCTCAGTGTCGCGGGAGCAAGCTTCGGAACGCTGGCCCTCGCCGCATGCGCGGGCCCATCAACCACCGGCGGTTCAGCCAGCACCGCGGCGTCCACCGATTGGTCCAAGGTCAAACCCGCGAGTTCCATCAGCTTCATGTCCAGCCACCCGGGCAAGTCCCGGGATACCGAGTTGAAGCTCATTGAGGCCTTCCAGAAGGCGCACCCGGACATCACGGTCAACCTCATCACGGGCGGAGCGAACTATGAGGAAGTAGCGCAGAAGTTCCAGACAGCGCAGGCCGGCAACGATGTCCCCGATGTTGTAGTGGCCTCGGACGTCTGGTGGTTCCGGTACGCAATGTCCGGCGCCATCCTCCCCATCGACGGCCTCCTGCAAGCGGCAAAAGCCAGCACGTCCGACTACGTCGCCGGGCTGATCTCCGACTACAAGTACGACAACAAGCAGTGGGCCGTGCCATACGCGCGCTCAACCCCGCTGTTCTATTTCAACAAAGACCACTTCAAAGCGGCCGGTGTCCCTGAAGAGGCACCCAAGTCCTGGGAAGAGTTCGCGGGGTGGGCTACCAAGATCAAGTCCGCCAACGCGGGCCAGGCCGGTTACCAGAATGCGTACCAGTACCCCGCGATTGCAGGCTACGCCGGGTGGACCCTGCAGAACGTCCTGTGGGGCTTCGGCGGCGGGTGGTCCAAGGAGTGGGACATCACTACGGACTCCGAAGCCTCAATCAAGGCCCTCCAATGGGTGCAGGACTCGATCGTGAAGGACTCCTGGGCCGGCGTCTCGTCCAAGAACGCCATCACGGATCTCCAGGCCGGCGCGGTCAGTGCCACCATCAGTTCGTCCGCCGACCTCGCCGCGACCCTCAAGGCGGCAAAGGAGGCCAACATGCGGATCGGCGTCGGCTTCCTTCCGGGCGGTTCGGTGAGCCAGTCCCCCGTGTGCCCCACCGGCGGCTCGGGCCTGGTGATTGCCAGCAAGACCTCTCCGGAACGGCAACTGGCCGCGGCACTGTTCATGACCTTCGTCACCAATGCGCAGAGCACAGCCACCTTGGCGGCGGCCACAGGCTACGCGCCCGTGGCCGAGGGCGCCGATATTTCGCCCATCCTGAGCCAAACCCCCGAGTTCCAAACCGTGGTGGACCAGCTGAAGGCCACCAGGACCCAGGACTACGCCCGCACCTTCCTCCCGGGCGGCGACCAGGAACTGGCGAAGGCCGCTACCAAGATCATGAACGAGAAGGCGGACGTCAAGGCAACGCTGACCGATCTCAAGGGAGCGCTGGAGTCCATCTACACCAAGGACGTGAAGCCGAAGCTCAAGTCATAGGGATAAAGCACGACGTCGGCATCCAGAGCGGGTGCCGACGTCGCCCTTTAATCCCTGACGGAGACAAACAGACAGTTAAAAGAAGAAAAGCACCAGTTCCGAAGAACTGATGCTTCCCAGTGGTGGCTCCGACCGGCGTCGATCCGGTGACCTTTCGATTTTCAGTCGAACGCTCTACCAACTGAGCTACAGAGCCTAGGTGACAAGTCACCTTGAGAACCGGAATTTCTTCCGGCGCTCAGAGCGACCCTGACGGGACTTGAACCCGCGACCTCCGCCGTGACAGGGCGGCGCGCTAACCAACTGCGCTACAGGGCCTTGCTTTGCAGTATCTCTACCGCGTTTTTTCCAAGGCTTCTAGCTTACCAGACTTTTTCAGTCCGATTTACCACTTGCCTTGCGTACCCCCAACGGGATTCGAACCCGTGCCGCCGCCGTGAAAGGGCGGTGTCCTAGGCCGCTAGACGATGGGGGCCTGAACTCAATTCGAATTTCGCAACAGGAAACAACGCTTTACGCGTTCTTTTCTGCTCTCGCTCGTCCGAACTGGACTCTAAAACTTTAGAGCATGGACGGCCATATTCCAAAATCGAGAACGGTGTGACCTCGAACACCTACTAAATGGGGCCTTTCAAACATTGGCAGTTTCTTGCCGTGAAGCGTCCGAAAACCGCCAGCCCTGCCACCTTCCGCAGGACTAGATTGGCCCTATGACATCCACCCCGGCCGGACCAGGCCAGCCCGCCCAGGGCCTCAAGCGCACCATCCCCGCGCCAGCAGCCTCCATCAGCAAGTCCGGCATCGCCGCCGTCATCGTCACTGTCGTCCTGTGGGCGTCGGCGTTCGTCGGCATCCGCGCCGTCGGCCCCAGCTTCTCCCCCGGCTCCTTGACGCTCGGGCGGCTGGCGGTTGCCGCCGTCGTGCTTGGACTCGTGGTGCTGCCCGGCCTCAAGGTGTGGCCGAAAGGCCGCGAATGGCTGCCGATCGCGGCCTACGGGGTGATGTGGTTCGGCGGCTACAACGTGGCGCTCAACGCCGCGGAACACATGCTGGACGCCGGAACAAGCGCCATGCTGATCAACGTGTCGCCGATCCTGATCGCGGTCCTGGCCGGCGTCATCCTCAAGGAAGGCTTCCCGCGGTGGCTGCTGATCGGCAGCGCCGTGGCTTTTGGCGGGGTGGCGATGATTGCCCTCGGTTCCGGGCAACGCTCGACGGCGGACGTCACCGGCGTGCTCTTGTGCTTGCTTGCCGCGGTGCTCGCCTCAGTCAGCGCGATCCTGCAGAAACCCGTCCTGCGGAAATTCACGGCAGGGCAGGCAACGTGGTTTGGCATCATGATCGGGGCGGTGTGCTGCCTGCCCTGGACCGGCCAACTGATCGGCGAAATCCAGGCCGCCCCCGTGCCCGCAACACTGGGCCTGGTGTACCTGGGGATCTTCCCCACGGCCATTGCCTTCACCACGTGGGCCTACGCACTGTCCCTCATCCCGGCGGGGAAGCTGGCTGCGACCACCTACCTGGTTCCAGGCACCACCATCCTGATTTCGTGGGCCCTGCTCCAGGAAGTGCCCACCGTCTGGGGACTCGCGGGCGGCGTTGTGTGCCTGGTGGGCGTCGCCCTGACCCGACGGAACCCCCGAGCGAAAACTACCCTGCGCACGTCCAAGGCCAGGACGCGCGCAGGGCACGGATAGGCAAACACGCCAAGGAAACAGGAAGCCTAGCGGGCCATGCCTGCCAACAGCTCGCGGTGCGTGGGCGGGTTGGCGCCCGGTCGGCCAACGGTGATGGACGCGGCCATGGACGCCGTGGTTCCGATCCGCTCGAGCACGGTGGGCGCCATCCCATCGCTGCCGCGCAGGAGCAGGCCCATGATGAGCGCGGACATGTACGAGTCGCCGGCGCCGATGGTGTCCGCGACGTCCGAGGGGATGGCCGGGACGTTGAGCTGCATCTGCCGGGTAGCCATGAGCGAACCGTTGGAGCCCTGCGTCACCACGGCGAGTCCCGTCCCGAGGGAGAGCAGGTGGCTGGCCGTGTCCTCCAGCGCCTTGCCCGGGTAGAGCCACTGCGCGTCGTCGTCGCTCATCTTCACCACGTCGGTGAGCGGCACCAACTCCTCGAACAGGGTCAACGCCTCATGGTGGCTGCCTACCAGGTCCTTGCGGATGTTGGGATCGTACGTGACCATGCAACCACCCTGCGCCTGTTCCAAAAGGCTCCGGACCACACTGGCGCCCGGCTGCAGGAACGTGGCGATGGAACCGGTGTGCAGGATCTTCGGCGCGTAAGGAAGCACCAAGGGAGACAGCGCCCAGTCGATGTCGAACGTGTATTCCGCGGAGCCGTCGGCAGCGATCTGGGCCGTCGCCGTCGCCGTCGTGCTCAGCGACTTGGAACCCGGCAGGAGCACCACGCCCGCGCTTTGCAGGTGCGTCGCGATGGCGTCCCCGCGCTGGTCCTTGCCAATGGCGGTCAGGAGGCCCGTCTTCACGTCCAGGCGGCCAAGCCCGTACGCGACGTTGGCGGGCGAGCCGCCGGGGTACTCCGTGCTCCCATCAGGCGATTCCACAATGTCGATGAGCGCTTCACCCACCACGACGACGTCGAGGGGTTCAGGCGCGAGGGAAGGGCTGGCGGTCATGCGGTTCCTGTTCGTTGGTTGGGGAGGTGCGGAGGCGCGGCCACGGAATGCCGGTCAACGAGGGGACATTCGAACAATTCAGTGTGGCCCGGGGACGGCGTACCGGCAAGGATCAGCTCCACGGCCCGCCTTCCCATGTCAATGAAGGGCAGTTCCAGGGTGGTCAGGCCCGGCCGCAAGTGCGGCGCGAGCGACTCCTGGTTGTCGAAGCCCACTACGGACACGTCGTCCGGCACGGTGAGCCCCAAGGACGCGAGCGCCTGGTAGGCACCCCACGCCGTGCGGTCGTTGCCGCAGAAAATCGCAGTTGGCGGCTGGTCCAGCGCCATGAGTTGGAGCGTCTCCCGGTGGCCACCGGCTTCCTGGCCGTCGCCCGCACGGTGGAGGTCGCCGTCGTACGCGATGCCCGCCCCGGCCAGCGCCTGCCGGTACCCTTCAAGACGCCCGACGACGGCAGGGAGCCCGTCTTCAACGGCGCCAATGTTGATGAAGCCGATGCGGCGGTGGCCCGCGTCGAGAAGCTTCCTGGTGGCGGCATGGCCGCCCAGGACTTCCGACGGCGCGATGCTCGCGAACGTGCCGCTGCGGTCCCGGGCATTAAGCACGACGGCGGGAACCTCGCCCAGCGCGTCCGGGACATCCACTACCTGGTGGTACATGGACGCGTACACCACACCGGCAACCTTGTGGGACAACATGGCCTCAAGGGACGCCGCTTCGAGGTGCTTGTCGCCGCCGGTGTTGACCGTGAGCAGCAGCATCCCCGCTTCCCACGCGCGGGCTTGTGCTCCCTCGATGATCTTTCCGGCGAAGGGCGCGGTGGCCACGTGATCGCCCACGAAGCCGATCATCCCTGCCACCCCGTCACGGAGGACCTTGGCGTGGGCGTTGGTCCGGTAGCCCAGTTCCCGCGCCGCCTGATGGACCCGCAGCCGGGTTTCGTCCGAGACCCTGGCTCCCCCGGCATCGTTGAGGACCATGGACACCGTGGCCTGCGAAACCCCGGCGGCGGCCGCTACGTGGTGCATCGTGGGGCCGGAACCTGGGGTTCCAGGCCTGGTTCCATTGCGGGACATGGGGGACCTGACTGTGGTGGGAGTGGAGGTTTGGTTATACGCATAACCAAACCTCCAAAACAGTATCTGCCAACACATCCAGCGTCAATGCTCCCGGCGCGGACTAGAGTCGAACCATGCCCGCGAATCTTCCTCCCGGCCTTCCTATCGTTCCCGACGGCGACCGCCCCTCTTCGCCGCTGCCGTCGCTTCCGGCCCGCGAAGCCGTGCACAGCCCGGCCGAAGATTCCGGGCTGCCCCAGGGTGCACCGTTCGAGATGTCACCGGAGGAATTCGAGGCCGCCGTCAGCGACGCCTTGCAGTTGATTCCACCCAAAGCCGCGAGCGCCATGGACAACGTGGCGATCTTCATCGAGGACGACTACACCCCACAACCCGGCGAAGATCCGGACACCGTGCTCCTTGGCTTGTACGAGGGCGTTCCCCTGACCGAACGCGACTCGTGGTGGGAAGCCGGTTCCCTGCCGGATCGGATCACCATCTTCCGCCAGCCGATCCTGGACATCTGCACCACCCGCGAGGAAGTCATCGATGAAGTAGCCATTACCGTGGTCCACGAGATCGCCCACCACTTCGGAATCGACGACGACCGCCTTCATGAACTCGGGTGGGGCTAGCCTTGTAGGCATGGGGCACGACCACAACCACTCCCACGGAGTCACAGCAACCGGCAAACACCGCAAGAGGCTTATCGCCGTCCTGGCCATCACTTTGGGGGTGGTGGGCATCCAGGTGGTTGGCGCCGTCGTTTCCGGTTCGCTGGCCCTGCTCGCCGATGCCGGCCACATGCTCTCCGACGCCGCCGGCGTGTTCATCGCCCTGATGGCAGCTTGGATCGCCACCCGTCCGGCGAGCGACCAGCGCACCTACGGCTACCAACGCGCCGAGGTCCTTGCGGCCCTGGCCAACGCACTGATCCTCATAGTCATCGCCGTGGTGATCATGATCGAGGCCATCCGCCGCTTTGGCGAGACTCCGGAGATCCATACGGACATCATGCTGGGGGCCGCGGTCCTGGGTGCCGTGGCCAACCTCGTCTCGCTTCTGGTCCTGCAAGGGGCACAGAAGGAAAGCCTCAACGTCAGGGGTGCCTACCTGGAGGTCCTCGGCGACCTGCTGGGCTCCATCGCCGTCATTGTGGCCGCTATCGTCATCATGACCACGGGCTTCAGCGCCGCCGACCCGATCGCGTCCATGCTGATCTCGCTCATGATCATCCCCCGTGCCTGGCATCTGCTCCGCGACGTGGTGGACGTCCTTTTGGAGGCAACTCCCAAGGGCGTGGACGTCAACATGATCCGTGAGCACATCCTTGCCGTGGATGGCGTGGTGGAAGCACACGACATCCACATCTGGACCATCACCTCCGGAGTGCCCGTGTTCTCGGCGCATGTGGTGGTGGAGGACGAGGTCCTGAATGCCAGTGGGGCGGACAGCATCCTGGACCAATTGGGCTCCTGCCTGGGACGGCACTTCGATACCGAGCACTGCACGTTCCAACTGGAACCCGTGAGCCATTCAGAACACGAGTCGCACCAACACGCCTAGCCCCCGGCCGGGATGATCGTCCCCGCGGCACCGTCCACCGTGATGGTTTGTCCCGTAGTGAGCTTTGCCGTGGCGTCGGGCACACCCACGACGGCCGGGATGCCGTACTCGCGGGCCACCACGGCGCCGTGCGAATTGGGGCCACCCATTTCCATGACCAGCCCACCGGCGGTGAGGAACAGGGGCGTCCATCCGGGGTCCGTGGACGGCGCCACCAGGATTTCCCCGGGTTCCAGATGCGCTCCGACGGGATCCATGATCACCCTCACCGGGGCTGTGACGATACCTGCGGAAGCGGGGCTTCCGGTGAGCGATCCTGGCGCGCCCGGAGCGGTGACGAGAGCACCGGCAGCCTCCGGCTCCGTTCCGTCCGACAGCAGGACACGGGGAATGTGCCTGCGCCGCAGCTCAAGCCGGTAGGCCTCCCGGCGCTCGGCAACCACGTGCTGCAGGCCGGTCCCGGCAAGGGCGATCTCCACGTCGTTGAAGTCCAGGAAGAAGATGTCCAGGGCGTCGTCGAGCAGCCCCGCCTCCGCCAGGTCCTCACCCACCAGCACCAACTGCTCCCGGGCCGCGGCCAGGCCGAGGACGAGGTTGTACTTGGGGAGTTCCCGCATTCCCGCAAAACGTCGGGTCCGGTCCAGGGCCGCCCGCACGATTCCGGCGTGGACCGGGCTCTTGGCACGGGCCCGCGCCACCAGCCGGGACACTTGTTCTTCAGCCGCCCGGGCGGCGTCCTCGAATTGCCGGGCAGGGTCTCCGGCCCCTGGCTCCAGGCGGAGGTAGTTGGCCACCACGCCAAGGATGTGGGTGGGGTTCTCGGACCAACGCGGCATGCCGAGGTCGATTTCCGCGACGGCGCGGTGTCCGTAGGCGGCCAGGAAACGGTCCAGGCCGGACTGGGAGCGCGGGGGAAGCATGCCGTTCTTGTAGGCATCGGTGAGCTCGGCCGTCGTCCGGGAGGCGAAGAACTCCTTGGCTTCGGGGTCCTGGCGGATCTTCGATGCCAGATTCCACAGTTCCAGATCCATCTCAGTGGTGACATTGTTGGGCAGGCCACGGATCACGGTTTGAAGTTCGTCATAGGACACGTCCGGGCCCAGGAGTTTGCGGACCAGAGCCAGCATGGCAAAGCCCACGGCGGGAAGCGGCAAGACCTGTGGCACGGTGGCGAAGATTCTTTGCCCCAGGATCTCCTCGACGCGCTGCAGCCGTTGGCGGC
Source organism: Paenarthrobacter sp. NPDC090522 (assembly GCF_044769225.1). NCBI lineage: Bacteria > Bacillati > Actinomycetota > Actinomycetes > Micrococcales > Micrococcaceae > Paenarthrobacter > Paenarthrobacter sp. NPDC090522. The sequence continues at coordinate 30,182 of NZ_JBIVXL010000024.1, forward strand.
TAGTTGCCGCTTCCGGTGCTGCCAACGATTCCTGGAGATCCTGGTCAAGCCTGTCCACGCGCCGCATTGCCGCCGCCGGCCGGAACAGCGCCCGGAAAATGGTCTCGGGCACCCGGTACGCGGCGGCAACGGGTCCCACGTGCCGGATGAGCTTGAACGGCGTCTTGTTGGTGACAGCGAAACGGGGATCATCGCCGAGTCCACGGATCAGGGCAGCCGAGCGGGCTTCCATGATGTCGAAGACCCTGGGCACGATCAGCCGCCCTACCCTGCTGCGGAGCACGGACGTGACATCAAAGAAGATCCGCTGCCCTGCTTCGTAATACGGCGACGGCCCGGAACGCGGATGAGTCACGGCGAAGCGTGCTTTGCCCGCCACGCAGGAGGCGATGAGGCGGATCCCGGCCAATCCCATGGGTGTCAACGGACGGGTGAGTCCCTGGGCCAGGCTGAAATTGAGGAAGGCGTGTTCTCCGGGAATGTCCGGCTTCCGCGTGGTTTGCGGATACAGGGTGGTGATGGGCCGTGCCTGGGTGAGCCAGAGCTTTCCCTCCTGGTCGATGGCCCACTCGGTGTCCTGCGGAGCGTCGTAGTGCTCTTCGACCCGCTGGCCGAGCGCCGCCAACTCCTTGACCTGTACATCGCTGAGGCAGGGCTCCGGAGGTACCTCGGAGACGCCCTGTTCCACCCGTTCCGTGCCGCCGCCGGCCACGGAGCGGATTTCCACGTGCCTGTCACCGAGGGCGCGTTTCAGGATGCGGCCGCCCTGCATGTCCACCACGTATTGGTCCGGGTTCACAGCCCCGGACACCACAGCCTCACCGAGTCCGGGACTGGCATCAATCACGGCTTCCCGACGGCGGCCGGTCACCGGATTCGCGGTAAACATCACCCCGGCGGTGACTGACTGGACCATTTCCTGGACCACCACGGCCAAGGACACCGTGGAATGGTCGATGCCGTGGGTGGACCGGTAACTGACGGCCCTGTCCGTCCAGAGGGAAGCCCAGCATTTACTGACGGCGTCCAGGACGGAATCCACGCCCACGACGTTCAGGAACGTGTCCTGCTGGCCAGCGAAGCTTGCGAAGGCGAGATCTTCCGCAGTTGCCGAGGACCGGACAGCGACCGGAACGTCGGTTCCCAAGGCCACATACGCGGCCTGTACCTCCTTGGCGACTTCCGGCGGAATCCCTGCCTCGAGGACCAAGGACCGGGCACGGGCCGCAAGGGAGTTGAGGCGGGCAGGGTCCGGGCCGGTCGGGGAGCCGTCGCGCACCGGCGTCGCGCCCGTCGGGGCACCGCCCGAAGCGGCAGGTTCCGGGCCGGTCGTGGCGCGAGCGCCCGTCGGGTCCGGGCCGGAAGCGGCAGCCTCCATTGCATCGAAGACCCCCTCCATTCCGGCGGATGCCAGCGAATGGCGGTAGGCCGCCGTCGTCAGGCAGAAGCCCGGAGGCACCGGCAGCCCGGCCGCCGACAGTTCGCCAAGGTTGGCGGCCTTACCGCCAACATCCGCCAGCATGCCTGCCCGGATCTCCTCCAGCGGCAGGATGAACGCGGAACCGCCAGCATCCTGCGACGGCTCTTGTGCTTTTGCCCATGGTTCCTTTTCCCGTGCGCCGGGATCCTGGCCGTCCATCGACCGGCGCCGTTACCTTATGCAGCCCCGAGCATGGGACCGAAGTTGGCCCGATCGGCAAGCCGCGGGTCCTCCCGGTCCGGGACCACCAGCACAGGACCCTTGGCGTGGTGAAGGACGCCGTCGGACGTAGAGCCAAGGAGCATCCCGGCAAAACCGCCGCGGCCCCGGGTACCCAGCACCACAAGCTCAACGCCCCTGCTTGCTTCCACCAGGACATCCACGGGTGAGCCGTCGGTCAGTTCGGTTTCCACGGTCAGTTTGGGGAAGTGGCTGCGCAGCCAGGCGACGCCTGCGTCCAGTTGCACCTTGATGTCCGCGAACAGTGCATCCCTGTCCAGCGGCGCGGGAACCCAGGCGAGGGAGCCGCTGTATTGCGGGACGGCACAAATGACCCGGAGCTTGGCTCCCATTCGTTCTGCCTGCTCGGCAGCTTCCAAAACTGCGATGCGGGCCTGCTCGGAACCATCGACGCCTACCACTACGACGTTCTCCACCGTGCGCGGACCGGCCTTGGCGTGCTCGGCCTTGATGTGGCGGTCCTCGGTGTTCTCCCCGAGGCGATCGGCGCAGTACAACGGCACCGTAACCGTGGGGCATTTTGCGTGGGCCGGGAGCGCGCTGCTCACCGAACCCAGGAGCCGCCCAACGAAACCTCCCCGGCCCCGGCTTCCGAAGACCAGCAATGCGGCCTCGGTTGAAAGGTCCAGCAACACCCCGGCGGCATCTCCATTCTCCACGGAGGCATCCACGTCCAGGTCATAGCCGGCCACCTTGTCCATGGCCTGTTTGACGATTGCTTCCGCACCCTCGCGGATGACGGAATCGTCCACGGTGGCGTAACCGCCGTCCAGGCCGGAGGCCGCGAAAATCGGCACTGAATAGGCCGTGACGATATGCAGGGGAAGTTGGCGGCGTTCAGCCTCGCGGGCCGCCCACACCAAAGCGCATTGACCGTGTTCCGAGCCGTCTACTCCGACGACGATTCCACCGGGTGCAACGGCTTCTCCGTCGCCGCTCCGGGGTTCTTCAACGTGACTGCCGTGCTGGTCCATGGGGCCCGCCTCTCCACCTGCTGCTTTTGTTCCGGTCATTCTGCCAGAGGTTTCACCCGCAAGGTGACACGCCCGGCCTGGTGCGAATATCCGGGGAAGGAGAAGTTCAGGGCATCCCCTTCCACTGCCCACTATTCTCGGTTGCCAAGGCCGAATCAAGGCGACTTTTCGCCCGCCGCATAACGGTCCGGGCTCGGTTTCAGGTGTGGTTGCCGGACTCTGGATGAACAAGTAAAAACACGCTGCCATTGAGGCTATCCACGGCCCCAAAAGTTCTGTAGTGTTCGAGTCACCGAATGGCCGGCAAGCGTGTTCCAGGACACACCCGGCCATTTGTTTGCGGACGCTGGGGGAGCTTGGACGCGAAACAACGCGATGCCTTCGGGCACACACGTCAAGGAGGAACCAAGCAGTGTCACTCACGCCTGATTCCGGCACAGAGCGCACCACCACCGTGGTGATTGGAGCCGGGCTTTCCGGCCTGGCCGTGGCCAGCGAGCTCAGCCGCTACGGCGTTGGCTCAATTGTGGTGGACGGGTTTGGATCCCTGTCCACATCCGGTCCCTCCGTCCACACGGGAATGCTGCAGCGCTGCGATGCTGCCGACCCCGCGGCCATGCTGGAACGCAACCAGATCCTCCGGCACTTGCGGAACTACGCAGCCAGCCATCAGCTCGACGTGCGGAGCACCACCAAGGCGGTGCGCCTGGACTTCCTGGGAGCCAGCCAGGGCCTGCAACTCGGCGAGCGGAGCGTGGCGGACCTTTCGACTCCCGGCATTGGCGTCCCCGGCCTGGCAACGGCGGGCCTCGCCCCGTTCGAGCCGGCACCTCGACAGTGGGCCGTACACACGGCCAGCGGCATCCTCCTGGCGGACCACATCGTTGTGACGCGTTGCGCCCAAAGCCAGTTGCGCCGGATGTTGGCCGAACTGGGCATCGCGATCGGGCAGAACCTCGTGGCAGCCATGCGGGCGGTGGGGATGCACCTTGTTGGCGTCGGAGAGCTCATCACCCCTACGCCCAAGGAAGTGCTCCGCCAGGCAAAGGCAGTGGGACAGGCCATCTCGTCGAAGGTGGCGCTCCCGGCAGGACCGGGCATCGCGATCGCCTGAAACTGGCACGGCCAGCGCCGCGGCTGCCAGACCACACCGGCATGCCCGCTGTCCTGAGCAACGAGTGAACCCTTAATAACCACAGGCCGGCACCCGGAGAGCAATCTCTCCCAGGTGCCGGCCTTGGTGGTGTTTAAGCGTGAAGCTTAGGCGCCAGCGCGTACGTACGTGATGGGGCCGGTTGCGGTCAGCCAGCTGATCGGGTGGATGCCGGTCTGGTTGCCGTTGATGCCGCCACTGATGGCCTGGCCGTTGCCGATGTAGATAGCAACGTGGCCGGACTGGACAATCATGTCGCCGGGCTGGGGATCGCTGACTACCTTGCCGTAGTTCAGGAACTGCATCGGAGCGAGGTCACCCACGGGGATGCCTGCCGAGCCGAGTGCGCGCTCCACCATGGCGGTGCAGTCCTGCATGATGCCGATCTGGGCGTAAGCCGAAGCAACCATGGCTGCGTTGACACTCCCGGCAGGTGCTGCTGCTGCAGGAGCCGCGGCGGCGGGAGCAGCCGCGGTAGCTGCAACGGTAGCCTTGGCCGTGGTGGCAGCCGCAGTGGTTGCCTTCTTGGCCGGAGCCGCAGCCACGGGGGCCGGCTTCTCGATCACGGGAGCTGCCACGGAGGAAACCGCGGGGCGCTCGAAGTTGATGGTGGCAGTTGCAGCTGCGGTGACCACCTTGTTGGGGGTCTCCGCAACGGTTTCGGCAACCGTCGCCGGGCTGGAGTCACGCTGGACCGGGGCCTGTGCGGGGGTCTCGGCAGCGTGGGCGGCAATGGAGCCGGTCAGGACAAGGCCGGAAGCCGCAGCAATAACGGCTGCCTGGCGGCCAGCGCCCGAAGCGTTGCTGGCAACGGCCTTGGAGATGGAGATGAACGGATTGGGACGTGCGATGTCCGCCTTACGACGGCCGCGAAGAATGCGTGAAGACATGAAAAAGCCTCTCCCGATGCCTGCGAGGTTAGCTGTCGGATTCGGATGGGAGTCACCCGGTCACTATCCCCCGCTGTTCAGCGGAAGCTTCGTGACTTCACCCCAAGGCGCGCTCAATGGCGGCCTAAAATGGGTTCCCCGTCTCTGCCGTAGGTTTGTCTGCGAACGGATTCCGGACTGCGGCAGAGCTAGGCAATCAGGCCGGAAGTGCCCCAAATAGGGATCGGGCACAGGTACTACCGTAACGGATGATCACGCCAAAGTCACATTTGAGTAACGAGGAGTTGGCTTTGCGCGTGTCGCGGTAACCCTTTCGAGATTTTCGCAGGTATGTAGAAAACCGCGTCATTCCGCGGAATTATCGCCCTCGGCCTCGTTGGAAGCGGCCAACTTCCTGCGGGCTGTAACAGCCAGGAAAACCACCAGGCCGACTGCCACCACGGCGAGGCCCACAATGCTCCACGGGAAGGGCTGGGAGGCGGCCGGAGCCGACTCGCCGGAGCCGGTCCCCGGAGCTGCCGTTCCTGCGCTCGGAACCACCGCTCCCGATGCCGAAGCGGACGGCGAGGCGCCCGCGGAGCCGTCTGCCGCCGTCGTGCTTCCCGTGGTGGCCGTGAACTTGAAGGTGCCCTCAATGGGGTGCGAATCGGAGCTGACCACGCGCCACACCACCGTGTACTCGCCGGCCGGCGCTCCCGGGCGCAACTTTTGGACTGCCTGGTTGTCGATGATTTCGACGGCGCCGTCAGCCCAGTTTTCGCCGCCCGCGGTGACCGTCACCCCGGAACCGATGGCCAGCGGACGGTTGTTGAAGGTGATGGAGACCGACGCCGGGACTGCCGCCACGGTGGCTCCGTTGGCCGGAGTGGTGGACTCGGCGACGTCGTGCGCGGACGCGGGGGCGGCACCAAAAAGTACCGCCGAGGCGAAGGCAAGGGCGGCAACGACGGCGGCCAGAAGCGGGCGGATGGTACGCATGGGGCGGTTTCTCCTAATGTTGGCTTCCTTACAGACTAGGCGAATCGTCCGGGCGCCCCGTAGCCGCGGGCATAGGATTTGAGAGCACACTCACCCGATCCCCGGAGACCTTCATGCTTAAACAAGGTTCTGCCATAGACCGCTACTTCAAGATTTCCGAACGTGGTTCCACGTACTCACGGGAAATCCGTGGCGGGTTCGCGACCTTCTTTGCCATGAGCTACATCGTGGTCCTGAACCCCCTGATCCTCTCCGGAGCCGACTCCAGCGGAGCCTCACTGGGCTTCACGGCAGTTGCAGCCACCACCGCGTTCGTTGCGGGCATCCTGACCATCCTCATGGGAGCCTGGGCCAAGCACCCGTTCGCGGTGGCCACGGGCCTGGGAGTGAACGCCTTCGTTGCCGTCACCGTCGCTTCACACCCGGGGCTGACGTGGCCGGACATGATGGGCCTCGTGGTCTTGTCCGGCCTCACCATGTTGATCCTGGTCCTCACGGGCTTCCGCACCGCTGTGTTCAAAGCAGTCCCGGAAGCCCTCAAGACCGCGATCGTGGTGGGCATCGGCCTGTTCATTGCCCTGATCGGCCTGGTCAACGCCGGTTTCGTCCGGCGCATCCCCGACGCCGCCGGAACCACGGTTCCCCTGGGACTCGGCGTGGACGGCAAGCTCATGGGCTGGCCAACACTGGTGTTCGCCGTCGGCCTGATCCTGACCATCGCCTTGGTGGTCCGCAAGGTCCGCGGCGCGATCCTGATCGGCATCGTCGTGTCCACCGCGTTGGCGGCGATCCTGGAATTCACCCTGCACATCGGCCCGAGCTTCGACGGCAAGAACGTCAACCCGCGCGGCTGGTCCCTCGTGGCACCGACGCTCTCGGAATGGGGCGCTCCGGACCTTTCGCTGATCGGCAAGGCGAACCCTTTCGGCGCTTTTGAACATCTAGGCTTCATCGCCGCAGCCCTGCTGGCCTTCGTGATCCTGCTCAGTATCTTCTTCGACGCCATGGGCACCATGGTTGGCCTGGCCAACGAGGCGGGAACCGTCGACGAGCACGGCAACATCCCCAATGTGGACCGCGTGCTCCAGGTGGACGCCCTCGGCGCGATTGTTGGTGGCGGCGCGTCCGTCTCGTCCAACCAGATCTTCGTCGAGTCCGGAGCCGGCATCGGCGAAGGTGCGCGGACCGGCCTGGCGTCCATCGTGACCGGTGTGCTGTTCCTGGTGGCCATGTTCTTCACGCCGCTCATCAACCTGGTTCCGTTCGAAGCCGTCGCCCCCGCGCTGGTGGTGGTGGGCTTCATGATGGTGTCCCAGGTGGGCAAGATCGACTGGCAGGACTGGGGCGTGGGCATCCCGGCGTTCTTGACCATCGCCCTCATGCCGTTCACGTACTCGATCGCCAACGGCCTCGGGGCGGGCTTCATCTCCTACGTCCTGATCCGTACCTTCCAGGGCCGCGCCCGCGAAGTGCACCCGCTCATGTGGGCTGTTGCAGCGGCGTTCCTGCTGTTCTTCGGCATTGGCACCGTTGAGGAACTGCTGGGCGTGAAATAGGCATTCCGGTATTTCAGACACTCCGGACGCGGAACTGCTGGCTTTGGCAGTCCGGGTCCGGTGTGCTTTAAGCATGGAAACCAGCGCCTTCACCGTAGACACCACCCCCAGGCCGTGGACCGGACGCTTCGACGGCGACGGCGACGAACACCGCCGGTGGTGGCAGGCCGTGGCTCCCCATGCTCCGGAGGCCGCCGCAGCCGCCTCGCGCCCCGCCGTCGTGCTTGGTTTCTGCAGCGACGCCGGCGTGAAGCGCAACAAAGGGCGCGTGGGTGCCGCCGCAGCTCCGGCCGCGATCCGTGCCGCGCTGGGTCCTTTGGCCTTCCACCTGGACCGCGACGTTTTCGACGCCGGCGACGTTGTGGTCGAGGGCGACGCCCTGGAAGCAGGCCAGGAGCGGGCAGGACGCGCCATTGCGGGACTGCTCGACGGCGGCAACCTCACCGTGGTGCTGGGCGGCGGGCACGAGACCGCGTTTGCCAGCTACCTGGGCGTTGCCGGATCGGAGGCCGTGCGCAGCGGAAAACGTTTGGGCGTGCTGAACCTCGATGCCCACTTCGACCTGCGGGATGAGCCGACACCGAGCTCCGGAACCCCGTTCCTCCAGATGGCCCAGGAGGAGGCCGCCGCGGGGCGCGAACTGCAGTACGCCGTCGTGGGTATTTCCGAACCCAACAACACGCGGACCCTGTTCGATACCGCGGACCGGCTCGGCGTGAAATACCTGCTGGACGAAGACTGCTCACCGGAAGCGGTGGAGACCTTCGTGGCCGACTTCCTGGCCGGGATCGACGTGCTGTACCTGACGATCGACCTCGATGTGTTGCCCGCCGCGGTGGCGCCGGGCGTGAGTGCCCCGGCCGCGTATGGCGTGCCGCTGCCGGTGATCAGCGCGGTCTGCAAGCAGGTTGCCGCGAGTGGCGCGTTGCTGCACCTGGACGTGGCTGAATTGAACCCTGAGTTCGACATCGACTCCCGTACCGCCAAGGTTGCGGCCCGGCTGGTGAACACGCTCCTGGCCTAGCTGTTTCCTTGCGGCCATCCTGCGCATAGCCTGTGTGGATGGGCGCAACTCCTGTGCAGGACAAGTGGACTGTCCAGAACAAATGGACCTGGGTCTCCGGGCCCGTGGCGGTTGCCCTTGGCCTCGCTGCCCACGTTGTCTCCGGCGGAAGCGCGCCGGCCATCCCGGTACTGCTTGGTTTCGTGGCCCTTGCGGCGTTGGGCGCGCAGCTCATTTCCCGCTGGATCCACGGGCCGCTGCTGTTGCTGTTGGTTTCCGGAGCAACGCAGCAGCTGCTGTTCTTTGGCTTTGACGCGCTGGGAGGTTCCATCCCCGGGCTCGGCTCCCTGGACCACCTCCACGGCACCGGCCGGATTCCGGAAGACCTGCCCGTTCCCGCGCCCGGCGGCACCCCCATCCACGCAGGGGACCTCATGCTTTACACGCACGCCGCGGCGGCGATCCTCACGCTCCTGATCGGCGCCGGCGTGGCCAAACTGGCGGGAAGGTCATGGCGGGGGCGCATGCTTCATGCCACGCAACCGTAGGCAACAGTGACGTAGTGCGGCGACCAGCGACGTAGCCCGGGCGTCAGGCCGCGTAGCCTAACCGTCAGCCCGCGTAGCCCTGCGAAAACCGGGGCAAAGAACTTTGCTTGGCTACCCCGGCCGAACCTAGTGTCGTTGGCACGTGGTGTACCCAAGAGGCCAGGGAGCTGCCTGCAAAGCAGCGCACGCGGGTTCGAATCCCGCCACCACGTCTAATGGGTCCGTGGCCCTCGCCGGGTTGGCAACTCGGCGGAAGTCTTACTGCGCGGCGTCGAAGCCTGCGAGGAGCCGGCGGGATGCGGTAACCATATGGGAGCGCATCTGCTGGGTGACAGCGTCGACGTCCCGGGCCTTCAAAGCTTCATAGATCGCCGTGTGTTCCTTGAGGGCAGCTTCTGCGTGGCCTTCGTCCGTCAGGGCGCGGTCCACCCAGATCCTCAGCAAGGAGCGGATGCTCTGCAGCAGCTCCTCCAGGACCATGTTTCCGGAGGCGGCAGCGATCTCGCGGTGGAAAGCGGCGTCTGCTTCGACATAAGCTACCAGGTCATCGAGGTTCCTTTCCATGGCATCGAGGTTGGCGCGCATGCGTTCCAAGGCCTCGTCGGTGACCCGCCCGGCGGCCAACTCCACGGCTTGCACTTCCAGGCCGCTGCGGAGCTCAACGAGTTCCCGCGTGCGCGGCTCCCCCAGCATCAAGCCCCAACTGAGCGTCCGCGGCAAGAGTTCGGAGACGCCGTCGCGCAGGTACGTCCCGGAACCCGGCCGGACGATGACGATGCCGAGAATCTCCAAGGCGGCCAAGGCCTCGCGAATGGCCGAGCGTCCAACACCCAACGACGCTGCCAGCGTGCGTTCGGCCGGCAGCCGTGTGCCCGGCGCGATATCACCGCTGGTGAAGTAGGCGAGCAGGCGCTCGGCCACTTCGGACACGACGGAGCCCTGCTCCATGGGCGCAAGAGCCGCCGTCATTTGGGCCGCTGCGGCGGCGGGATTCACAGGCATCCTCAAAGCGTAGCAACCGGATGACCAATCAGGGGCAGCGTCGGAGGACGCTTCAAAAAGGAACACATCAACCGGTTGACCAATTCTGATTCCAGTCCTATGGTTTAAGTCACAAGCTTCGTTTTGGCCGGACCCAGACCGGCAATCCACGAGTCAGCCCGGCGCATCCAATGCAGGATCTGCGGGGACACCAACATCTAGGAGTCAATGTGGACACCACACAATCGGTGGTAGAGAAATCCGCAATCAAGAAGGTGGCGATCCGGCTGGTGCCGTTCGTCGCCCTGATGTTCTTCATCAATTACCTGGACCGCACGGCCATCTCCTTCGCCGGCCCCAATGGCATGAACAATGACCTGGCGTTGTCCGCAGCCCAGTTCGGTTTCGCCTCAGGCGTCTTCTTCATCGGCTACATCCTGCTGGAAGTCCCCAGCAACCTTGCCCTCCACAAGTTCGGCGCCCGCCGCTGGCTTGCCCGCATCATGGTCAGCTGGGGCATCGTGTCCCTGCTCTTCACCTGGGTGGGCAACGTTGAGCAGCTCTACATCCTGCGGTTCATCCTCGGTGTTGCAGAAGCCGGCTTCTTCCCCGGCGCCATCCTGTTCCTGAGCCTCTGGGTTCCATCCAAGCACCGCAGCAAGATCCTTGCCCTCTTCTACTTGGCCCAGCCGCTGACCACCGTGATCGGTGCTCCCCTGGCCGGTGCGCTCATCCAGCAGCACGGCGTGTTCTTCGGCCTCGAAGGCTGGCGCTTCATGTTCTTCGGCGTCGCTGTCCCGGCCATCGTGATCGGTGTCATCGCCTGGTTCTACCTGGCCGACAACCCCGCCAAGGCCAAGTGGCTCACCGCCGAGGAAAAGACCTGGCTGACCGGCGCCCTGGAGAAGGAAAAGGCCGAGACTGCCGCCAGCAACAAGCACGTCAGCGTCCGCACCGTGTTCGGCAACGGCCGTGTCTGGATGCTCTCCCTGATCTACTTCGGCTTCATCTACGGCCTCTACGCCCTGGGCTTCTTCCTGCCGACCATCATCGCGGGCTTCGAAGGCCTCTACGGTGCCAAGTTCGACGTCTTCCAGAAGGGCCTCATCACGGCCATCCCGTACCTCCCGGCAGCATTCGCCCTGTACTTCTGGTCCAAGGACGCCACCAAACGCGGCGTCAAGACCTGGCACATCGCCCTCCCGGCACTGATCGGCGGCCTCAGCATCCCGCTGGCTCTCTTTGCCGGCTCCCCCGCTGCGACCATCGCCGTCATCACCATCACCGCCATGGCTATCTTCGCTGCACTGCCCAACTTCTGGACCGTCCCCACGCAGTTCCTGACCGGTGCAGCCGCCGCAGCGGGCATCGCCCTCATCAACACCGTAGGCAACCTGGCAGGCTTCAGTGCCGGCTACATCACGGGCTGGCTCAAGGACTGGACCGGCAACTACACGGTTCCCATGTTCGTGGTGGGCGGCTTCATGTTGCTCTCCTCGATCCTCATGGTGGTCCTCAGCCGCCAGGGCAAGGCCGCAGAAGGCACCTCTGCCGAGGCCCTCGACCCCCAGGGCGCCGGACACCGCTCAGAGCCGTAACCCTCCCCGATCCGGGGTGCCCTCCCGAACGGCGGGCACCCCTCCCAACCACGCACACTTTCACGCCAACTGCTCCAGGAGCCCCCGCATGACCCGCTTGTTCAATGAACCCTCAGCCTTCGCTGACGAGATGATCGATGGTTTCGTGGCATCGCACGGCCGGTGGGTCCGCCGGGTTTCCGGCGGCGTAGCCCGGAGCACGCGTTCGACGCCGGACACGGTCGCCTTGGTGATCGGTGGCGGCTCGGGCCACTACCCGGCGTTCGCCGGATTGGTGGGCCAGGGCCTGGCGCATGGTGCGGCGATGGGGAACCTGTTTGCTTCCCCCTCCGCGCAGCAGGTCTATAACGTGGCCAAAGCCTCGGATAACGGCGCGGGTGTGCTGCTGGGGTACGGCAACTACGCCGGGGACGTCCTGCACTTTACCCAGGCCCAGGACAGGCTCCGCGCCGAGGGCATCGATTGCCGCAGCATCGCGGTCACGGACGATACTTCCTCGGCCCCGTTGGCGGAGAAGCACAAGCGCCGCGGCATCGCCGGTGACCTGACCGTGTTCAAGGTCGCCGCAGCCGCCGCAGAGGCAGGCCACTCCATGGACTCGGTGGTGGAGATCGCCGAACGCGCCAATGACCGCACCCGCTCTTTTGGTGTCGCGTTCACCGGCTGCACCCTGCCCGGCGCTCCCGAGCCGCTCTTCTCCGTTCCCGAGGGGCGCATGGCGGTAGGCATGGGTATCCACGGCGAACCCGGCATCGGCGAAACGGACATCCCGACGGCGGATGCCCTTGCCGAACTGCTCGTGAAGGACCTGCTGGCCGAGGTCCCGGACGGTGTCTCGGTGGAGGGTGCACGGGTTGTCCCTCTTCTTAACGGCCTCGGGTCCGTGAAGTACGAAGAACTCTTTGTGGTCTACCGCCGCGTCGCCCAACTCCTGGCCGATGCCGGTGTGGTGGCCGTGGACCCGCAGGTCGGTGAGCTTGTGACCAGCTTCGACATGGCCGGTACCTCCTTGACCCTGTTCTGGCTCGACGCTGAACTCGAGGAATTGTGGCTCGCTCCCGCGGATGCTCCGGCGTTCCGCCGTGGCGCGGTCACCGCCCAAGCGCTCGACGCCGAGGAACTCGCCTTTGACGCGGAGCAGTTGGCCGTGATCCCGGACGCCACCGAGGAGTCCCGTCAAGCAGCCCCGGCCATCCTCGCCGCCCTGGACGCGGCGAAGGCCGTGATCGACGCAAACGTGGCCGAACTGGGCAGGATCGACGCCATCGCCGGCGACGGTGACCACGGCATCGGCATGGAACGCGGTATCCACGCCGCAGCAGCTGCCGCGGCAGACGCCGTCGTCCGTGGTGCCGGTGCCGGGACCGTGTTGAACCTGGCCGCGGATGCCTGGGCCGACAAGGCCGGTGGCACCTCGGGTGCGTTGTGGGGCATGGCCCTGCGTGCGGTCGGGAACGCGGTGGGTGACACCGAGGCCCCCAACGCCGCGGCCGTGGCCGCCGGGGTGGCCGAAGCGAAGCGTTCCATCATGGACTTCGGCAAAGCCAAGGTCGGCGACAAGACCCTGGTGGACGTCCTGTCCCCCTTCAGCGACGCCCTCACCGCCGCGGTGAACGACGGCGGTTCCCTCCGGGACGCGTGGGGTACTGCAGCCACGGTCGCGGAGCAGTCCGCCGAAGCGACCGCGAACCTGCTGCCCCTCATGGGCCGTGCCCGCCCGCACGCCGAAAAGAGCCTCGGAACCCCGGACGCCGGAGCCATCTCCATGGCGCTGATCGTCCGGGCCATCCACAACACCCTCATTGGTGAAACCGCCGCTAAGAACACTGTTAAGGAGAACGCATGAGCGCCACACTGCGCCTGGTCATCGGATCGGACGACGCCGGATTCGAGTACAAGGAGGCCCTCAAGGCTGACCTGGAAGCGAACCCTTTGGTGGAGTCCGTGACGGACGTCGGGGTGGACGCGACCTCCCACACTCCCTACCCGTCGGTGGCGATCGCCGCGGCCGAACTCGTCGCCGCCGGCAAAGCAGACCGCGCCCTGCTGGTCTGCGGAACGGGACTGGGGGTGGCGATCGCCGCGAACAAGGTCCCTGGTGTCCGCGCCGTCACCGCGCACGATTCCTTCTCCGTGGAACGCTCCATCCTGTCCAACAACGCCCAGATTCTCACCATGGGACAGCGCGTCATCGGCCTGGAACTGGCCCGCCGGCTGGCCAAGGAATGGCTCACCTACACCTTCGACGAAAGCTCCGCCTCGGCAGAGAAGGTCACCCTGATTAAGGACTACGAAGGTGTCACCAGCTGCTGATCCCGTTGCCGCCAAAGCCGTGATCGGGGTGAGCCTGAAGATGTACTTCGGGCACGCCCGCTCCGTGGACTACTGCCGCGACGTCGCCACCATCGCCCTGAAGCACCCCGCGGTGCAGAACGGCGGGATCGAACTGTTCATCCTCCCGGTCCTGCCCGCCCTCCCGGAAGCCGCACGGATCCTCGGACCCGCGCACGTGGGCACCGGCGCGCAGGACATCTTCTGGGAAGACGAAGGCGCTTACACGGGCGAAGTCGGCGGCAAGACCGTGGCCGAACTCGGTGGACGGTACGCCGAGGTAGGCCACGCCGAACGCCGCCGGATCTTCGGTGAGGACGACCGCGTCATTGGCCTGAAAACCGCTGCCGCGTACCGCAACGGCCTCACCCCCGTGCTCTGCGTCGGCGAACTCACCGCAGGCTCCCCCGAAGAGGCGATCGCCCAGTGCACCGCCGAGATCGACGCCGCCCTCAACCGGGCAGCCACCCTCGGGCCGGCGGGCAGGACCATCGTGGCCTATGAGCCGCAGTGGGCCATCGGCGCACCCGAACCGGCCACACCGGAGTACATCAGCGCGGTGGCCCGCGGCCTCGACGCCCACCTGCGCACGTTGCCGGGCCAGGAAACCAGCCGGGTCATCTACGGCGGGAGCGCCGGACCGGGCCTGATCACGGAACTGGACACCGCCGTCGCGGGTTTGTTCCTGGGCCGCTTCGCGCACGACCCCGCCGCGCTGAAGACCATCCTGGATGAGACCGCGGCACGGCTGGCAACACAGGAGGTCGCAGCATGAGCAGGATTGGGCTCTCCAGCTACGCGTTTTTCTGGCAGCTCTCGGACCAGGTCAATAACCCGCTGAGCATCCACGACGCCCTCCGGAAGGCCGCCGGGTTGGGCGTGGACCTCTTCCAGATCTGCGATTACGCCCCGCTGGAGACCATGGACGACGCCGACCTCGCCGCCGTCCGTGCCACAGCCGACGGGCTCGGGATCACCGTGGAACTCGGCACCAAGGGCATCCAGAAAGAACATCTCCGGAAATTCCTGCACACCGCCGGAATCCTGGGCTCGGACCTGCTCCGGACCATGTTCAACGTCCCCGGCCACACCCCCAGCAACGACGAAGCCGTGGACATCTTCACCGAGGTCCTTCCGGAGTTCGAGGCAGCCGGGGTGAAGATCGCGATCGAAACCTACGAACAAGTCCCCACCGAACGGATCCTGGACGTCATCAAGACCGTCAACAACCCGTACCTGGGCATCTGCAGCGACCCCGCCAACACCGTCGCGGCCCTGGAGATGCCCCGGCAGGTCATCGACCAGGTGGCACCGCATGTGCTGAACATGCACATCAAAGACTTTGCGTTCAGCCGCAAACAGGGATGGGTCGGATTCACGTACTCCGGCGCACCCCTCGGCGAAGGACTCCTCGACTACGACTACATGGTCGACAAGATCCAGCCCAAAACCAGAAACATCAACCAAATCGTCGAACACTGGCTGCCCTGGCAGGACACCGAAGCAGAAACCATCCGCCTCGAAAACCAGTGGACCCAACAAAGCCTCGATTTCCTAAGGAGCAAGTGAAATGTCAGCAGAAACTTTGACCGTCGCCGTCATCGGAGCCGGAGGCAAGATGGGGATGCGCGTTTCCCGGAACCTCCAGAAGTCGGGCCACACCGTCTTCTACAGCGAGAACTCCCCCGCCGGCCAGGAACGCATCCAGGCTGAGGGCCGCGACATCACCGCCACCGACGACGCCGTGAAGGGCGCCGACGTCGTGATCCTCGCCGTCCCGGACACCGTCCTGGGCATCGTCTCCGAAGGCGTGGTCCCGCAGATGAAGTCCGGCGCCATCCTCCTGACCCTGGACCCGGCCGCCGCCTACGCCGGCCTGCTGGCCAAGCGCGACGACGTGGTCCAGGCCGTCGCCCACCCGTGCCACCCGTCCGTGTTCCTGGAGCGCACCACCAAGGAAGAATGGGCCGACACCTTCGGCGGCGAAGGCGCACCCCAGAACGTCGTCGCCGCGATCGACGACGACGCCCCGGCGGCAACCCGCGACAACGCCGAAGCCGTCATCCGCACCATCTACGCCCCCGTGATCGACGTCCACTGGGTCACCGTGTACCAGCTCGCCGTGCTGGAACCCACCCTGGTGGAGACCGTGGCGTGCATGATCGGCACCCTGCTGAACGAAGCACTGCACGAGACCGTCCACACCGTCGGCGTCCCCGAAGCAGCTGCCAAGGCCATGCTGTTCGGCCACGTCCAGATCGCCCTCACCAACGCCCTCCGTGGCTCCAACCCGTTCTCCGAGGCCTGCGAAATCGCCATCCAGTACGGCAAGGACACCATCATCAAGGACGACTGGAAGAAAATCTTCGACGACTCCGAACTCGACAACGTCATCGCCAAGATGCTCAAGCTCGACGCCGTCAAGCGCTAAGCGCCCGCGGGCAAACACATCAGCCCCTTGCCGGACTTCCGGCAAGGGGCTGAGTGCGTCTGGGGATAAGCGTCTGCATGAACTAATAAGTAGCCAACTCTCGATAAACTACTTCACAGCGGGCAACAGCCGGCTGCTTCGTTAAAAACGAAAGACCCGACGGCAATCGGGTCCTTGTTCAGCGCGGAGCGCTCTTTGGTGCGATATTCAGGACATACCCCTGAAGCCACACCTCAAGCGTATGCCCCGTTGCGTGCCGTGTGCAAACACATCGGCCGCAATCGCACCCTGTCCTCGAGAGGGGGTGCACCATGCCTCGTCAGCGGAAACGCTCCGAGCACTGGGGCCGCCTGAACTTCATGGTCAACCTCGTTCGCCTTGCGTACGAGATTGTCAGGGGGTTCTGGCACACCAAACCCTAGCGGGTTTGCGGTGGCCGCGGGCAGGATCCGCGGCCACCGGCCGCACTCCGGAAGACCTCCCTGATCCCTTTACCGCCGGCCCCTTGGAAGCGATCATGGGATGAGGCGCAGGGACTTCGCCGACCGCACCAGTACGGCCGCTACTTGCGCAGCCCCAGGGCAGCGGAGGCGCGACATGGCACCCACAATGGAGCCGGCGGACGGGTTTCTCACCGACTACTACGAGCACGTGGCCGACGACGACGTCCGCAACTACACCCCCGAAACCCTGCTGGAACGGGCCCGCTACCACCGGACCTTGGCTGAACGCCGCGAGCCCGGGCAGTCCGTGGTCGGCATCCTGCACGAGGCCGATGCGAGCGTCATTGCGATCGTCACGGATGACCTCCCGTATCTCCTGCCCTCGGTGACCGCCGAGATCGCCAGGGACACGTCATCGATCCGCCTCCTGGTCCACCCCACGTTCCGGGTGGACCGCGACCCCGCCACCCACCGCCTGATCGGCCTCCATCGGGGACCGCACCGCACGGGGCTGCCCACCGGCGTCGAACACCCACCGGAAACGCACGACGGCGGCCAGCTCACCGAGGCCTGGCTGGCGCTGGACATCCCACGGTTGGCGGATGAGGAAACCACCGCGCGGCTCATCTCCCGCGTGGAGGCCGTGGTGCACGACGTTCGTACCGCAGCCGAGGACACTGTGGCCATGCACGCACAGCTGGAGAGCGTGCTGCGGGAACTGGACAGGCAGTCCGACGCCGGAACGGACGAAGCCCAAGAGCTGCTGCGCTGGCTGGATGACGGAAACTTCGTGTTCCTGGGGTACCGCGGGCCGGATGGAACGGGGCTCGGGATCCTGCAGGACCTTCCGGCCGCGGAGACCGCCATGGACAACCGACGTTCCGGGACGCCGATCCTCACGCTCACCAAGTCCACCCGCCGCTCGACGGTGCTGCGCCATGCCTACCTGGACGAGATGAGGGTCCGAACCCCCGGTGTCCCGGGCGGGCACACCTTCGTTGGCCTGTTCTCCCCCAACTCCTCGGCCCACTCGGCGCTGCAGATTCCAGTGATCCGGGACACGGTGCTCGATGTCCTCCGGATGTTCGGCTACCCCGCGGAATCACATCCCGGCAAGGAACTGGTGGCCGTCATGGACGCCTATCCGCGGGATGAACTGTTCCACATCGATGCCGAACAACTGGCGGTGCACGCGCGCGAAATCCTGCGCCTGCAGGAGCGTCACAGCACCCGGCTCTTCCTTCGCCCGGACTCCTACGGCCGGTTCATGACGGCACTCGTCTTCCTGCCCCGCCACCGCTACAGCACGGCCGTCCGGCTCAACATCGAGCGCGAGCTGCGCGAAGCCTTCGGCGCCGACGAAATAGAGTTCGAGCTGCGGCTGGGAGAGTCAGCCATGGCACGGGTGTTCTTCCGGATCCTGCTGCCCGGCGGCAACCACAGCGAAAGCGGAACCAGTCCGCACGGGGTGACTGCCGCCGTCGTCGATTCAGCGGTCCTCATCGATTCAACGGTCCTGGAACAGCGAATCCTTGCCGCCACGAGGTCCTGGGCCCAGGGCCTGGACGAGGCACTGCAGGCAAGGTACCCCCGGGAGGAAGCCACCCGGCTCTCGGCGCAGTGGGCCGGGGCGTTCCCGGCGAGCTACAAAGCCGACTATGAGGTGGAAGATGCCGTTGCGGACATCGCCAGGTTCGAAGGATTTCCGGCGGGAGACCAGATCGAAAACCGGGAGCCGGATCCCATCGTCTCCGTCTACAAGCGCCCCGGCACGGCCATCCTGGCCGAGGACGCCCGCGCGCGCCTGTACTTGACCCGTCCGCAGAGCCTCACGCAGATCCTGCCGTTCTTCCACAACCTGGGGCTGAAGGTCCTGGACCAGCGGCCTTTCGATGTGCAGCGCGCGGATGGCCGGCAGTTTTTCCTGTACGACCTCGGGCTGAAGTACCCCCGCGGCGTGGACCCGCTGCCGACGGCTGAACTGCTGGCCGACTCGTTTTGCGCCTCGATGCGCGGCGATGCGGAGTCGGATGCCTTCGACGCCCTGGTGATCAGGGAGGGCATCGACTGGCGCCGGGTAGCGATCCTGCGCGCCTACGCCAAGTACCTGCGGCAACTGGGCAGCACCAACTCGTATGGTTTCATTGCGGATACCCTGCGGGCCAATGTCACGCCCACGCATGCGCTGCTGGAGTTGTTCGAAGCCAAATTCAACCCGGACCTCTTTGCGCCGGACCTGTTCGAACCCGGCCCCGGCGCGCCTGCAGGCGGCGGTGATGTCTTCGAAGAAGGCACCAGCGAGCTCAGCCACCGGACCCAAGCCATCCATCAAGCCCGGACAGCGTTGGCCGCAGCAATCGACGCCGTGCCGATCCTCGATGCGGACCGGCTCCTGCGGCAACTCGCGAGTCTGGTGGAGGCCACCCTGCGCACCAACTTCTACCTGGACAAGCCATACATCAGCGTCAAGCTCAACCCGTCCAGCATTCCCGCCGCACCTGCGCCCCGGCCCAAGTTCGAGATCTGGGTCTACTCGCCGCGCGTTGAGGGCGTTCACCTCCGCTTCGGGCCTATTGCCCGCGGCGGGCTGCGCTGGTCCGACCGGCGGGAGGATTTCCGCACGGAGATCCTGGGACTGGTGAAGGCCCAGACCGTCAAGAACGCGGTCATCGTGCCCACGGGCGCGAAGGGCGGTTTCTTCCCCAAGCTCCTCCCGGACCCCGCCGAGGACCGGGCGGCATGGCTCGCCGAGGGGCAGGAAAGCTACCGGACTTTCATCCGTGGCCTCCTGGACATCACGGACAACCTGGTGGCCGATCCCGACGGCGGCCCCAACGGCACGGTAGTGGCGCCACCTCGCGTGGTCCGGCACGACGGCGACGACTACTACCTGGTGGTGGCCGCGGACAAGGGAACCGCTGCGTTCTCCGACCTCGCCAACTCGGTGGCGGCGGAGTACGGCTTCTGGCTGGGAGACGCCTTCGCTTCCGGCGGCTCGGTGGGCTACGACCACAAGCAGATGGGCATCACCGCACGCGGGGCCTGGGAATCCGTGCGGCATCACTTCAGCGAACTCACCATCGATTCCCGCGCCGAGGACTTTACGGTAGTGGGCATCGGGGACATGAGCGGCGACGTGTTCGGCAACGGCATGCTCCTGTCCAACCACATCAAACTGGTAGCCGCCTTCGACCATCGGCACATCTTCCTTGACCCCACCCCGGACCCGGCGGCCTCCTACCAGGAACGCGAACGCCTCTTCAAACTCCCCCGCTCGTCCTGGGCCGACTACGACCCCACCAAACTGAGCCCCGGCGGCGGAGTGTTTTCCAGATCGGAAAAATCGATTCCGGTCACCGAACAGGTCCGCCTCGCCTTGGGCATGGAGGAAAGCACGACGGCGGCCAGCCCGCCCGAGCTTCTGCGCGCGGTCCTCGCTGCCCCGGTGGACCTCCTGTACAACGGTGGCATCGGCACCTACGTCAAGGCCTCCACGGAATCCCATGCGGACGTCGGGGACAAGTCCAACGACGCCATCCGCGTGGACGCCCGGGATCTTCGGGCTCACATCATCGCCGAGGGCGGAAACCTCGGGGTGACCCAGCGGGGCAGGATCGAGGCAGCCCTTGCTGGAATCCTGGTGAACACGGACGCAATCGATAATTCGGCCGGCGTGGACTGTTCCGACCACGAGGTCAACATCAAGGTGTTCCTGGACCGGATGATCTCCGCAGGACGAATGTCCGCGGCGGACCGGACCGGATTCCTGCACTCGCTCCAGGGCGAAGTGGGCCGGCTGGTCTTGAAAACCAACGACCACCAGAACACGCTCCTCCTCAACGACAAGCAGTTGGCAGTGGAATGGAGTCCCAGCTTTGAACGGACCATGGACTGGCTGGAAGCGGCAACGGACCTTGACCGCCAGTTGGAATGTTTGCCGGGCAACCAGGAACTGAGGGCGCGGATCCTGACGGGCAAGGGCCTGACCACCCCTGAGCTGGCGGTCCTGGCGGCCTATGCCAAGATCGAGCTCGCCAAGGAACTCACGGACGGTGGCCTGGCGGACGATCCCTGGTTCTCGCAAACGTTGCACTCGTACTTTCCCAAGCAGGTCTCCGAACGGTTTGGCGAGCACCTTGCCACCCACCCGTTGCGCCGCGAAATCGTTGCCACGGTGGTGGCCAACGACATGATCAACATGGGCGGCATCTCCTTCGCCTTCCGGGCCATGGAGGAGACCACGGTGTCCGCCACTGCCGTGGCCAGGGCGTTCGTGGTGATGCGGGAGATCTGGGACTTCGATTCCGTCATGGAGACCATCGCCCAGCTTCCGTCCAGCACGCCGAGCGAGTACGGAGCGGCCGTGGCCCTGGACATGCGACGCCTGTTGGATCGCTCCGTCCGCTGGTACGTCACCCATGATTTCCGGGACAAGCCGGTGGCGGATGCCTTCGCCCGGCTGGAACGTCCCATGGCGTTGATGCGGGCCAACTTCACGGGATTCCTGCACGGCATCAACCTGGCCCACTCCTTGAAGCGCCTGGCCCACACCGACTCCGTGGGATTGCCGCACAGCCTTGGCATCCGGGCCTCCGAGCTCCTGGTGAGCTACGGGCTGCTGGATATCTCCGCGATCGCCGAGGAACTCCAGGAGCCGGTGGAAGCTGTGGCCGAGGTGTATTTCGCCGTGTTCGAGCGTATTTCCGCCATCCCCCTCCTGGAACACATCACCATGCTCTCCAGGGACACCCATTGGGAATCCCTGGCCCGGGCGGCTTTGAGGGATGACATGTACCTGGTGCTGGCGGACATGACCAAGGCCGTGGTCCGGCACACTCCCCGCTCAGCGACCGTCAGCGATCCCGTGGAGCGGATCATGGACTGGGAACGGGGAAACATCGAACAACTGGCGCGCATCCAGGAGACCATCCAGGAAGCCATCAAGCCAGGTCCCATGGACATTGCCGCGCTGTCCGTGGCTGTGAAGCTGCTCCGGGCCATGATCCGCCGGTGAGACACACGTCACTTAGCTGCCAGTCATCTTACAAATTTTTGGGTGAGAGGTTCTATAATCGATGGGTCGCCCTCGCATGCGGCACGTAATAGGAGGTCCCCCAATGACTGCAATGACGGCAGAACGCGAAATCCGCCTGTCCTTTTCCGAGGCAGGCGAGATCCACGACGGACTCGATCGCGCCGTGGATACCCTGATCGAAAGCGCAGCAGCAGAAGCTAACTGCGGCATACTGGTGACGCGCCACGAGCCCGGCACCTACACCGTGGCCCTGGACGAATCCGTTCCCTTCGGCCAGACCCACGAAGCCCTCGCCGCCTGACCACACCCACGAAGGCAGGTTCTTGGCAGCGAAGCCAAAAACCGGGGCCTGTCCCTTTCCGCTCTACTACCCGCGGAAAGGGACAGGCCCCGGTTTCTGTTTAAGCTCCCCAAGTAGGTCGCAATTGTGCGCGTTATGAGGGCGGCGGAGTCATAGGGTCGTTGCAACGCTCTGATTGATGGAGCGTGTTGTGGTCAGGAATTTTTCGTTGGACGCCCGGCGGGAGTTTGTTGATT
>NZ_JBIVXL010000025.1:0-49986 GCF_044769225.1 Paenarthrobacter sp. NPDC090522
GAAACTGCGCAGAAAGATCGGAGTAGCGTGATGGACCTGATCACCCAATGGCTCTCCTGGATGCCCAACCTCACCCCAGGACTCGGAGTCAGCCTGCAACTCACCGGACTGTCCCTGCTCTTCGGCTTCCCCTTCGGGCTCCTGCTGGCCGTCATGGCCGAAGCGAAACTCGCGCCACTGCGCTGGATCAGTTTCCTGTTCGTTGAGGTCGGCCGCGGCCTGCCCGCCCTGGTGCTGCTCTACCTGCTCTACTTCAGCCTCCCCGACGCCGGGATCACCCTCACCTCCCTGACCACCGCCATCATCGCCCTGACCTGGAACACCGGCGCCTACGCCTCCGAATACTTCCGCGCCGGCATCGCCTCCGTCCCCCTCGGCCAAAAAGAAGCAGCCCTCACCACCGGACTCCGCGGCTGGACCGGATTCCGGCTCATCATCCTCCCCCAAGCCCTCCGCATCTCCACCCCACCCCTGGCCGGCCTCGCCGTCCTCGTCTTCCAGGGCTCCGCCCTCGCCTTCGTCATCGCCGTCCCCGAACTCATGTCCAAAGCCTTCGAAATCGGCTCCATCACCTTCGAATACCTCTCCGTCTACACCCTCACCGCCATCATCTACGGATCCCTGACCCTCGTCTTCCTCGGCGCCGTCAAACTCCTCGAAAACCGCCTCGGCCGCCACCTCCAACGCAACTAACACCACCAACACACACCAGGCCTGCTCCGTAAAGGTCGCTTCCAAGGGATCGGTTCCCACAGACCGAGAACCAAACCGCACCAAAACCACCACCTCCGTTCCCATCAATCGGGGTTCAACCCCATCAAAGAGATAGAAGAAAGAGTCACCATGTCGCGAACAACCCGTTCCCTCGTGCGCGTACTTTCGGCCGGCACCGCCGCCGGCCTGGTCGCCATCTCCCTCGCAGCCTGCGGAGGCAGCGGCGACGCCTCCGCCGGCTCAGGCGACTGCACCCCGGCCCACAAGGACCTGAAGACCGTTACGCAGGGTGAACTGACCGTTGCCAGTTACGACTACTACCCCGCGACGAAGGTTGAGGGCGACACCGTCACCGGTCTCGAGGGTGACCTCATTGGCGAGATCGCCAAGCTCGAATGCCTGAAGGTCACCGTCAGCACCTCGGGCGGCGCGGGAGCCGTGATCCCCTCCGTGCAGTCCAAGCGCGTGGACATCGGATCCGGTAGCTGGCTGCGCACCAAGGAACGCAAGAAGATCGTCTACTTGAGCACCCCGCTCTGGAATGACCCGCAAGCGATCATTTCCAAGACCGGTCTGACCAGCGACAAGCTGGAAGGAAAGATCATCGGCTCGGTGGCCGGCAACCTCTACAACAACAGCCTGCAGCAGTGGCTCGGCGACAAGTTCAAGGTTTACCAGGATGACGAATCCATCTATGGCGATCTGAAGGCAGGCCGCATCGACGGCATCGTGGCTTCTGCGGCCTCCGCCAAGGGCCGCTTCAAGGACGCCCCCATCGATGGAGCGACTGTGGTGGACGTGACCCCGAATCCCAAGGTTCCCGAGTTTGCTGCGGTTGGCCAGGTCATGCTGCCTTCGAGCCTGGACAACCAGGAACTCGGCAAGGCACTGGATGAGGACATCACCAAGCTACGCGAAAACGGCACCATCAAGAAGATCCTCGAAAAGTACGGACTGGACCCCGCCGTTGGACAGCCCGGAGCTCCCAACGAACTCTGACGCGTAAAGTCTCAACGCGAGAAAGGGCACTGGATTCCATCCAGTGCCCTTTCTCGCGTCCGTTGGATTTTCCCGTTCCAGGTGGCTTTCGGCGCCACTTAAGGCCAGCTGCCAACGGGGAATTCCCGGGCATTCCGGCTCCGGTCGCGTGCGGTCGGTTGTCTGCAGGCATCGAAGGTCGTCGCCGAGCGGCTTCAGTATGCGGCGGTCACGTCTTCTCTACTAGGGAGCCTTTGACGCGGGGTAGGCGATGAGGACAGTCGCCGAGATAATCCAGATCATTCCGAGTGATGCGAGCGAAAGTGCGCTTCCCCATCCACCGACCGAGGTGGTAAGGATCGCGCCTCCCGCTGACGCGCTGGTACGAAGGCCTGCGCTGACCGAGAATACTTGGGACTTGAGGCCATGTCCGCTGTGCCGGTCACGCAACAAAAGCATGGCTGTTGTTGTTGAGGCCGTGAAGACTCCGGAAAGAGCGATGGTGACGACTGCCCAGACCTGGCCCATGTCCAAGGCCGCCAGTATCGTGAAAACCCCTGTTGCGACAAAGCCGGCGGCCATGGTGCGGTGCGGCTTCGCGCGGCTTGGCCGAATGGTTTCCACAAGCGCGCCTGCCAGGCTCCCAAGCGTGAAGGCAGTGACGAGGCCAGCACCCTCCTGCGGAGATCCGCTGCGGTCAACAGACAGCGCAACAAGGGCTATGGCCAACCCTCCCTGCCCCACCTGGGTCAGCGTCGAGGAAAGGGTGACCACCGCCAAGGGGCGGTGGGCGAAGGTCCGTTGTAGCCCTGCCTTAATGACCGCCATCGCCGGAGTTGCCGTACGATTGCCGCGGCGCGCTTTGAGCACGCCCACGCACATGGTCCCGGCCAAAGCAATCGCAGCCAATGTGAAGAGAGCCGTCTGTGCACTGAGGAACGCCGCGAGGAGGGCAACCAGCGCTGGGCCAGCCACTGCAGCGACGTTATACGAAAGCGCGTCATAGGCGAAGGCACGTCGCTTATCGGGAATGACATCCCAGGCAAAGCTGGACATCCCTCCCATATAGAAGGGCGAAACCGCCCCAGCGATGGCCATGCCTACGACTACCATCAAAGGCAGCTCACGACTGAACATGGCTGCCACAGCGAACGCTGTGGCAGTCAGCAGCCCCGAGGCTGCGACGGGGACGGCTGGCCGGCGTGCCATGTCCAAAGCGGCCCCTGCCACTGGAGCGGCAATGACGCTGGGTCCCAGGAAGGCAGCAACAAGAACACCGCCCATCGCAACATTGCCCGCCTGTTCGATGGCCAGGACGGGAAGCGCGACAAGGGAACCCGCCATTGCCGTTCTTTGTGGAATGGAAGCTGCCAAGTATCCAGAGGCGCTCAAAGTTATGCGATCCTTTCACGGTGGTTAGTCACAGTGCGCGGCCCATGCTGCGATTTAAACGCCTGACCGCCTGCCGCTATCCGACTCGAAATCGGTATAGCGGCAAGCGGTCAGGCTTGTGTCAATGCTGGATGGTCACAGAGCGCTGGCTAGTTCCACTGAACCTGCGGTATGGGCACCTGCAACTGGAGAGACCTCGACATGTTCTGTGCGGTCATCACGTTCGGGAAGTGCAGATCGATCGACGACGGCTGGGTAGCGTTCGCTGAGGTGGGAGACTGCGAGGTTCGTGCCAGTTTCCGCTGCGTGCGCATCCACCCAGGCGAAAGCCAGATAGTGAAGCGTTTCCGGGTCTTCCGCGACGCTGGTGACGTATCCAACCACAGCCTGGCCGTCCGTGACTGGTGCCCCCGGGATGGCCGCGTGGCGCTTGTCTTCCAGTGCCAACCGTACAAGCACGCGGTGGCCCTGGCGGAGCGCTCCACGCTTGGACGGGCGCGCAAGACCGGTTTCATGAAGGTTATCCTGGGGCCCGTATTCGATGCCGAAGGCTGGTGTCCCGTTCGCGATCCGCAGCGCCGCAAGGGCATCGGTCCCCATGGCCGAGATCCGCCAGTCTGCTCCGGCTTCCAGTAGCAGATCCCACAGGAACAGGCCGTGTTCCGTGGCTGTATACAGTGTCCAACCGCCTAGCCCGGTGGTTGTTTCGGCTACAGCCCGGACCGGAATACCGCCCACGTCCAGGACGGGCGCTTCCGATGACGCATTTGCGGGCAGTGCCCCTCGGGTCACTGCTTCGAGAACTGATGCGGCGTCGGGACCCACGAGTACCAAGGCGGTGGTTCCGGAAGAGACGTCCAGGATGCTGGTCTCCTGCAGGAAGGCCGTTTCGTGCTGGAGGTGCCAGATGTCTTCGGGAACGCTGCCGATGACCACATAGCACTCGCTGGAAGTACGGATAATCGTCAGGTCCGCCACGATGCCGCCGTTGGAGTTGATGATGAAGGCTGTAGTGGAGGTGTTGACGTCCAGGGACGGCTCCCCGGACAAGAGTTCCTCCAGATGCCGCCTCGCACCAGGACCCCGAACTTCGAAAGCGGACACTGTACCGGCGTCACCGAGGCCCACACCGGTTCGTGCGTTGCGCGCTTCGACGGAGATCCGGGGCGACCATCCGTACGAAGACCAGGAATCCCTGTCCACCAGCGAACCGGCGGGGTTCGTGCTCTCGTACCACAGGGGGCGTTCCCAGCCGCCGGGGGTACTGCCGAACTTGGCTCCAAGCGCCTCCTGCCGCAGGTAGAAGGGAGTCGTTGCGAACTTTCGCAACTGTTTGGTCTGCCAGCGCGGGTGGGCTACGTCGTAGACCTCGTCATAGTTTTCGCTGGCTCGGGCGATGCTGGCTGAACGTGTGAGGTGCGTTTGGTCGAAGCGGCGGAAGTCGAGAGTCGTCGTGTCGATCCCGGGGTCTCCTGTGACGATCCAGTCGGCGAGTACGCCGGCAACCCCAGCGGACTGTGTCAGCCACACGGATTCACCGAGCCAGAGCCCGCGCACGCCCGGGACCTCTCCCAACAGCGGGTTGCCGTCAGGAGTGAAGGAAAAGATGCCGTTGTAGCCGTCAACCGGCTCACAGTTCGCGGCCTCCGGGAAGAGCCGTTGGAGTTCAGCCCAGCCGCCCTTGAGGTCTTCCCACGTCAAGGGGTGGATTGCCGGCTCAACGCGGGTCCGGG
Source organism: Paenarthrobacter sp. NPDC090522 (assembly GCF_044769225.1). Lineage (NCBI taxonomy): Bacteria > Bacillati > Actinomycetota > Actinomycetes > Micrococcales > Micrococcaceae > Paenarthrobacter > Paenarthrobacter sp. NPDC090522. The sequence continues at coordinate 4,818 of NZ_JBIVXL010000025.1, forward strand.
AAAATTCTTCCGGACCAGCAATGTCTTCCTGTTCAACAGGTATGACGCGGTGCTCGTAGCTACCCCACAACAAACGTTCTCCGTACTGCCGGAAGTACGACCCCGTGCCCTGGTGCCGGATCATGGGGAGATCAAGTTCCTGCTCATCGCTCATGCCGGCAAGGGTGGGCAGGACGCTGGTGGACGAAGAGCAGTGCTCCATGGGTACCATCGGCAGTTCCAGGCCGAGCAGTTTGCCCAAACCTGGCCCCCACAACCCGGCGCACACGACGACGACGTCGGCGTCCAGATGCGTCGTGCCTTCGGGAAGCCGTTCGCCCTTGCAGGGGTTGCCGGGCACCTCGGGTGTCGTACGGACATTGACACCCGAGACCCGGCCGTCGTCGATCCTGAAACCTGTGACCTGGGTGTGGCCAAAGAATCGCGCACCGTTTTCAATGGCGCGGCGTGCTTGCCATTCCACGGCGCGGACAGCCTTGACCACGCCATCGGTCGGCGTGTGCAGGCCGCCGAGGACACTTGACGTATCCAAAGCAGGGAACAATTCCGCGCACTCTTCGGGAGAAACGATGCTGGCTGGCACCTTCCAGGATTCGGCCAGGTTGTGACGACGGTGCAAGTACTGCATGCGCTCTTCGTCGCAAGCGAGTTCGAGTCCACCGACACGCTTGAGGATCCACTGGCCATCCAGGGTGGCGCCGTCCAGCTTGTCCAACGTCCTGCGCGCGAGTTCGGTCATGACCGCCGAGCCGGTGGTTTGGAATGCGAAGCCTGGGGCGTGCGAAGACGATCCACCTGTCCGGTACAACGGACCCTGATCGACGACGGTGACCGCCTTCATCCCTTGACGGGTCAGGTCATCGGCCAATGCGGCACCAACAACACCAGCCCCGATGATGAGGATCCGGGTATCTGTGTCAATTCGGGCGTTCGCCACGGTATCTCCCTTGCGATAAGAGACGTCCACGTCTCAAGTGAAAGAGTCACTGGTTGGGTCCCGCCACGTCAGGCTCCCTGACGGGAGCGAGGCGGTTCCAAGATTTGGTAGCCGAACGCGGGATGGCAAATCAGCGCATGTCGGTTGAATCACAGTATATGTGAGATATGTGATCACAAGCGACACTTTACGGAATCAATTTTTCCCGCCCGCTCCATGCAAGGACCTATGCCCCGGGGAGGCCGTCCCGAAGGCAGGCGATGAAGTCTTCAGCGGAGGGTGAACTCCGCGGGCCGCGCGCGACGTAGAGCTCGGTTTGGGGCTGACCGGCGATCGGGCGTGTGGTGATCCCGGGCATGTGGAACCGCTGGATGGATTGGGGAAGGACAGAGATTCCCAGCCCTGCGGCTACGAGGCCGAGGACTGTTTCCTGGTGGATGGCTTGTTGTGCGACCAGTGGCGGTGTGGGCAGGTGTTCGATGAGACGGAGCACCCGCGAGACGAAACCGGGCATCAGCCGATAGGGAAACAGGACCATCGGCTCCCCCTCGAGTTGCTCCGCCGCAATTTCGGGGCAAGCGGTCAAGGGGTGGGTTTCCGGGAGCACGACCACCAGGTCCTCGGTACTGAGCAACTCGAGCGTGAGCCCAGGGATCTGTCCAGGATCCCGAAGTAATCCGAGATCCAGCTCGCCGTCGAGTAACTGTTCGACCTGTTCGCCGCTGGTCAAGGGTGCCAACACAAGCTCGACGCGCGGGCGGAACGCCCGGAACGCCCGGATGGCTTCCGGGACGGTGGTGTAACTGGCCGAGCTGACGAATCCCAACCGCAACTTTCCGCTTCTGCCGGCAGCTACGTCCGCAACGTCCCCGGCAGCTTCGTCGAGCTCGGCGAGGGCAGAAGCCGTTTTGTCCCTGAAGGCCTCCCCTGCAGTGGTGAGGGTGACGCGGCGGGTGGTCCTGTCGAACAGTTGGACGCCAAGATCGTGTTCAAGCCGTTTGATGGCTACGGTGAGTGGCGGTTGGGTGATGTGCAGGCGCTCGGCGGCGCGGCCGAAGTGCAATTCATCGGCGACGACCAGGAAGTACCGAAGCTGTCGAAGTTCCATGACGTCGATTCTTTCGACTTGCAGCAACAATGGCAACTAAAAAGATATTGGACGCAAGGACGCCGGTGGTGAGTAACTGGATGAAGCGAGAAACCGCACCACGCAAACCCGAAGGAGCAACCCCATGGAATCGTTCGAATACGTCGTTGTCGGAGCCGGCCTTTCCGGCGCGGCGACGGCCTGGCAACTTGCCTCCCGCGGCCACGATGTCGCCCTGCTCGAACGGTCCACCCCGGCCAATGACGCCGGTAGCTCCCACGGCTCTGCCCGGATTTTCCGCTACGCCTACCCGGACGCTTTCTACACGGGCCTGGTGCAGGAAGCCAAGACGGGCTGGGACGAACTGGCCCGCCTCTCCGGCAAACAGCTCATCACCCCACACGGCGCCGTGGACTACGGGTCCATCCGCCAACCGGAACGCCTCGCGACTGTCCTTGAAGCACGCGGCATCGAGCACGAGCTCCTGACCGCGAAGCAAGCCCAGGACCGATGGGGGCAGATCGCCTTCGACACCGACGTCCTCTGGCACCCCGGCGCCGGTGTGATCGACGCCCACGAGTCCGTCACCGCCATGGTGGACCAGGCAGTGGCCCACGGCGCTGCCCTGCACACCAACTGGGCCCTCGCCTCCATCACCGGAACCGCCGGCGACTACACCCTGACTTCCGAGGACGCCCGCAGCGTCAAGGCAGCGAACGTGATCGTCGCCGCCGGCGGCTGGCTCCCCCAACTCCTCGGGTCCCTCTCCCTGCCCGCAGGGTTCCTCGCGACCATGCCTACGTTCGAGGTCCGCCAGGAACAGGCCTACCACTTCCCCTACATCGACGGGACCGATCCGGCCACCTGGCCCACGTTTATCCACAAACGCGAAGGCTGGCAGGCCTACGGCCTTCCCGGCGGCCGGGACGCCGGCTTCCACGGTCAGAAAGTCGCCGAATACAACGGCGGCAAAATCCTGCCCTCGGCCGCGGAACAGGACGGACAGATCAGCGCCGATAACCGCCGTCGGGTCATCGAATACGTGGAGAAGTACCTGCCCGGCGTCGTACCGGAACCGTACGCCGAGACCACCTGCCTGTTCACCAACACCCCCACCGAGGACTTCATCATCGACCGTGCCGAGGGCGTCACCATTCTCTCCCCCTGCTCGGGCCACGGCGCCAAATTCGCACCGCTGATCGGCCAATTCGCCGCCGACCTCGCCACCGGCACCGGAACCGTCCCCGAACAGTTCAGCCTCGCCGTCCACGCCACAGCAGCAGGAGCCCACGCATGACCAACACCACCGGCAGCCTCACCAACCAGACAAGCCCCACTCTCCGGACAGGCACGACGGCGGCAACGGTCACCGGACTCATGTCCGACATCGCCCACCTGGGCACCGACCCGATCCGCGGCGGCTACACCCGCCCTGTCTACTCCACCGCAGAACTCGATTTGCGAAGCTGGTTCATCGACCAGGCCACCCAGAGAGGCCTGGCCGTCGAAACCGACCGCAACGGCGCCATCTGGGCCTGGTGGGACACCCCCGGGAAGGACCGGGCCAACGCCCTCGTGACCGGCAGTCACCTCGACTCCGTCCCCGGCGGCGGACCCTTCGACGGGCCCCTCGGCGTCGCCTCCGCACTGGTCGCCGTGGACATCCTCAAAGCCCGCGGCACCAACCCAACCCGGCCACTCGCCGTCGTGGTCTTCCCCGAAGAAGAAGGCTCCCGCTTCGGCGTCGCGTGCCTCGGCTCCCGGCTCATGACCGGTGCGATCGACCCGGACAAAGCGCGGAACCTCCGCGACCCCGACGGCAACACCTTCGCCGATATCGCCAAGGCCAACGGCCTGGACCCGCGTTATGTGGGCCGCGACGAGGAACTGCTGGGCAACATCGGCGCGTTCGTGGAGCTGCACGTCGAACAAGGCCGTGGACTGATCGATCTCAACCAGCCCATCGCGATCGCTTCATCCATCCTGGGCCACGGCCGCTGGAAACTGAGCCTCAATGGCCAAGGCAACCACGCCGGCACCACCCTCATGGCCGACCGGCACGACCCCATGGTCGCCGCCTCCCGCACCGTTGTCGCAATCCGCGATACCGCTCGCAAGCAGCCACAGGCCCGGGCGACCGTCGGCCGGCTTCAACCCGTCCCCGGTGGCACCAACGTGATCGCGTCCCGCGTGGACTTCTGGCTCGACGTCCGCCACCCCGACGACGCCATCACCGCAGCAGTGGTTGAAGCCATCCACGCCCAGGCACAACTGATTGCCGCCGAAGAAGGCTGTACTGTCACGCTCAGCGAAGAATCCCTATCCCCCACCGTCCACTTCGACCCCGGGCTGCAGAAGCAACTCCAATTGGCCCTCCCGGAAGCGCCCATCCTGGACACGGGGGCCGGACACGACGCAGGCGTCCTCTCCCCCTACGTCCAAACGGCCATGGTGTTCGTCCGGAACCCCAGCGGCATCTCCCACTCCCCCGAAGAACACGTGGTGGACGAAGACGCCGAAATTGGAGCCCAGGCGCTGGCAGACGCACTCGCCAGCCTCCTTGACTAACTGAATACCAGCACCCGCGCCGACCCAATCGGCGCGGGTGTTTTCCTCTGGCCCCAGAGGAACCCAAGATTTTCCGGGCCCCGCCCGGACACTGCTTTGTCAAAGAGGACAAGGCTCCATTCGAGAGAAGGAAACACGTGAATCCGGTCGCACCAGACCTGTACACCGTTGATGGCACCAGTGAGACCGCTACACACAATGTGTGGCGGATCCGGGAGGATCTCTGGGAATACCTGACCTACACGGCGGAGAAGATGGGAGGTGGGCATTCTGCCGAAACGAGGCGCCGGCTCAGCGAGGACATCCTTCAGGTGCTGGACAGGTTGGAACTGGTGGAAGGCCACTGGGCAACGCCGGGGCTGGCCGCCATTGAGGAACTGCGGTTGTTGATCAACGACGGCGACCCCGTCGCCTTGGGCGAAGCGATCGAGAGACTCAAGGGCCGGCGACGGCGGCAGGCACGTGCGGAGTCCTCCCGCGTATCCCCGTCAGCCCGTGAGGATGTATCTGACGGGCGTCCCCGTTTCGAAGTGCTGCTCGTGGATGACTGCACGCCCGAGGACGGCGCCGGGTTCGTTCACCAGATGCTCGCGCAACGCCGGCCCCAGGACCCGTTTGTCTACGAGATCAACATTGTTCCAAGCTACGAAGATGCCGTTGCAGCTTTGCTGCTGAACACTGACATCCAAGCGTGCATTATCCGGCCTGGCTTCAAGACACGTTCCCGAAGGCCGCTGGAGCAGGACATCAAGGACTTCGTGGCTGCCAACGGTCCAAACGATCTGGACCCGGCCCGCCCCATCCAGAGGATCCTGGCCTTGGCCGAGAAGGCTGCAGAACTCCGGCCTAGCCTGGACCTTTACCTGGTGGCCGGGGTTTCCATCGAAAAACTCGGTGGTTCCCTCACCAGCCGTTTCAGCAGGATCTTCCTGCGCGCAGACAGCCTCGAACTCCACCTCTCCATCCTTAAAGGAGTGGGCGAACGCTACGAAACCCCCTTCTTCACAGCCATCCAGAACCACAGCCGCCGACCCGGTGGAGTGTTCCATGCACTGCCCGTCTCCAGGGGCGGTTCAGTCTCCAACTCCAAATGGATCAAGGACATGGAAGAGTTCTACGGCTTGAACCTCCTGCTCGCCGAAACATCGGCCACCTCTGGTGGCCTTGATTCGTTGCTGGACCCTCACGGATCCATCAGGGACGCGCAACGCCTGGCCGCCCGCGCTTTTGGCGCCCGGCAAACGTTCTTCGTCACGAACGGCACTTCGACGGCGAACAAGATTGTCCATCAAGCCATCCTGGCCCCGGGTGACGTGGTCCTCGTTGACCGGAATTGCCACAAATCCCACCACTACGCCATGGTCCTGGCCGGTGCCAAGGTTGCCTACCTTGAGGCATACCCGATGGATGAGTTCTCGCTGTATGGGGGCGTCCCCACGTCCTCCATCAAGAAGATGCTTCTGGACTACCGAGCCTCGGGCCGGCTGGACGAAGTGAAAATGATTGCCCTCACCAACTGCACCTTCGATGGGATCGTGTATGACGTAGAGCGCGTCATGGAGGAGTGCCTGGCCATCAAACCAGACCTCGTCTTCCTCTGGGACGAAGCCTGGTTCGCGTTCGCCGGGTTCCATCCCATCTACCGCCGCCGCACGGCCATGGCGGCCAGCCAAGCCCTCGAGCAACGCTTCCAGGCTCCGGCGGCCCGCGAAAAGTATGCCGCCCAGGCCGCCGAGTTGTTCGATCCCGTGACCGGGGAACCCCACAACGACGATCTCTGGTTGAACACCCGCCTTGTCCCGGACCCGGACAGAGCCCGGATCCGGGTCTACGCAACCCAGTCGACGCACAAAACCCTCACGTCCCTGCGCCAGGGATCGATGATCCATGTCCATGACCAGGACTTCGCGCACCTGACGGAGGAGGCCTTCCGGGAGGCCTACATGACCCACACGTCCACCTCACCCAACTACCAGATCCTGGCCTCCCTGGATATCGGGCGCCGGCAGGCAGAACTTGAAGGTTGCGAACTGGTACAGAAGCAGGCCGACCTCGCTGCCAGCGTGGCGACCGCGATCGAACAGCACCCGCTGCTCAGAAAGTACTTCCGCATCCTCAGCACGTTGGATCTCATTCCCGAGGAGTTCCGCACCAGCACATCGCCCATGCCCCTGGTGGACGGCCTCGCCAGGATGGCCCAGGCCTGGAAGGACGATGAGTTCGTGGTGGACCCGAGCCGGCTCACCATGTATATCGGCGCCACAGGGGTCGATGGAGACACCTTCAGGCATGAGTACCTCATGGACGGCCATGGCATCCAAGTCAATAAGACCTCACGCAACAGTGTGTTGTTCATGACCAACATCGGCACGTCCCGCAGCTCGGTGGCGTACCTGATCGAAGTCCTCGTCAAACTGGCCGAGTCATTCGAATCAGAGGCATCCACGCGAAGCCCGAGGTCCCGGACCGCCCACAACCGCATGGTCACCAAGCTCACCAAGGGTGCCCCGCCGCTGCCGGACTTCAGCAGCTTCGCCTCCAGATTCCGCACCGACAAGGCGCTGCCGGATGGTTGCATCCGCACGGCGTACTTTGAAACCTACAAGCCCGATTCCTGCGAATACCTCACCGATTCAGGGGTCCGCAAGCGGCTGGCCGTCGGCGAAGAAGTCATCTCCGCAGCCTTCGTGACCCCTTACCCGCCAGGTTTTCCCGTCCTGGTCCCAGGCCAGCTCCTCGACACCAACGTGCTCGACTTCATGGCAGCCCTGGACACCAAGGAAATCCACGGTTATGACAAACACCACGGCTACCGCGTCCTGCGCCTACAGCCGAAAGCCCTGACAGGCCAGCTCTAGGAATACGAACAGGGCGGCTGGATCCAAGAGGATCCAGCCGCCCTGTTCGTTTCTTCGGGTCTGGTTAGTGGGCCTGGTTAGTGGGAGAAACCAGCCGCGGTTTCGCTCAGGTTCTTGCCCTTCGTTTCAGGTGCGAGCCACTGCGACAACACGGCGCCGAGAAGGGTGAGTCCTGCAGCCACCAGCATGGTGACCTGGGGACCGTAGTTTGCCACCGACCACGGGAGCAGGAAGGTGCCGGCTCCCGCACCGATGCGGCTGACAGCGGTGGCAAAACCGGTGCCGATCCCCCGGATTTCCGTCGGGAAGACTTCACCGGGGTAGATGCCCGTCAGGGTGTTGTAACCGGCGTTGAAGAACGAAAAGAGCAGGAAGCACACCAGGACCACCCATGCCGGGGCACCTGCCCACAGTCCAATGACCAAGAGCAGCGCGAAGCAAAGCCACTGTGGCGGGACCGTGAGGAACCGGCGTCCGGCACGGTCGATCAGGATGACGGTCAGGATCACCCCTGCCGTAGCGACTGCCGACAGACCTACGCCTCCGGCCAGCCCCTGGCTTAGCCCGTAACCCTTGAGGACGCCTTCAGCGAAGGTGGCAATGGCAAAGTACGGCGTGACAGCGCAAAGCCAGAACATCGAGCAAAACAGCGTGGCACGCCAATAGCGGCGGGAGAAGAGCATCTTGAAGCTGCCCTGAGGGCGCGCCTGCTCGTGTTCGAAGTCGTCTGCGCCGCCGCCTGTCTCCATGTACTTCTGCGCAACGGCACGGGCCTCATCCCTTCGGCCTTTGTTCCAGAGCCACCGGGGAGATTCCGGGAGGCCAATCCGGGCAAGGAGGAGGATCACCGCGGGGATAGTGCTTGATCCGAGGATGATGCGCCAGTCGACGGAGGTGGTCGTAGTCAGTGCGTACCCAACGATGAACGCGACCATGAAGCCGACGTAGAACGCCACCAGCGTCAGTCCCATGAGCCGGCCACGGAGCCGTGCAGGGGCAAATTCGGACATGAGGGGCCAGCCCACAGAGTACTCAACGCCCACGGCAACGCCCATCAAGAGCCGGACCAGGAACAACTGCCAGGGTTCGTGGACAACGAATTGAAGCGCTGAGCCGACCACAAAGATGCCCATGTCGATCATGAACAACGGCTTGCGGCCGAATTTGTCCCCGAGCCAGCCGCCGATGGGCGAGCCCACCAGAATCCCCACGAGGGAGGAGGCGACGATCAGGCCTTCCCACAGAGGCGTGAAGTGCAGCTCAGTGGTAATGGAACCGATCACCGTTCCGATGATTCCCAGGATGTATCCATCGAGGAACATGCCTCCCACGAGGACTGCCGTGAGCCGGGTGAGGAAACGCTTCTTATAGGCGGCCGTCGCCGGACTGTCAGGCAGGACCGTTTTGTTGATTACAGACACACATCGCTCCTAGCGCTAAGAGTGGAAGACATTATTTCTCCTTCGTCGTTGAGGGATTGTGTTCAGTAGGGGGCTGCCGCGCCCCGGCCACAGTGGGAGCCGCCCGGCTGCGCCTGGGCGTGTGGCTATCATCACACACTAATGTAATCTGTGATCACATATCGCGTCAATGGTTGGGTGTAACACTCAGGTAAATTCGAGGTCACCATTCCGCCAAAAAGCGAGTGGACCCGAGGAGAACTTTCTCCTCGGGTCCACTCGACTGCTTCAGTTATGTTCCCCCGTTGCGCAGGACAACAGTTCAGCGCAGGACCACCGTTATGGGCCCTAGGACAGAGCGGCCGCCTTGGCCGCGTGAAGCTCGGCAATACCCTTTGCGTCACTCGGCCGCATACTGGTGTTTTCCTCCTGCTCCTGGGGTGCCCAGATATCCCCAACAGTGAACCCATAGGGGAAGGGATCATCGTGGTCCAGAACCCAGGTGCTGAAACCCGTAATCCACGCCTGCCCACTGATGGTGGGTACTACGCCCTGACGGTCGTTGATGGTGACTTCTTCAACCAACTCCCCCGTGTACACGTTGCCCAGGATTCCCTCGTGGCGGAATGGCTCGTTCAATGCCAGCTCGCCCTTTGCGTGGAGCGCGGCCATCTTTGCGCACGTTCCGGTACCACACGGGCAACGATCCACTCCACCGGTCCAGGTTGCCGGATTGTCGAACTCGACGGGTCCGCTGGCAACCGTCACGGCGTTCTTACGGTCCGCATTGGGATTGTCCGTGAGACCTGACAGCTGCGAGATGGTGATGCCGATGCCCGGATAGTCCGGGTGGGCCACGGGCAGCTGGTCCTGCGCCGCCCGGAGGATCAGGGAAGAGATACGGGTAATGTCCCGTCCGCGTTCCGGGACCAGGTCCAGGCCCTCGAACTGGCGGACGTCGGCGATGACATAGAACATGCCTCCCCATGCCACGTCAACGGTTACCTTACCCAGCTCGGGGACGTCAATGACGGCGTCGAGGTACACCGCATAAGCGGGCACGTTCTTAAACTTAACCTGCTTGACCTTGCCATTGCTGCACTCGGCTTCGATGGCAATGAGGCCGGCAGGCGCCTCCAAATTGAATTTCGTGACGGGCTCCTCCATGGGAATCATGCCGGTTTCCAGGAGGACGGTCGCGACGGCGATGGTGTTGCCGCCGCTCATGACCGGGTACTCAACCTGCTCCATGATGATGAAGCCCGCCACAGCGTCGGGGTGCTTGGGAGGCACGACGAGGTTGCAGCACAGCGGCGGGTATCCCCGTGGTTCCCTGAGCATGAGCTTGCGGATCTGGTCATCGTTCTCTTCGAGCCATTTCATTTGCTCATATACCGTGTTGCCGGGAATGTGCGGCACGCCGCCGGTGATCACGCGCATGGGCTCGCCGGAGTGGGTCTCCACGGCGTGGATCATTCGTTTGAAAGACATGTCAGTTTCGCCTTGTTCGTTGGGGTGTGTGGGGAGGTTAGCCGGCAGTGGAACCAGGCTACGACGCTTGTTCGGCCGCCGGCTCGGCAGCTTTGCGGAGCCTGTCGAGGAGTGCAGGGTCGATGCCAACCTGCTCGGGAAGCTCCGTGTTTTCAAGAGCCGGAAGCCGGACCTGGTGCTCGTTCTGCAGGTGCTCCAGTTGCTTGTTGAGCCGCTCCACCGATCCCACGAAGCTCGCCGGGTCGATGGCCAGCAGGAAGACACCAATACCAGGGGATGTATCGCCGTGGTCGAAGGGGGCGGCGTCCATGGAGAACTTGGCTCCGGAGAGCGTGGCCAGTACCTCAACCAGCAGGGCGATGTTGCCGCCGCGATGTCCGCCAAAGGGAAGGAGGGTTCCGCGCAGGGCTTCATCGGCGACGGTCGTGGGTTGCCCCTGAGAGTCCAGCGCCCAGCCCGTAGGAATGGGGTCGCCTGCCTCGGCGGCACGTCGAATATTGACAAAGGCAGTGGACGATGAGGCCTGGTCGATGACTATAGGCAACTTCCCGGCGCGCGGAATTCCGTAGGCCAAGGGGTTCGTGCCCAGGATGGGCTTAGGGGCTCCGCCGAGCGACATGAGTGAAGGGCTGTTGGCGGTGGCAACGGCGATGAAGCCCCGCTGCGCCAGGTGCCTTGCGTAGTAGCCCAGTTCACCACAGGTGTAGGACCCGCGAATCCACATTGCCGCGAGGCCCGCTTCCCGGGCGGCGACGTCAAACGCCGGCACCGCTTCCTCGAAGGCGACCTGCGCCAGTCCGCCGCGGGCATCCGCATCGATGACGGCTGAGGCCAGCCGTCGGATGTCGGGCTCGTCTGTTGCAGCGATCCGACCGGTTCCATATCCGTCGATGTAGTCGAAAAGGTGACCCACACCGACCGCCCGGTTGCCTACTTGTTCAGCCTCGACCGTGGCTCGGGCCAGGACGCGGGCCGCCCGGTCCCCTGCGCCCTGAGCCAGGAGTGCCCGCTCGCAAAGGGCAGCGAGTTCCTCGCTTGGAATAGTGGTGTTCAAGGATGGGTCCTTTCAGGGTTTGTGCCACATGTGCCCGTCGGGGACGTCAATGTCAGGTAGCCGTCGACCTGAGGCCGCCGGGTCAGCACCTGTCTTGCCGCGGTGCGCCATCTGGCCGTCCGCGGTCTGAGACCATGTGGCTGGTGTCATACTCAGAATGTAATCTGTGATCACATCTCAGTCAATGCTTCATTGAATTGGGTTTGACGAAGGCCCAATCATCGGGTCGGAAATGAGGGAACGCATGACTCAAAGCTCGTCTTCGAAAGCCCGGATCGTCCGCCCCGACAACGTCCCGCGCATTCCGTGGATCAACGGGGCCGGATACACGCGCCACATCGGAAGTAGACGCAACCCGGCACTGGGCGATGAGTTCATGTGGCGCCTGAGCCTGGCCGACCTCAACGAGGACTCAGCCTTTTCCTGCCTGCCTGGGATTGACCGGATCTTTACGCTTGCCAGCACAGGAAACGTCGAGCTCAGCATCAACGGACAGGCGCACCGACTTGGTCTTGGAAAGACCGCAGAATTCCCAGGAGAAGCCGACGTCCACCTCCGCATGGCGGACCAAAGCCCCCAACTGGGTTTGAACCTCATGACGAATCGCAACGCTGCCATGGGCTCCGTCTCCACCAAGAGACTTGACGGCCCGGTCCTGCTCGACCCCCGATCAGGAGTCGTAGCCGTCACAGTACTGGATGGCTCCGCCTCACTGAGCAGCCGGCGCAGACTCGATCCCCTGGCGACGCTGATTCTGGATACTGGCGCCGAGGAACTCTTTGCGCGCAATTGCCTTCTGGCGATCGTCACGGTTCGGAGCGAGACAAGGGGAACCAGTGAACAGCGTGGCCGGACCAACACCCTTCGCCTGCGCCACGCCGCGGGTGTGAACTAGCCCGTCTCCGGCCCACCGCAGTGAAGGCAGTCATCGGCAGCCTGCCCATTGAGGCATGTGACGAAAGAAAGCACGGCATGAATCCATCCGAGCCTCAAGCCAGTGGCTGCTGGAGCGGACATTCGAAAATCAAACTCTTGTGTGATTTGTGATCACAAGCTAATGTGGTTTGCACAACACTCGAAAGAGGTTGGGCCAGTAGAAACGAATACACGCCGCCGCAACCAGGAACGGTCGGTCCCCATCCGCGGCTCCGCGGCGAACCAGGAAGTGATTCATGCCGAACAAACTTCTTCTGCAGGTCGCAGAAAACAAGAAACTCGAAGCCATTGCCACGCGCAACCGCTTCACCCGCCCCATTGTTGACCGCTACGTTGCAGGACGCGGCGTTGAGGAGGCCTGGACTGCCACCAAGGCGCTCAACAAGGCTGGCATTGACGTCAGCCTCGACCTCTTGGGCGAATCGGTCCATGACCTGGAACAGTCCAAGCAGGCCACCAAGGAATACCAGGGCGCCATCGAGAACATCCGGAACCAGGCCCCTGGATCCACCGTCTCGGTCAAACTGTCCCAACTGGGGATCATGATCGACCCCCAGGAGTGTGCCAATAACCTGAAGGCACTTCTGAATGCAGCAGCCACCAACGAAGCAACGGTCGAAGTCGACATGGAGCACAGTTCGGTGGGCCGCGACACCCTCGCGATCTTCAAAAGCATCCTTCCGGACCACCCCACTACCCGGGTAGCGATCCAGGCCAACATGCGGCAGACTCCCGAAGACCTGCTGTCCTTCACGGACATCAAGCCACGGATCCGACTGGTCAAGGGTGCTTTCGATGAAACGTCGGCCGCAGCACTGAACAGCGCGGAAGAAGTCACCGAGCAGTACAAGTATCTGGCGCGGTGGGCGCTGGAACACCTGCCGGACCCGGCGTTCGGCACCCACGACGACAAATGCATCGACGTCATCAAGGAGCGCGCGGCCGAGCTCGGCCTGGGAAAGCGGGACTTCGAATTCCAGATGCTGTACGGCGTTCGCCGCAAGCTCCAGGACGAACTGGTCCGCGAGGGGTACAGGGTCCGGGTGTACCTCCCCTACGGCACGCAGTGGTATCCGTACCTCATGCGTCGCATGGCCGAGAAGCCCGCGAACCTGCTCCTGTTCCTCCGCTCCCTCATCGGAGGGTAAACAGCATTTTCGCGTAGGCTGGTATGTGATCAAATATCACCATCGATCTTGATGCGGCAGTCAGAGGAGTAACCATGAGCGTCCAAACAACCAGTCCCGTCACCCCCACCCTGGTGGCGGACCAGGTTTATGAGGTTCTGGAAAACGCCATCCTGACCGGCTCGCTCGAAGCGGGGTCTCCCCTGAGGGTTCGTGACCTGGCGGGCATGGTCGGCACCAGCGTCATGCCAGTCCGCGAAGCGATCCGCCGCCTCGAAGAAGCGGGCCTTGCAACGCGCACCCCTCACAAAGGAGCCGTCGTCAAGACCTTTACAGCCACGGAACTGATCCACATCTACGATGTCCGAACCATCCTTGAGGTCCAAGCAGCCACACAAGGTGCGCCCAATGTCACCGAGCGGGATGTGCGGGCCATGGAAGTGGCCTGCAGTCACATGCTGCAGGCGGTTGCCGAAGGCCGCATCGTGGATGCCTTGGATTTCGATGAAGAAGTCCTCAGGACCCTCTATCAGGCCTCGGGAAATCCTGTCCTGGTCAGCACGATCGAACAATTGTGGCTTCAGTGCCGGCCCTACAAGGTGATTGGCGCAACCGAGGCCGTAGCAAAAAACGACAACACCCTCTGGACACCGCAACCGGCGCTGGTCCAGGCGTTGCTCGACGGAGACACCGCCGCAGCAACCACCATCACCGCAGACTCCCTCGCCAGCGCCCTGCGCAGGCTGGAGCTGCGGCTGGAAACCCACTAACCAACCCGCGACTGCACGGTCCGGGAAACACTCAAAGGAGACACCCAGAAAATGTCATCTCAGTCCATCGCCGTTTCTGGCAACTTCAAGGTTCCCACGCCCTATAACGAACCCTCCCGTGAATTCCGTCCGGGATCACCGGAAGCCGCCTCGGTCAAGAAGGTCATTGCGGACGTAACCTCCAACGTCCGCGATATCCCCCACGTGATCAACGGCGAACGGTCCATGACCGGCGAACTTCGCGACATCACCGCACCCCACCGCCACTCACAGGTACTGGGCCGCATCCCCACCGCCGATGAAACCGTCATCCAGGCAGCCATCGATTCCGCCCTTGCAGCCCAGCAGGGCTGGTCCCGCACTCCGTGGTGGGAGCGCGCAGCCATCTTCCTCCGCGCCGGCGAGCTTGCCGCGGGAAAGTACCGGGATGAACTGGTAGCCACCACCATTCTCGGCCAGTCCAAGACCTTCCACCAGGCTGAAATCGACGCCGCGAGCGAAGTGGCCGACTTCTTCCGCTACAACGCCCACCTCGCCCAGCAGATCTTCGCCGATCAGCCGGCATCGCTGCAGGGTGAAGGCAACACGCTCGACCAGCGGGGTCTTGAAGGCTTCGTCCTCGCCATTACCCCGTTCAACTTCACCGCGATCGGCAGCAACCTGCCCACCACCCCTGCCCTCATGGGCAACACCGTGGTGTGGAAGCCGTCCGAGAAGTCGGCACTGAGCAACGATGTCCTGATGCGCATGTTCGAAGAAGCCGGCCTTCCCCCTGGTGTCATCAACCTGGTCCACGGCTCCGGCCGGCTTATCTCCGACTACGCCATGGCCCACCCCGACTTCGCCGGCCTGAACTTCACCGGGTCAACCGATGTATTCCGCAGCCTTTGGAAGAAGGCCGGCGACAACATCGAAAAGTACCGCTCGTTCCCCCGCCTCGTAGGCGAGACCGGCGGCAAGAACGCAGTAGTTGCCCACCCCTCAGCCGACCCCGGCGCCCTCCGGGCAGCCCTGATCCGCAGCTCCTTCGAATACTCCGGACAGAAGTGCTCCGCATCCTCGCGGGCCTACATCCCGAACAGCATCTGGGCACAGATCAAGGACGAACTGGTTGAAACCACCAAATCCCTGCGCCTTGGCGACCCCGCCGAGCACGAGACCTTCACCGGCGCCGTCATCGATGAAGTCTCCTTCCGAAAGCTCGGAGAGGCCATCGACAAAGCGAAGGCCCTCCCGAGCCACACGCTGCTGGCCGGCGGCAACGTTCACGGCGAAGAAGGCTGGTTCGTTGAACCCACCATCTTCGAGACCACCGACCCCCACGCCTTCACCATGAGCGAGGAGTTCTTCGGCCCGATCCTCACTGTCTACGTCTACGAGGACAGCGAATGGGAGTCCGTGCTTGACCTGGTGGACCAGACCAGCAACTACGCCCTCACCCAGTCCATCTTCGCCAACGACCGCCGCGCCGTCTCGCACGCCCTGGACAGGCTCCGCAACTCCTCGGGCATGACGTACATCAACGACAAGCCCACAGGCGCCCTCATGGGCCAGGTGTCCTTCGGCGGTGGCCGCGCTTCCGGTACCAACGACAAGACCGGCTCGCGCCTCGCCTTGCAGCGCTGGCTCAGTGGCCGGTTCATTCACGAGAACTTCTCCCCGTCCTCCGAATGGCGCCAGCCCTACATGGCCCAGTAAGCAGGACCCACCAGCCGGCTGGGTGCGCACCTGCCCACCCAGCCAACCAACCGCCGTCGGACCCCCTCGCAACGACCCGCACGGCAACCGCAGCCGTCGCCCGATTCTCCCGGGCGGCGGCTGTTGCCCTCTCCTTGGCCTTCCACACCCCTTACGGAAGTACTCCCATGAAGAAGCGAATCCTCAACTACAAGCCAACGGCACCCGGTGAGTCCGCACAGTCCAGGAAACGCGACGAACGCGGCACTGCCATGTCCATCCTGCTGCTCTTCGCCCGACACCGCAGCCTGAGCAGCGCACAAATTGCCAGCCTCCTCCGGATACCGACATCCACCGTCTACCGGCATCTGCAAACCCTTCTTCAGGCGGGCTTCGTCGTCGAAAGCACGGCTGTCGGCCGCTACTCAGCCGGGCCGGAAGTCGTCCGGCTGGCGGACAACTACCGCCAGGAATCACTGGCACAAGGCACCATCCGCAACAGGCTGGAGCAACTCTCAAGGGACACTGGCGAGCTGGCCGCCTTTCTGGTCCAAAGCGGTGACGAAGCCCTCTGTGTGGAGTCGGTGGAAAGCGAACACATACTCAGCTGCAGCTACGCCGCGGGACGTTCCCGGCCCCTGTTGAACGGTGCGAGCGCACGAACCATTCTTGCTTTCCTGCCTGAAGATGAGGCCGCCGAGGCCCTTGCCGGGCGCTTCCTGAGCCGGGACGAGCACGAGGCCCTCGAGGCCGACCTCGCCAGCATCAGGAAACATGGGTACGCGACGAGCTCCGGAGCGTTGGCTCCCGGTGTTTGGGGAGTAAGCGCTCCCGTCTTCAACGACGCGGGGGTCTTGGCCGGCGTGATCACCACCATGGTGCCGCAGGAGCGCGCAGACGACGGACCCAGCCGGGAACGCTTTACAAGCTTGACCTGCACAGCGGCCTCCGAGCTGAGCCTCGCCGCAGTGCCGGGATGATCCGCTAGAAGTACGACGGCGGGACTCACCATTTGGTCCTTTGGTGAGTCCCGCCGTCGCATGTCCAGCCGGACGCCCTGGTCCGCGTCCGCGACGGTGTGCCAGCACAAGGGGAGCACATCTTCAAGCGATCACACATCAGAAAAGCCTGAATCTCAGATTTCAAAACTCGCCAGACCCGCGTGTGGAGTCGCCGCTGGCGTCAGGCAGCCATAGGATCAGCAGTATGGCTGACAAGAAATCGGGCGAGGCTGCGCCCTCTGCCCCTGGCGTAACCCGGATCAACGCTGCCGTGCTTTCGGTTACTCCGACGCTCGTAGCGGACCAGGTCTACGAAGCCTTGCGATCAGCCATCCTCACCGGCGAACTGGCCGGCGGGTCTCCCCTCCGCGTGCGCGACGTCGCCGACATGGTCGGCACCAGCGTCATGCCGGTCCGGGAAGCCATCCGTCGACTTGAAGAGAGCGGGCTCGCGACCCGCGTGGCCGCCCACCGCGGAGCCGTGGTCAAGGAATTCACCGTTGGGGAACTCATCCACATCTACGAAGTCCGCGCAACGCTGGAAACGGAAGCCGCCCGTCGGGGAGCCGCCAACGTCACCGATGCCGACGTCGAACGCATGGCGGCCGCCTGCACCCGCATGAAAAAGGCCGTGGCCGAACGAAGGGTCTGGGATGCCTTGGATGATGACGAAGACCTTTTGAGGACGCTGTATAAGGCCGGGGGCAACCCCGTCTTGATGGACGTCATTGAGAACCTTTGGCTGCAATGCCGCCCCTACAAAGTCATCGGTGCAACCGAAGCAATCGACCACAACGACCAAAGTCTGTGGACCCCGCAACCCGACCTTCTCGAAGCTGCCCGGTCCCGTGACGCGAAGGCAGCAACCCGACTCACCAAGCTGTCGCTGGCCAGCGCACGGAAGCGCCTCGAGAAAAGGCTTGAAGGGCAGTAGACCGGTCACCGCCAGACGCGCCCGGAATCAGTCTGCCCTTGCCGACGACCGTTTTTGGAGGGACGCGGTGCGATACTGAGGCTGATCCCACCGGCCGGAAGGAACAACTCAAGCGATGATCCTGGATACGACAACCCTCCGGATCGCGTTCGGCCTTCTCACGCTGGTCCTGGCGGCATTGTTCTACTTTTCCGCCTACCGACCCACCCGCTCCGCTTACAGCGGCTGGTGGTGCGTTGCGCTGCTGTCCTTCCTTACCGGCGCGGGGTGCTTCCTCTTGGATGGCAGCGCACACCAGGTGTGGGCCAATCCCCTGGGCAACACGCTGCTGGCCTATGGAGCAGTGGCTGTCTGGGCAGGTGCCAGGTCGCTGCGGTCGTTGACGCTTTCCGCGTGGGCTGCGGCGGCGCTGCCCGTCCTGACTCTGGTCAGTTCACTGCTGGATAACCCGGCGATCAACGCGTGGTCCGGTGGGCCGGTGTTCCTGGCGTCCATGAGCCTTGGCCTAGGGCTGTCATCGTACGAACTCTGGCGTCTTGAACCAGGGTATTCCCGGGTCCGGATACCCATGGCGGTGGCTTCCGGAGTGCTGGCAGTTTTCTACTGCCTGCGCTGGATCGCGTTCCTTGCGGTTGGCCAGACGGGCCTGGTCTTCGTCACGGTTTTCGGATCAGCCGTGACCACCATGGTGACCATGGTTCTGCTGGTTGTGGTGTCCTTCAGCATGTCCGCGCTGAGCAGCGAGCAGCAAACCCGTGCCCTGCGCGTGGTGGCTTCCCGGGACGACCTGACGAACCTGCTCAACCGCAAGGCCTTCATGGACCTCGCGGCGGAGCATCTGGCGGACCGAACCGTCACTCCCAACACGGGGGCACTCATCCTGGCGGATTTGGACCATTTCAAAGCCATCAATGACACCCATGGCCATGCCGCCGGCGACAGTGCCCTGCGGTCCTTCGCCGATGCCTGCACCGCTTCAGTTCGCCCGACCGACCTGGTGGCGCGCTACGGCGGGGAAGAATTTGTCCTCCTGCTTCCCGGCGCTGGTCCGGAACGTGCCGAAGCGATCGCGCGCGAGATCAGCAAACATCTGGCATCCGTCCCCGCACCGGACGGCGTCCTGATGCCGACCGTCAGTTACGGGATCGCCCAGTACCACGTAGGAACGTCCCAGTTGGCGGACCTCATCGAGGCCGCGGATCGAGCCATGTATCAGGCCAAGGCACTCGGCAGAAACCGCGTCGCGCACAGCCAGCCAGCAAAGTAGATCGTCCGCCGGATCATCTGCAGTTCCCGGAAAGGGCACGTCCACTTTTCTGTTGTGCCGTCAGTGGACGGGTACGGAGATCGTGAGCGAGCCGGCTGTCCGGGAGCCGGGCCACGACGAACTGCCACAAGATCATCCTTCTGGCATCCAGCGGTACCTTGGTGTGCCCTCCGCGGGGGCCGCGGCATCTGTCAGCTGACCCTTCAGACGCCCTGAACGGCGCTCTGCCGTGCCCGGACGACTCCGGTTGGACCGTTCTTGATGACCTTGGCTACCGCCGCTTCCGTGATTCCCATCGCCCTGGCCATCGCAGCGATGGTTACCCCGTCATCGAAGTGTTGGACCATCGCAAGCCGGCGCTTCTCTGCGAGCAAGGCGCGCTGCATCGAGCAGTCCCTCATCTGCGCGGTGTATCTGGCGATGTCCCGCAGGTCGGACGGATGGTTGTACGCAGTCCCCAAGGTGGCGTCCTTTTCAGTGTGATGTTCGCAAGTTATGGAACGACAGTCTTACGCACAACCTGTCAACTGTCTGTCATATCGGCTTCTTCAGGCGTCACATTCTGTTAGTGCCGCAAATCACAGCCGCGGTTTCCCCGCCTCGCCGGGGCACGGGCGGAGCATGCGTCAGAAAGCGTTTCACCCTTGCCACTCTGCAGAAATCGCACTCCCTGACTCAGTCAAGGATGCGCCACCAGGGTGCGTGGCGCCGACCTCCCAGCTGGGCCATACCTAGGTATGCCGAATTAGGTAACACTTTCATGTTGTAAATAACTTAGGTAAGCCTTAGCTAACTCATGGAAGGAATTTTGATGCGGAACGTATCACGGGCGGTGCTCGTTACGGGCGCCGGCGGTGGCATTGGCAGGGCCGTGGCCCATCGCCTTGCCAGCAGGAGCACGTCCCGGGATGTTCTGGTGCTGACAGACAGCGACGAAGCAGCTCTGGAAGACACCACCGAGGCGTTGACTGGCGTTAAGGTCCTGGCCGTTCCCACTGATGTCTCCGACGCCGGTCAGGTCGCGGCGTTGTTTGCCGCGATCCGCGATACCGGCGCGGCCTTGAACCAACTGGTCCACGCGGCGGGAATCCACAGTGTGGGCTCGGCACTGGATACGAGTGTTGATGAATGGAACCGCGTTTTCGCCGTCAACGCCACCGGCACGTTCCTGGTGGTCACTGCCGCTGCCAGGCAGATGCTGGAGACCGAGAGTGATAACAGGGCGATTGTGGTCATCGGTTCGAATGCGGCCGGTGTCCCACGAAGCGCAATGCCGGTCTATGCCGCGTCCAAGGCCGCTGCCGCGGCGCTGACCCGTTCCCTGGGCTTGGAGCTGGCGCCACGCGGCATCCGTTGCAACACCGTGTGTCCGGGATCAACCGACACCGGCATGCAGCGGGCGTTCTGGGGAAATGACCCGGAGCGGGGGCTCGAATCGGTACTTCAGGGCGACCTTGCCCAGTTCCGGGTGGGAGTTCCCCTGGGAAAGATCGCTTCCCCGGACGACATCGCTGCCACCGCGGCGTTCCTGCTCTCCGAGGACGCCGGCCACATCACCATGCAGGACATTTACGTTGACGGCGGCGCGACTCTTCGCGCCTGAGCTACACCCACCACCGAAAGGTTTATCGTGACGCTTCAACTTGCCCCCGAAATTCCCGAGACATCCAGTTGGGTTCGTGACCCGCTGGAAGAATACCGGTCGGGTGATTTTCTGGTCACCGGCCGTTCAGGCACCATCCTCGGCAGGGGCACCCAACGCTTCCAAGGCGGTCTCCAAGACGCTGCAACGCTGCACAAGGTCCTTGAAGGAGGGACCGCCCTACTCGGTGGCGTACTGCCCTTCACCCCCGGTCATCCCGGGGAGTTCCTGCTGATGGAGTCGACGCTCCGGGGACCACAGCTCACGGGCCGGACCGCTTCACCGGCAGCGCCTGTGCCTGCAGCGGCAATTCTGGAACGAGAGACACCTGCAACGCACTACAAGGAAGCCGTCGCAGAGGCCCTGCGGCGGTTCACTCCCGAAGGCCTCCGGAAAGTGGTGTTGGCACGATCCCAGAAGGCAGCCCTCACCCAACCGGTGGACGTCGCCGGGCTGCTCCTGCGACTGCTCCGCCAGAATCCGACCGCCTATACCTTCGCGGCCCCCCTTCCCGGTGGACGCACCCTTGTGGGCGCCAGCCCTGAGTTGTTGATCCGCCGTTCAGGGACCACCGCTTTGAGCAATCCCCTGGCGGGTTCGGTGCCTCTGACTGGCGATGCAGGCATCGACCGTGAAAACGCCGAACAGCTGATCCGCTCGGCCAAGGACCTCCGCGAACACGCCATCGTGGTGGACATGGTGGCCGAGGTCATGAGCGGATACTGCAAGGACCTCGATGTTCCACCCGTCCCTGAACTGATCAGGACAGGATCCATGCTGCATTTGTCCACCAAGATCCAAGGCCACTTGCGCGATACCCACACCAGCGCCCTGGACCTGGCCTTCGCCCTGCACCCGACTCCCGCTGTCTGCGGGTGGCCCACCACCACAGCGTGCGATCTGATCCAGGAGCTCGAGGACGTAGACCGCGGTTTCTACGCCGGCGCCGCCGGCTGGGTGGATGCCTCCGGAGACGGCGAATGGGTGGTCAGCATCCGGTGCGCCGAAATAGGCGATGACGAACTCCGTGTGCACGCCGGTGCGGGTATCGTCCCCGGCAGCGACCCTGAACTCGAATTCGCCGAAACCGAAGCGAAGTTCCGCACCATCCTGCGCGGAATGGGGTTCACCGAATGACGCTCGAAGGGACCATCTCCTGGCCCGCGGAAACTGCTGCCCGCTACCGCGCGGCAGGCTACTGGACCGGCGAACGCCTCGACCGGGTCGCAGCGACCCACGCAGAACGCACCCCGGACGCTATCGCCGTCGTCGACGACGCCGGACGCCTCACCTACGCTGCCTTCGAACAAAAGGTCGCGCAAATGGCTGGTGGATTTATCTCCTTGGGAATACGCCCTCGGGACCGTGTCCTGCTGCAGCTGCCCAACCGCACGTCCTTCCTGGTCACGGCACTGGCCCTGATGCGCGTCGGCGCCATCCCGGTGTACCTGCTCCCGGCACACCGGCACAGCGAACTCGTGGCCATCGCCGCGCAAGCGGACCCCGTGGCCTACATCGGCCCATCCGTGCACGACAGCTTCGACTACCGGCCCATGGCAGCCGAAGTCGCTGCCACCCAGGCAGCCGCGCTAAACCGGAACCGGCTGACGGTCATCATTGACGGAGAAACATTTGAAGGACAGACAGGCCTGGACGAAGTCCTTGAAGCGGGGCTTGGCAAAGAATGTTCGGAAGGTGTCCCCACCGACACCGGGGATGTCGCCTTCCTGCAACTCTCAGGCGGAACCACCGGCACACCGAAACTGATCCCCCGGACCCACGACGACTACCACTACTCGGTGCGCCAGAGCGTCAAAGTCTGCGGTCTGGATGCCAGCGCCGTCATGTTGCTGGTCCTGCCCGCGGCACACAACTTCCCTATGAGTTCTCCCGGGTTCCTGGGTGTGCTGCTCGCCGGTGGCCGCGTCGTCCTGGGATCATCACCAGCACCTGATGCAGCCTTCCCTGTCATAGAACGCGAAGCCGTCACCATCGTTCCGTTGGTCCCGCCCCTGGCCTTGGCCTGGATGCGGGCCGCAGCCACCACATCCGCTGATCTTCGCAGCCTCCGCACCATCCAGGTTGGAGGAGCCAAGTTCCTGCCCGAATCCGCACGCCGCATCAGGGCCGACCTGGGGGCGAGCCTGCAGCAGGTTTTTGGCATGGCCGAGGGGCTGGTGTGCTACACCCGGCAGGAGGACCCGGAAGACCTCGTCTGCACCAGCCAGGGCCGCCCCATGAGTGAGGCCGATGAGGTCATGATCGTCGACGACGAAGATCACCCGGTCGCCGACGGCACACCAGGGCACCTGCTCACCCGGGGGCCGTACACCATCCGGGGGTACTACAAGGCCGAAGGGCATAACGCGACGGCGTTCACCGCAGATGGTTTTTACCGGACTGGTGACATCGTGCGCCGGTTGCCCGGCGGCTACCTGAGCGTCGAAGGCCGGTCCAAGGACCAGATCAACCGTGGTGGCGAGAAAATCTCCGCCGAGGAAGTCGAAGACCATCTGCTCGCCCACCCCTTGGTCCATGACGCCGCCGTCGTCGCGATCCCGGACCAGTACCTGGGAGAGCGAAGCTGCGCGGTCATTGTGCCCGCAGGGCAACCACCCACCCGCAAAGAGATCCTGCAGTTCATCCGCACCAGGGGCGTGGCGGCGCACAAGATCCCGGACCGCGTCGAGTTCGTCACCGAGTTTCCCACCACAGGGGTTGGTAAAAACAGCCGGGCCCAACTGCGCCGTACTTTGGCCGGTCAGTTCCAACCCCAGCCAACACAACCCCAGCACTGACCACCTACGAAAGCCCATATACCCAGGAGATTTGCCATGAGCCAGCGACTTCCCGCCAGCATCAGCTATCCGTTGCCCACCCCGGGCGAACTGCCCGCGCCGTCCCTTGCCTGGGCGGCCGAACCGGACCGCTCAGCCTTGTTGATCCACGACATGCAACGCCACTTCCTGCGGCCCTTCGATGCTGGCACTGAACCCATCAACGCCGTCACCGCCAACATCCAGGCGTTGCGGAACCAGGCCCGGGAACTGGGCATCCCAGTGTTCTATACGGCGCAGCCCTCCCACCAGGACCCGCAGGACCGCGCCCTGCTGACCGATTTGTGGGGGCAAGGCATCGGAACCAACGAAGACGGGGCACGGATCATCGATGCGCTGACACCCGAAGAAGGCGATACGGTCCTGACCAAATGGCGCTACTCCGCCTACCAGCGAAGCGACTTCGCTGAGCAGTTGGCCGCAGCCGGCCGGACCCAACTGGCGATCACCGGCGTTTACGCGCATATCGGCTGCCAGGTCACGGCCACCGATGCTTTCATGCAGGACGTCCAACCGTTCTTCGTGGCCGATGCCGTGGCCGATTTCTCCCAAGCCCACCACCAGCAGGCGCTGGAATGGGTGGCCGGCCGCTGCGGTGTGGTCACCACCACCGCCGACCTGCACCAAGCGTGGGGGGCAACCGCGCCAACCGCCGGCGCGGCAGTAAACACAGCAGGCCTGTCCGCGATTACGGCCATGCTGCGGGGCAAAGTTGCCGAACTGGCCTACCTTGACCCCGAAGAAATCGACCCGGCGGAGAACCTGGGCGACCTCGGCGTGGACTCCATCCGCATGATGGAACTCGTGGAATTCCTGCGCACCGCGGGATATCAGGTGGCCTACGAACAGCTCGCCGAAGAACCCACCATCAAACATTGGGCGCTCACACTCGACGCAGCCACCGCCGGCGCGACGGCAGGAACATTTGAGCTTGCAGGAGCAGTGAAATAACCATGAGCGAAATCCAGAACCCCTTCGACGAGGAAACCGGAACGTTCCTGGTCCTGACCAACAGCGAAGAACAACACAGCCTGTGGCCTGGCTTCGCGGCGGTACCCGCGGGGTGGACAACCGTTCACGGCCCCGATTCCCGGCAAGGCTGCGTCGAGCACATCGAACGCAGCTGGACCGACCTCCGGCCGCTGAGCCTCCGCGCCCACATCAGCTAGCCCTCCACGACTCCGCGCCCAGAGCACCACAGAACTGCGCCTTCCCGAACAGGACCTCCGATGACCATCACCCCTGACCTCAGCAACACGGTTGAGCTGCAGGACAACCCCGCCACCCCCACCTTCCAAGGCCGGCTACCCCTTGCCGCTGCCCAACCGGGCATCTGGTACGCCCATCACTTGGAGGGCGAGAGCACGGCCATCTTCAACGTGGCCCGTTATCTGGACATCCAAGGGTCACTGGACGAGACCTTGTTCACGGAGGCAGTAGCACTCGGGCTCGCGGACGCAGATACGATCCACAGCACGTTCGACGACGACGGCACCCCGGGCCAGCACCCCGGAGCCGCGGCGTCGGCGCCGCTTGAGGTCGTGGATTTCCGGGCGGATGGCGCCGATGAGGCCCGGACCCGGATGCACCAGGACCTTGCAACACCGGTCTCACTGACGGACGGTTCAGCCCTGTACCGTCAGACGCTGTTCCGTGTGGGTGAGAACCGGTGGTTCTGGTACCAGCGTTTCCACCACATCCTGCTCGATGGCTACAGTTTCACCGCCATCACCGAGCACATCAGCGCCATCTACCGGGCACTGGTCTCGGGTACGGAAATCCCGGCCTCACCCTTCACGGCGTTCTCCCTGGTAGTCGACCAGGAGTCCGCCTACCGTGGTTCGGCCGACGAAGAGCAGGACGCGGCCTTCTGGCGGGACTACTGCAGCGAACTGCCGACGCCGGTGTCGCTCGCCGGAGCGGCGCGGGCGCTGGAAACCGCGCCGGCCACCTGGGCACCGGTGCGCCGGCACGAACTGCGCCTTGATGGAGCGCAAATGGCCGCGGTGACCGAGCTGTCCCGCACCCACCACGTCACCTGGGCCGATGTATTGACTGCTGCGGTAGGCAGCTACATCGGCAGGATGGGCTCCGCCCGCAACGTGGTTCTCGGTGTCCCGTTCATGGGCCGGACCAAGAGCGCCTTGCGAACGTCCGGCCCGGTGGTCACCGTACTTCCCGTCACCGTACCGCTGGCTCGGAACGCCGGGCTGGGTGAGGTGGCGCGCCTGACCGCCCGCAACATCGCGCAGGCGCGGCGTCATTACCGCTACGGTGCCGAGCAGATCATGCGCGACGCCAACTTGGTTGGCGCGGAAACGGGACTGTATGGGCACGTAGTCAACATCAAGATCTTCGACTACACCACCGATTTGGCCGGGGCATCGGTCACAACCCGCCACCTCTCGGCCGGGCCCGTGGACGATCTGGAATTCTCCGTGCTCCGGGAGGGCGAAGAGACCGTCATCGAAATCGAAGCCCATCCGGGCCGATACAGCGACGAAGACCTGGCCGGCCATGCCAGGCGCCTCCAGGCCTGGATACTGTCCACGACCGACCCTGGCGCCGGCG
The DNA here is from genome assembly GCF_044769225.1 of Paenarthrobacter sp. NPDC090522. NCBI lineage: Bacteria > Bacillati > Actinomycetota > Actinomycetes > Micrococcales > Micrococcaceae > Paenarthrobacter > Paenarthrobacter sp. NPDC090522. The sequence continues at coordinate 30,975 of NZ_JBIVXL010000025.1, forward strand.
CCGTCGATGGCCTTCCGATAGCGACAGCCGACGAACAGGACCTCATCCTTCACGCCTGGGGTGCCGGTACAACTGTCCCCCACAGCGCCGCGCCGGTCGGGGAACTCCTCGACGCCAGGGCGGCCGAAACACCCACCGAAACGGCGGTTGTCTGTGGACACCTGTCACTGACCTTTGCCGAACTCACCGGACGGGCGAACTCGTTGGCACGGTACCTGATCTCCCAGGGCGTTGGCCCGGATACCGTCGTCGCGATCGCCCTCCCCCGCTCGATCGAATCCGTGGTTTCGATCGCCGCCGTCGTAGCTTCCGGAGCTGCGTACCTGCCGCTGGACCTCGACTACCCCCAGGACCGGCTCGCCTACATGGTGGAGGACGCCGCCCCAGTCATCCTGCTCACGAACAGCAAGGTGGACACCACCTTCGCAGGCGACGATGTCCGCGTGCTCGGCCTCGATGACCCGGACATCGTCTCCGCCGCCAGCCGACTGCCGGGAACTCCGGTCTCCGACGCAGACCGGACCCGTCAGCTGCACCCGAAGGATCTGGCCTACGTGATCTACACCTCGGGATCCACGGGCCGGCCCAAGGGCGTGCAGAGCACGCACGAGGGCCTGCGCAACCTTCTCGAAAACCATGCAGCCGATGTTTTCGGTTCCACTATCGCAACCCTGGCGCCCCGCCGGGTCCGGGCAGCACACACGGCATCCTTCTCCTTTGATTCATCTTGGGAGCAGCTGATCTGGCTTTACCTGGGCCACGAACTGCACGTCTTTGACGACGACACCCGCCGCGATCCGCAGGCTGTGGTCGAGGCAGTCCGGGCTGCACGCATCGACGCCCTCGATGTCACCCCGTCCTTCGGCGCCCAGCTCCTCGAAAGCGGTCTCCTCGCCTCGGCCGAACATCATCCCGCGCTCTTCCTCATCGGTGGCGAGGCAGCATCGCCGGCCTTGTGGAAGACGCTTCGGGAGACTCCGGGAACGCACAGCCACAACTTCTACGGCCCCACCGAATACAGCGTCGACACCCTCGGCGCCAACGTCCTGGACGCTGAGGTCCCCGTGGTCGGAAGGCCCATCGGCAACACCAGTGTCTATGTCCTCGATGCTGCCCTGCGGCCGCTGCCCGCAGGTGTGCCCGGCGAACTGTATATCTCGGGTCCGGGCCTGGCCCGCGGATATTTGGGCCGGCCGGATCTCACCGCGGCACGGTTCGTGGCGGATCCCCACCGTGATGGCGAACGGATGTACCGCACTGGGGACCTGGTGCAGTGGCGCCCGGACGGCACCATCGATTACCTCTCCAGGGTTGATGACCAGGTCAAGGTCCGAGGCTTCCGCGTGGAACTGGGCGAGGTCGAGGACGCCCTGACCGGCGTTGAATCGGTTGTGGCCGCTGCTGTCATCGCCGAACCATTGGGCCATACCAACCGTCTGATCGGCTACTTCGTGACCGGGGCCGGCACAGCCCTGCGGAGGGATCAGGATCCGCCAGCCCGGGTCCGGGAGATTCTCTCCGCAACCCTGCCCGACTATCTGGTACCGGCCATTTTGATCCACCTGGATGAACTGCCGCTGACCGTCAACGGAAAGCTGGACCGCGCCGCGCTCCCGGCTCCGGCAGCAGTCGCCAGTGCCCCGGGAAGGACACCAACCACCGCTGAGGAAGAACTGCTGTGCTCAGCCATCGCTACCGTCGTGGGCATGCCGCTGGTCAGTGTCGACGACGACTTCTTCTCCCTCGGCGGCGACAGCATCTCCGCCATGGCCGTCTGCGGCGCCGCCCGCCGGGGCGGCTACCAACTCCGTCCCCGCGACGTTTTCGCGCTTCGCACCCCAGCTGCGATGGCCACGGCTCTTACCTCCCTCGCTACCTCACAGATCGTTGCGCCGCCCAGTCCTGAAGGGCCGGTCCCGCCTCTACCCATCATGAAATGGTTCGCTGAAACAGCCTCCGGGGCCGGCGCACGCTACGCCCAGGGTGTCTGCGTCACCGTACCGGCCGCGTTGTCCCGCCAGGACCTGGCCCGGTCCCTGGGTGCGCTGGCCGCAGCCCACCCTGCCTTGCGGGCACGGCTGAACGGCCAGGAGCTGCACATCCCCTCCGCCGCTGACAGCCCGGTGCCGGACGTCCGGGAAATCAATCTGCCCGCAGGTGCCACAGAATCAGCACTGAACGACGCCGCAGACCTCGCTTTCCGTGAAGGTGCCGCAGACCTCGACCCCGTCGGCGGCGGCATGGTCTACGCTGCGATCATCGCCGTGGCCGGGCAGTCCCGCCGCCTGGTGCTGGTACTGCACCATCTGATCGTCGACGGCGTATCGTGGCGCACGCTGCTCCCCGAACTCGGCCAGGTTGTCGATGCAGTCCTCACCTGGCACGCACCCGAGCTGCCCGCGGAGGAGACCTCACTGCGGCAGTGGACCCAGAGTCTTCACGCGCAAATCCCTGCCCGACGCGACGAACTTGCGTACTGGACAGGGCAGCTCGCTGCGGGGACCGGCAGGATCGCCGCCGGACTGGACCCCGCCCTGGACACCCACGGCACGGCCGGGACCGCCCGGCTGCTCCTTGGCCAGGCGACAACCACCGCCCTGCTGGAGCAACTCCCTGACGCGTACCGGGCCACCATTGACGAGGTGCTGCTGGCCACGGTCATGCTGGCCGCAGCCGAGCAGGTCGGCACACAGTCGCTGGGCATCGCCCGCGAAACCCACGGACGCGAAAGCGACGGGCTCGACCTTGACCTGGAACGGACCGTCGGCTGGCTGACCGCCGAATACCCGTTGCGACTTGACCTCGGTGCCATCGACGCCGCAGACGCCCTCGCCGGGGGCACCGGGCTGTTCGATGTTGTCCGCAGCATCAAACAAGCCGTGCGGGAGGTCCCCGACCATGGCCTGGGCTTTGGCATCCTCCGCTACCTGGACGAACAAACCGGCCCGGAACTCGACCGGCTCTTCCGGGCCTGCCCGCCGTCGTTGCTGGTCAACTACCTCGGCCGCTTCGCCAACGATGAAGGGCACTTCACCCCCATCAGCGGAACCGGCGTCTTCGTGGACTCCTTCGCCGTGGACATCGACCCGGCCATACCGTTGTCCCACCCCCTGGAACTGAACATGTTCCTGGACGGAAAGCAGCTCGCACTGAGCTGGACCTGGGCGCAACGGCTGCTTCAACTCCACGATGTCGAAGCCCTGACCGAAGCGATGGAACGCGCCGCCATGGCACTGCTGCGGCAGGCAAAGGCCGCACCCGTGCAAGCGTTGGCGACCTCCGTTCCCGCCGATGTCCCCGGCACCGGACTGACCCTCGCGGAGGTCCACCGCCTGGAACAAGTCCATGGACCGCTGGAGGCAGCCCTGCCCCTGGGGCCACTGCACGAAGGCCTGTTGTTCCATGCCCAGCTCGGTGAGTCCGCGAGCTACAGCTCCGTCACCGTCCTTGACTTCGAGGGTCCCCTCGACAGCGGCCGGATGCGGCAGGCTGTTGGCCTTCTACTGGACAAGCACCCCCAGCTCGGGGCCGGCTTCGACAGCGGCACCGGTTCCCGACCGGTGCAGGTCATCCCCCACGCTGCGCATCGGCGGGAGTTCATCTGGGAAGAAACAAGCTGCGCCGGCACCAGCTCGGAGACAGTGGAAACAACCGCCAAAGACATTGAACAAGCCGAAGCCAACCGGCACTTCGATGTGGCAAGGGGACCACTGCTGGCCGCCCACCTCCTGCGGGTCAGCGGCACCTCCGCACGCCTCTACCTCTCCGCCCACCACTTGGTGGTGGACGGATGGTCCACCCCGCTGATCATCCGTGACCTGCTCACCGCATACGAAGACCGGATCCTGCCCGGGCCGACTGCTCTCTCCGCCTACCGGGACGCCGTGCGAAGAATGGAAACTTCCGACGAGGATCGCGCCGTCTGGGCGCGGGCCATGGCCGGGTGCACTCCGACGATGCTCGCCCCCACGTTCCCGTCAGGCAACTCCTCCGCCGGTGAGTCTCCCCTGTTCGAGATCTCCACCGTCCTGGAGGAATGCCTGGCCCAGCAGATCGCGGCCGTGGCCCGGCGCGTGGGTGCCACGCCGAACACCGTTTTCCAGATGGCATATGCCGAGACCCTTGCCCAGCTCACCGGACGACATGACGTCATCTTCGGCAGCACGGTCTCCGGCCGGGACAACCAGCACGACCAGGACGTCATCGGCTTGTTCACCAACACACTCCCGGTGCGGATCACCGTGGATCGTGCCAAGCCGCTGGCCCTGCAACTCACCGATGTGCAGCAGGCACAGTCGGAGCTGCGCGAGCACTCCCACATCGGATTGGCCGAAGTCCAACAGCTCGCCGGTGCCGGCACCCTCTTTGACACCCTCTTCGTCATGGAGAACTACCCGGCCGAGTCCTCCCTGTATGACGCCGGTGCCTCCGGCCTGCGTCTGACCACCCTGAACAACCGCGGTTACACCCATTACCCGGTGACGTTGTTGGTGCTGCCCGAACCGGCAGGCTACCGGCTGGTGCTCGAACACCGGCTGGATCAGGCGGATGGAAGGCTCTTGCTGGAGCGGTTCCGTGCCGCGCTGGCCTCGGTGGTCTCTGACGCCCAGGAAGCCCCGTCCCGTCTTGGGGTCCTGCTGCCCGCTGAACGGGACCTGGTCGAAGCCGCCAACACGACCAGTCACGTCGTGCCTGCAGCGACGCTGCGTTCCTTGCTCCAGGACCAGGGCAGTATGGCTCCCGGAAATCTGGCCATCACCAGTGATGAAGGAGATCTCAGTTACGCCCAGTTGCGACTGCGCGTCGTCCGGCTGGCAAGGCGGCTGCGGCAGGCAGGTGTCCGCACTGGCGACATCGTCGCCGTCGCGCTCCCCCGTTCAACCAACCTGACTGTCTCCATCCTGGCCGTCATCGAAGCGGGGGCCGCGTACCTGCCGCTCGATACCAGCTACCCGGCAGAACGGTTGCAGTTCATGGTGGACGATGCCAAACCGCGGCTGCTGCTGACCTCGGCCTTGGCCGGGGACCTCATCACGGCCAACGTGCCGTCTCTGGTGGTGGACCGTACCGAAGCCGACGTCGAGGACGACCCCGTGTCCAGCGGCTCGAGTCTGGGCTGGCGGGAGGATGTGGAAGCTGAACTCACCCCCGGCCACCCTGCCTATGTCATCTACACTTCGGGGTCAACGGGACGGCCCAAGGGCGTCCAGGTCCCGCATGGGGCCATCGTGAACCGGCTGTTGTGGATGCAGCACGAGTATCCGCTGACAGCAGCCGATGTCGTCATGCAAAAGACCCCGTCCAGTTTCGATGTGTCAGTGTGGGAGTTCTTCTGGCCATTCATGGTCGGCGCTGGGCAGCTCATCGCACCGCCCCAGGCCCACAGGGATCCGTCGGCGCTGTGCCAGCTGATCCGCGACGGTGGAGTGAGTATCATCCACTTTGTTCCCTCCATGCTTGCAGCATTCCTCCAGGAACCCTCGCTGCAGGCACACATTGGCCCCGGTTCTGCCTTGCCCAGCCTGCGGCACGTTTTCTGCAGCGGCGAAGCGCTCTCCGCAGAGCTCGCCGCATCCTTCAGCGATGTGGTCGGCGCGGAACTGCATAACCTCTACGGCCCCACGGAGGCGGCCGTGGACGTCACGGCGCACCGCTGGGCCGGTCCGGTCCCGGGAGCCCTCACCGGCAGTGTCCCGATCGGATCGCCGGTTTGGAACACCCAGCTGCATGTGCTGGATCCGCTGCTGCGGCCCGCCCCGTTGGGAGTGGCCGGCGAGCTGTACCTTGCCGGGGCGCAACTGGCCACGGCCTACCTGGGCAGGCCTGCCCTCACCGCAGAACGCTACGTGGCTGACCCGTTTGCCGAAGGTCAACGGATGTACCGCACCGGTGACATGGTCCGTCGGCTTCCTGACGGCTCCATCGAATACCTGGGCAGAACCGATGACCAGGTCAAGATCCGGGGACAACGCATCGAACCCGGCGAAATTGAAACCGTGCTCGCCGCCCTGCCCGGCGTCCGCACCGCCGTCGTCATCGCCAGAAGCTCCACCGCGGGCACCGGCCTGACGGGAGCGGACCACCGCATCCTGGTCGGCTACCTGGTCCCCGACGATCCCGGGACGGACCACACGGAGCTGCTAAGGGCCGTGAACGCTGCGGCTTTGTCCTCCCTTCCGACCCACATGGTGCCCGCCGCCATGGTGGTGCTCCCGGAACTGCCCCTGAGTTCCAACGGCAAGCTGGACCGCCGCGCGCTGCCCGCTCCGGATATGGCCTCCGGCACCGGCCGCGCGCCGGCCGCCGGACTCGAAACCACGGTTGCCGAGGCCTTCGGCTCCGTGCTGGGTGTGGACGGCGTCCAAGCCACGGACGACTTCTTCGCACTCGGCGGGCACTCACTGTTGGCGATGCGCCTGGCAGCAGAGTTGGGGCGGACACTGGACCGTCGTGTCCACGTTGGCAGCATCATGGCCAGCTCCAGCGTCGAAGCCCTGGCTGCCCAGCTGGGCACGGGAACCGACACCAACGCAGCCTTCGACCAGCTCCTGCAGATCCGGCCCGGAAACGCAGAACCCTTGGTCTGCATCCACCCGGCCTCGGGTTTCGCCTGGCAGTACAAGGCACTGGCAAGCCACCTCGACGACGGCCACGGAGTTATTGGGTTGCAGTCACCACGACCGGACGGTCCCCTCGCCCACGCCACGGGCCTCACCGATGTGGTGGACAGCCACTACCGGAACCTTCGAGCCGCCCAACCCCACGGGCCCTACCGTCTGCTGGGATACTCACTCGGCGGAACCATCGCCCACGCCCTCGCGGCGCGGTTGCAGGCCGAAGGAGAAACCATCGCGTTCCTTGGACTGCTGGATACCTATCCACCAGAAGGCCAGGACTGGGACGCCGACACGGCAGCCGAAGCGGAAGCAGAAGCCGACCGCGAACGGGCCGGGTTCCTCGACGCGGTCCCCGACCAGGAACCCGACGCCGAACGTGAGGCCATGTTTACCGACATCGTCGCCAACTACGCCGATGCGGTCCGGTTGCTGAAAACCGCTACCAGCCCCGTGTTCCACGGAGCAGCGGAACTGTTCGTGGCCGAGCGGACCCTCCCGGACGGCTTCGACCCGGAAGAGGCGTGGGGGCAGCGGGTCGACGGGCTGCGGATCCACCGGCTCGATTGCTCCCACGAGGACATCGTATCCCCGGAGATACTTCCATCGTTTGCACCGGCACTGTCAGCTGCCCTTGCTGCCAGCCGCCGAATCGAGCGCCACACCGCCACATCAACCCAGGAGACCACCCCATGACAGAGACCTCCACAACCACCGGAACCCCGGCGGCCACCGCGGAGCCCTCCCGGGCCATCGAACTGCACATCCACGAGGTCACTCCCCGCCTGCTTACAGTGCTGAAGGTCATTGACCTGAGCCCGGTGATGAGGCGTGTCATCTTCGGCGGGGACGACATGACCAAAGCCGTCTTTCCGTTCCGTCCCATGGCCGTTTCGGACCACGTCAAGCTGGTCTTTCCGGAGCTTGCCACCGGCGAACTGCACCTGCCCGAAGCTGGGCCCGACCGGCTCGTCATGCCCGAAGGGCGGCCCAGGCCGTTGTTCAGGGACTATACAGTCAGGGCGTTCGATCCGGACACCCTGGAAGTCTCCATTGATTTCGTGCTCCACGACCATGGGGTGGCCGGGAGGTGGGCCATCGCGGCCTCACCCGGTCAGCAATTGGGTGTCCTGGGGCCGCGAGGGTCCCACCTGTACCCGACAGGCTTTGGCCACTACCTTCTGGCAGCGGATGAAACAGGGTTGCCCGCCCTCGCCCGCTGGCTGGAGGAACTCCCGGCAAACCTGAGCTGCGACGTGTTCATCAGCGTGGACTCGGCAGCGGGTGAAATCGACCTGCCACACCATCCCGGAGCCGTGGTCCGTTACCTGCACCGCAACGTCCTTGGCGTCACGGCCCTCGAAGACGCCGTCCTGTCCTGGCGCCCCGCGGGCGATGACCTGTTCGTGTGGGCAGCGGGCGAGGCAGCGGCCATGAAGACCATCCGCCGCCACGTCCGCGATGTCCTCGGCGTGCCCAAGGGGCACACCGACATTGACGGCTACTGGAAGAACGGCGTTGAAGGGTTGGACCATCACGCAGCGGACGACGATGACTGAACCGGCAAAGGCGAGGGCGCGCTTCGTCCTGGACACCAGCCCCTTGCGGGTCAGTCCCGCGTTCCGCCGCATCTTCATCGCCCGGACCATCTCCATTTTTGGGTTGGGCATGCTGGCCGTCGCCATCCCCGTGCAGGTCTTCGACCTGACCGACTCCACGCTCCATGTGGGCTTGGCTGCCAGCATCGAGGGAATCTGCGCCTTCCTGGGACTGTTGTTTGGCGGCGAGGCCGCGGACAGGTTCGACCGGCGGAAGATCATTATTGGCTCGCGCATACTGGGGGGCCTTGGTTTCGCCGCCTTGGCCCTGAACGCCTGGCTGCCAGAATCGTCCCTGACAGCTGTCTACGTCGTGGGAGCGATTGACGGCTTCTTCGGCGGATTCTCCGTCACGGCTTTGATGGCCGCCACGCCCTCCCTGATCCCCCGGGACAAACTCCCGGCCGCCGGCGCCTTGAACATGCTCTCCGTGCGGCTCGGGACCATGATCTCACCGGCAATCGGCGGTGTGGTCATCGCCGCCGGAGGCGTCGGGTGGAACTACGCCAGCGCGGCAGCAACCACCCTGGTGACAGTGGTCCTGCTCTTTGGATTGCCGCCCATGCTGCCTGACCGTACCGGAGAACCACAGCACCCGCTCAGGAGCGCCCTGGAAGGCGCAGCATTCGTCTACCGCAACACGATCGTCCGATCCGTGGTGCTCCTTGGCACCCTGGAAACAGCCGCCTCAGGCGTCCGCGTCCTGATCCCGGCCCTGGCCGTGGCCACTTTCAACGTCGGGCCCGAAGGAACCGGCCTGCTGTACTCGGCGGTACCCCTCGGCGCCGTGGCTGCGACACTCTTGAGCGGCTGGGTAGGACACCTCCAGCGCCCGGGGAGGGCAATGATCCTGCTTGCCACGGCGTCTTTCGCTGCGTTGGCTGCGCTGGGTCTCTGCCGTGACCTGGTCCCGGCGCTGGCCGCGATGGCCCTGTTCGGCGCGTTCAGCTCCTTGAGCAGCATCCTGCAGTACGCCCTGGTGCAACAAAACACGCCCGACCGGTTGCTGGGCCGGGTCAACGCCTTGTGGATGGCGCAGGAAGTTGGTGCTGACTCCGGCGGTGCCCTGGCCCTCGGCGGCCTGGGCAAGCTGGTACCGGCATCACTTGCGCTGACGGTGTTCGGCACGTCCGCAGTTGTTGCCGGACTCGGCGGCTTGCTGGGGTTCCGGGCGCTGGTGAATACTGGCTCCGCCATCGAACCCGGTGAGAATGAAGGATCGACCGCTGCAGCGGCCACCACCCCCCAGCCCGCGCACACGCCCGGAACCTAAGGAGAAGCAGTCATGCTTGAAAACGTTCGGCCGCAACTCTTGGCTGCCTTGGCCGACGACGGGTCCGAGGAGGCCTTCTGGGCACGCGTGGGCCGTACCGGCACCCCGACCGTCGAAGCGATCCCCGGGGGACGCTGCCGTGTGACCTTCCTGTGGAGGGAGACCGGCTCCGACGCCGAGGGAGGCATTGAACGGGTCTACATGGACGTCAACTCCGTTACCAATCATCACGCTGCGGTGCTTCCGGTCATGGAAAGGCTTCCAGGAACCGGCATCTGGTTCTGGGCTGTGGAGGTCTCCGGGGAGTGGCGGGGAAGTTACTCCTACATACCTGCCACGGCTGACCTCGTCCGGGAAGTGGATCCGCCGGAGGCCGGGTTGCAGGACACGAGTCGCCGGGCACGTTGGATCGCACTGCTCCAACACGCCCGGCACGACCCCTTCAACCCCGTACGGGCAGGCCTGAAATCGGGCTTGGCGATGCCCGGGGCGCCCCTGCAGCGTTGGTGGGATGATCCTGCCCCGACGTCCGTCACCGCAGGCACCACCCATGAACTGTCATGGGACAGCGGCCTGCTGGGCAGAACACGAACCGTCTGGGTCCACGAACCCCCCCACGACGCCGACACTGACAAGGCGGATCGTCCCTTGGTGATCCTGCTCGATGGCCAGCACTGGGTCCACCAAATGCCGGCCGCGCGCGTGTTTGACGCGGCTGTTGCAGAGGGCGAAATGCCGGCAGCGGTCATAGTGGCCATCGATGTGCTCAACGGTGCTGTCCGCTCCGAAGAACTTCCCTGCAACAGCACGTTCTGGGACGCCATCCTGACCGAACTGCTCCCCCTCGTAGAAACCGTCGCGGCCTTCACGAAGGATCCGCGCCGGACCGTCGTGGCCGGGCAAAGCTTCGGCGGACTGGCCGCCATGTTTGCCGCACTGGAACACCCGGAACGGTTCGGTCTGGTGGCCAGCCAGTCCGGGTCTTTCTGGTGGCCCGTTCCCTACACGTCCCCGGTCCCAGGCAGCCCCGGCGGTGACATCGCCGAACGGATCGCCCGCACAACGTTTGAGCATCCGCCCGTCGTCCGGCTTCAGGCTGGTCTGCACGAAGGTGACATGGTCCTGCACAGCCGCACCGTCCATGAGCGCCTCATCGCCGCTGGAGTCGAGTCGAGCTTCGAAGTGTTCGACGGCGGCCACGACTGGTTGTGCTGGCGCGGCGGACTCGTGGATTCCACGATCGACCTGCTGAACACAGCCAGCGTTCCGACCGGTACGCCCCGGCCGGAGCCGGTCAGAGCGTGACGTCGGGGACGGCGGCCCAGGCCTGGATCAGCTGGGCGGCCCCGCTCGAGGACGCAGCGGAATCCGCGTACCTCAGCACCGCTGAACGCGGACAAGTGGCAACGAAACGGCGCCATGAGGACCGCGTCCGGTCCGCAAGTGCGAGGTTGATCCTCAAGGCAGTACTCAAGGGACAGTTCGGCATCGACCCCGCAGGGGTGGAGTTGGTGGCATCGTCCAGGACCGCCAAACCCGTGCTGCACGTTGGCGGCGCCCCGTCGCGGCTGCGCGCCAACATCTCCCATGCAGGTGATGTGGTCATGGTCGCCGTGACCGAGGGGATTGACGTTGGCGTGGACGTTGAACACGAAGGAGCCACCGCATTTCCCGATTTCGATGCGGTGGCTCTTAGCGATGCCGAGCGAGCTGCCCTGCATGCCCTGCCCCGGGAACGGTGGGCGGGGACCCGCGCCGGGTACTGGGTCCGGAAGGAAGCATTGGTCAAAGCAACCGGCACCGGCCTTTCAGTGGATCCGCGCACCATCTGTTTCGAAAGCCCGGGTCCTGTCATGCCCCCAAGCATTGTCCGGCTGGAGCTTGGACGGGGATACGCTGCCGCGCTCTGTATTCCCGGCGCCTCATGCATCGACCTACGCCACGTGGCGGTGGACCTCAGCCTTCCTCCAAGGGAACGACCATAGGTTTGCCCGTCACTGGGTCAGGTATCACCAACGACTCCAGGCCGAACACTTCCCGGACCAGATCCGCAGTCACAATGTCCGAAGGGCTTCCCTCTGCCACTTTCACGCCGTCCTTCATGGCGATCAAGTGGTCAGCGTAGCGGAATGCCAGATTCAAATCGTGCAGGACGGCCACCAGGGTGTACCGTCCGCTGCGGTGCAGCTCCCGGCACAAATTGAGGATCTCCAACTGATGGCTGATGTCCAGGTAGGTGGTTGGTTCGTCCAGCAACATGATGGGGCTCTCCTGGGCCAGGACCAGTGCCAGCCATACCCGCTGCCGTTGCCCGCCGGATAATTCGTTGATGTGCCGGTCAGCCAAATGCGTGATGTCCGTGGCGTCCATGGCCTTGGTCACGGCGGCCTCGTCCTCAGGTGACCACTGCTTCAACATGCTTTGATGCGGGAAACGTCCACGGGCCACCAAGTCCATGACGGTGATGCCGTCCGGTGCCGTCGACGTCTGCGGCAACAGCCCAAGCTGCCTGGCCACCTCGCGCGTGGAATACTTTTGAATCTGCTTTCCGTCCAGCATCACACGCCCCGAGGTTGGCGTCAGCAGCCGCGACAGGGCACGCAACAAGGTGGACTTGCCGCAAGCGTTGGGGCCGATGATGGCGGTGAACGAAAGCGGCGGGATGCTCACATCCAGGTTTTCTGAAATGATCCGGCCGTCATAGCCCAGAGTCAGCCCGGCGGCGGAGAGCGTTGCCGGTGTGGCAGGTGGTGCGATGGTCATGTTCGTCTTTCCAGGAATCAGAGCTGGCGGGAGCGGGTCAAAAGCCAGAGCAGGTATACCCCACCCACGAGCCCGGTCATGAGCCCGATGGGGATGGCAGCCTTCACGGGCAGGTAGAGGGACAGCAGGTCCGAGCCGACCAGCAGCGCGGCTCCCATCACGGCGCTGGACAGCAACGGGACCCTTGTTCCGCGAGTGAGCCGCAACACCAGCTGCGGCGCCGCCAAGGCGATGAAGGCAATCGGCCCGGCTGCCGCCGTCGCCAATGCTGTCAGTGCGACGGCGGCACCCATCATGACCAGCCGGGTCCGTTCCACCCTGACGCCAAGCTGGCGGGCGGAGTGGTCGCCGAGTTCCATCAGGTTCAGGTTCCGGCCGTACCAGCCAATGAGTGGCAGCAGCACCAGGAACCCGACAGCCACCGGTGCCGCTTGTTCCCAAGTACGGGCGTTCAAGGAACCGCTGAGCCACAGGTAGGCGGATTGGGCGAGCTCCAGGGAGCCCTTGGCCAGCAGGAGGGTGTTGAGGGCGCCGAGAATCGAGCCGACGCCGATTCCGATCAGGACCAGCCGGTACCCACCGGTCACGCCGCCCTTAATGGAGAGAAGGTAGACGATCCCGGCCGTGAGCAGTCCACCGACTACGGCGGCGGCAGCGGTGGCCGCAGCGCCGGCGTTGAACACAATGATCTGCAGGACAGCCCCGGTAGCGGAGCCGGTGGTGAATCCGATGATGTCCGGTGATCCCAGGGCGTTGCGTGAAATCGATTGGAACACGGCACCAGCCATGCCCAGGGAGGCTCCCACGAACACGGCTGTCACCAGCCGCGGAAGCCGGATTCCGGTCACGACCTTGGTGATACCGGCGTTCTGGTTCTGCCCCAGCAAGGTACCCACGACGTCGCCAAAGGAGAGCCGGATGGTCCCGGTGCCCATGGAAACGATGCCGAGGAGAAGAACAAGAAGTACAAGGGCAATGACCACGACGACAGTCCGCGGATGCCACAGGAACGAGTAGCTCCCCACCGTTGTCAGACGACCGACCGGAACCCGGGATCGTGAGGCCTGCGCCGGCAACGGGTTGCTGGTGTTTTGGACTGGGTTCATAGTCGTGCCATCTTTCTGCGGCGAACAAGGGCGAGGAAGACGGGCCCGCCGATGAGGGCGGTCATGATTCCAGCGCCGATTTCGCCTGGGAAGAGTACCTGCCGGCCCAAAATGTCGGCGGCAAGCAGCACGATGGCCGAGGTCACCATCGAATAGGGCAACAGCCATTGGTGGCCGGGCCCGACCAACAGGCGGGCCATGTGCGGGGCGGCCAGTCCAACGAAAGCGATGGGGCCCGCGGCTGCCGTGGCAGCGCCAGAGAGCAGCAGTACGGCGAGAGCGGAGATGATCATGGTTCGTCGGGGCGATATTCCCAACGCCCGGCTCAGGTCCCCGCCCAGGGCGAGGGAATCCAAGGACCGGGACATGCTGAACGCCAGGACGAAGCCCACCAGGCACACGAGGGCAACTACGGGCAGAACATCGAAACCGCGGCCCTGCAGCGAACCTGTCGCCCACTGGCGGAAGTCATCGTATGTATCGGGATCGCTGTTGATCAGTACGATCGACGTCAGGGCTCCCAGCACTACCGAAAGCCCGGCACCGGCCAGGACCAGACGGACCGGGTTCGTCCCGGCGTCATGAGCCCTGCCCAGCACGTAGACGATCACGCTGGCGATCCCCGCTCCGAGGAAACCGAACCAGACATATCCGGCCACCGCGCTTACGCCGAAGCTGGCAATCCCCACGGCAACCGCTGCCGCGGCACCGGAGTTGATGCCCAGGATGCCCGGCTCGGCCAACGGGTTGCGGGTCAACGCCTGCATCAGAGCACCGGAGAGGCCCAAAGCAGCGCCAACCAGGACCGCAAGGATCGTCCGCGGCAGACGCAGTTGGATCACCAACAGATGCAGGTCATTGCCCGGGTTGAAGTTCAGCAGGGCGTCAAGAGTCGTGTCCACAGGCACGGGGCGGGAACCCACCGCCAAACTGACGACGCACAACGCGGCAACTACAACCAACCCGGTCAGCACGCCGGTACTCCGCTGCGCACGGCGGCGCAACGGAGTACCGGGCTTCGTGCCCGCACCGGGCTGGGCACGGGAAAGCAGGCTCATCGGCTGTGGTTAGCTGAACGTCTTGGTGAGAAGCTCAACCAACTGCTTGCCGCTGTAGTAATCCAGCCGGAACGACGTCTTACCCAGCGTGTGGACCGACTTGGCCTTCACGGCCGGCAGGTTGGCCAGTACCGGCTCGTCAAGAATGGCCTTGACGTCCGCTTCTTCACCGCTGAGGACGAACAGGTTGTCCGCAGCTGCCGCCTTTGGAAGGTTTTCCAGGGACACGAACGCGAAGTCCGAGCGCGGGGTTTTGCTCGAATCCAAGCCCGCAGGGGCTTCAGCTACGTTGAAGCCCAGCGCCGTCAGAAGCTTGGCGTGGGTGCCGCTGAGCTTGCCTACGGCGCTGTCATTTCCTGCGCCGTTGAAGTTCATGATGGTGGAGGTTCCGGCCGGATGCTTGATCTTCCCGGCCGCTTCCTTCACGGTGCCATCGAATTCAGAAATGGCCTTCTTTGCATCGTCTTCGTGGCCGGTGGCTTCGCCGAGTTCAGTCGCAAGGTCCTGCCACGTCTTGTCCGCGTAGTTCACCACAATGGTCGGAGCGATGTCGCTCAGTTCCTTGTAGTGGTCGGCGGCGCTGTCGGCGCCACTGGTGGAGACCACGATCAGGTCCGGGTCCGCCGCGATGACAGCTTCGAGATCCAGTTCAAGGTTCGGGTACAGCACACCGACGCCACGCTCATCAGCGACCGAAGCCCACTGGGAGAAGAATCCCTTGCTGTCGGTGATGTCGCCCGGGTTCGTTGCCGCGGTCTTCTTCACCGGTGCGTTGATCGCGAGCAATGAGCCGGTAGCGGTAATGGAGGTCGAGACGATGTTCTCCGGCTTGGCGGAGATGACCGTTTCACCGTTCTCGTGCTTGACCGTCCGGGGCCAGGAGCTGGCTGCCGCGCTCTCCGAGGACTTCGGCTCCTGGGCAGCGGTGGATGCGCCCGAGCACCCCGTGAGGGCGATTGCAGCAGCCGCCAAAGCAGCGGCTGCCGGGATGAGTCTGTTGCGGAATTTCATGGTGTTCTCTCTTGGAAGATGCGAATGGAGAGCTGGAACGCAACCTGCGCACCCGGACATACCGGGGAGGAATCAGTCCAACCTCGAAGGAACTTAGCATAGGCTTACCTAAGAAATAAAAAGAGAACAGTTTCGTGACGTATTTATCCCGGAGCGGTAGGGGGGGCTCCCGCTGCGCACGTGATGCCGCTCGGAAACAGGTGACTTTCATCACTCCGCACGGGCTGGTCGCCGTTGGCTTTGCTCAGACGACAAGGCTTCGGCGGTGAGCAGCACGGTGCGCACAACTGCGGCCCGGCGCTGCCCTGCACGACCGGGGACGACGCCGGCCATCAGTCCATCAAGGGCCGGAAGGACCGGCGCGGCATCACAGAGGGTCACGATAGTGATCAGCAGATCGCCGGCGGCTTCTCGCGAAATGCCAGGAAGTGCGGTGAGTGTGCTGTCGACCTTCGCGGCGCAGTTGGCCAGGCGTGCAGGGAGGCCAACAACATCGTGTCCCCGCTCGAGCCCCTCCCAGAACAACAGCCTGGGAACGGTCGCGTCGTTCTGATGGTGATCAAACAATCGGCCGGCGTAGTCAGCCATGGCTTCGGGACCGCGGCCCTGGATGGGGACCTCGTCCATGACGGTACTCAAAGCTGCCACGATGACAGCGTCAAAAAGGGCGTTCTTGCTGCCGAAGTACTGGTAGATCCGCTCTTTGTTGACCCCCGCCTCCGCAGCAATCCGATCCACCCTCGCCCCAGCAAGGCCCCGGGCGCAGAATTCACCCATGGCCGCGTGGAGCAATTGTCTCTTTGTTCGTTCCGTATCCCATGCCATGCGACAACCTACCCTTCAACCCGGAAGCGGAGTTAGCTTAGGCTAAGCTAACTGGAAAACACTAATTGAGGCGGTACGGCGAGCATGGATTCGCTCGGGACGGCCGCTGGCTTTGCAGGATGGTCCCCCGTCTTGACGGCCCCTCTGGACGCACGAAGGAAACCAGCGACCCACATGCAACACAAGAACACCGCACCCACCAATGCAGGAGCCCCGGTCGGCGGACTCCCTCAGGCTTATTTGCGGGGCTTCCCCATCAGGATCCGCGAAGTGCTGGTGCTGCGTCGCGTGCAGTTGACACCGCGCATGATCCGGCTGACGCTGGGCGGCCAGAACATGGTCCGCTTCGAAAGCCACATTGCCGATGAGCACGTCAAGCTCATCTTCCCCGATCCGGACACTGGCGAACTTCGCGTTCCCGAGCAGGACGATGACCACCTTCATTGGCCCAAGCCGATGCCCGTCACCCGCGATTACACCGTTCGCAGATACGATGCCGCTGCCGGCGAATTCGACCTGGACTTCGTTGTCCATGACCATGGAACGGCCTCCGACTGGGCGCGCACAACGCCGTTGGGCGCACCCATCTGGGTCGCGGGTCCGCCCCGAGGAGTCGTCATCCCGGACGAATTCCGGTGGCAAGCCTACTTTGGAGACGAGACAGCACTTCCTGCGATAGCACGCCGCTTGGAAGAGCTCCCTTCAGCGATCATTGGGTACGCGGTGATCGAGGTGGGCTCAGCCGATGACGAACTCCCGCTGGTGGCCCCGCCTGGCATGGAAATCCGGTGGCTGCACCGCAACGGAGCCGAGCCCGGCACCACGAGGCTGCTCGCAGAAGCCGCCGAAACGATTGAGATCCCCCAAGATGGTCACAGTTACGTTTGGGCCGCGGGCGAAGCAGGTTCCCTGAAACCTCTCCGGAAATGGATCAAGGCCGCAGGGCTGGGCAAGCACTCGTCCGACGTCGACGGCTACTGGAAGCGCGGGGAGAAATCCAACCAGGAACCCGGCGTCGTGGGCACCATCATCAACAGGCTCGCACACGGGCACTGACGCCCGCGTCCAGACGACGCAGTGGGAAGGCTTTCCGCCTGGCTCTGCTGCACAATAGGGACCATGACCGAAAGTATCTTCACACCCGGAGCCGAAGTCACCACTGCTACCCGTGGACGCGGAACGGTTGTGGACGTCCGGGCAACTCCTGCAGGTAAATTCATCATCGGTGTGGAGGACCCTAGCGGTGAAGTGACCTATTTCACCGAGAAGGCAGTCCGGCCGAGCACGCGTAACCCCACATAACTCCGATCAATGCGGGCACTCTATTAGACTTTAGGAGTGCCCGCCTCGGTGCACCGGGTCACGGGCGCGTCAGCCCTACGCACTGCCCTACGTGTGAGGATGAGGCCATGTCAGGCGAGATCGCGGTCCCCCTTCTGCCCTGCCGATCCATCGATGAGATCGCTGACTTCTACCAGATGCTCGGGTTCGAACGCACTTACTGGCAGACCAAGCCCTACCCTTGCGTCGGTCTCCGGCGCGAAGACCTCCAGCTGCAGTTCTTCGGACTGGACGGCTTCGACCCGGAGACGTCGTACGGATCATGCGTAGTCCTGGTCGAGGACACCATGGCGCTCTACGAGGCCTTCGCCGCCAGCATGCGCCGTACGCACGGCAAGGTGCTGGTCTCCGGCATCCCGCGGATGACCAGGCCACGCAAGCGGAAGAACACCGGCAACGCCTCCGGCTTCTCGGTCGTCGACCCCGGCGGCAACTGGATCCGGTTCTTCCACAACACTGAAGCCGCTGACGACAGCGTCAACGAACCGTCCAGCCAACTTGCGAAGGCCACGCAGAATGCGGTCGTACTGGGCGACTCCAAGGGTGACACGCGGCAGGCCGCCCGAATCCTGGACAGCACGCTGACCAGGCACCGCGCGACGGCCCCGGTCACCGACTTGGTCGAGGCGCTGGTCTACCGCGCCGAGCTCGCACTGCGGCTCGGCGACAGCCCACAGGCCGGCGCACTGCTTGAGGAGGTCGCAACCGCCGAACTCACCGGCGAGCAGCGCATGAGCCTGAGTGAAGTGCTGGCGAACGCAGCCGATCTGGAGCAGGCGCGGAACGCGGATAACTGAGCGGACTATCCGCAAGCCGACTTCGTCTCAGCGGTCAGGAAACTCTTCCAGGCCGTCGACCCGAGGATTTCCGAAGCCAACAAAATGGAAAGCACCCACGTTTATCCATCGAGGCAATATTGGGGCCGTACGCTTACTGGCCGCTCACCGGTGCAGTCCCGAGCCCATAGCGAGGCTGATTTTCCGGCCAGCCTCTTTCAGTGCCGCCACGAGCCCAGCCACTTCGCTCGGGTTGAAACCTGAACGAGGGGCCGGAAAGCAAAGACCTCTCTGACGAGGGGTTATGCCGTGCCCGAGGTGGGACTCGAACGCGATTCCGAGCCTTGTCATTGCTGGGGACCCGCGGAAACCTGCGGAATCCGGGCCAGTCCGGCGGCTGTACGGGCCAGTCCGAGGCGGAAAGTGTGGACATTGATGCTCCTATTGTTGTCAACGGTTGTTGAGCCACGTGGACGCCCTTGACCCCGGGGCTTGCGCGGCCATGGTCAGGCAGGCAGCACGCGGGCCAACCCGGGATCCGGTATGTGCACGGTTGCAGGGGACTGGCAGTTGAGCCAGGTTTCGTAGCGTTGGTGGAAGTCGTTGTCGTGGGTGAGTCCGCGTTCGAGGCGGGACAGTGCGGTGGG
>NZ_JBIVXL010000026.1:0-48535 GCF_044769225.1 Paenarthrobacter sp. NPDC090522
GTGGCAGCAGCGGAAGCCCAGCGACAACGAACTGCACCAGGGCAAGCGAGCGCAGCAGCACGGACGGCACGGACGGCACGGCAGGAGGCAGGCAGGAGCGCGAGCGCGAGGGGCGGCCCGAAGGCAGCAGCGGCACCAAACACAAAAGGCCGGCACCCACCGGCAGCCGCCGCAGCAACCATGGCACCCAACCAACTCAGGCCAAAGGCACCAGACCACACACACTACCCACCAAAAACGTCCCGTCCCCCCACCAAAGACACGGACTTAGCGGGGGAAATACAGAAACACAGAAACACAGAACGCAGGGGAGGAAAGGGGCGAGCACCCAGGGTTCGGGGGCGCGGGGCAGGGGCAGGGGCATAAAGACAGGCAATTGAAGATCATGAGTTTCGGAAATGTTCAAGTCACAAGGTCAGCTCGGATACCAAATGTCTGAAATGCCTAGATACACTCTGGCATCAGGCGTAAGCGACGGAAGGGCTGTCCATGAAAAGATCACTAATTATTCCGGGGATCATTGTGTTGTTATTGACGGGATGTTCCTCGCCTGCGCCCTCATCCTCAAGCGATTCGCAAGGCGTCACATCTACTCCTGCACTGAGCCAAACAGCATCACCTACTTCCACTGCCTCATCCGTTGCAACAGGCGGTTCCGGACCCATTGCGTACATCTGTGCACGGA
This sequence comes from Paenarthrobacter sp. NPDC090522, assembly GCF_044769225.1. NCBI lineage: Bacteria > Bacillati > Actinomycetota > Actinomycetes > Micrococcales > Micrococcaceae > Paenarthrobacter > Paenarthrobacter sp. NPDC090522. The sequence goes on from NZ_JBIVXL010000026.1 coordinate 686, forward strand.
CCCAAGCATCAGTTGGGCGTGTGAATATTGCCGACGCATCGGTGGAGACGCTGGCAGTATTTAAGGGTGGGGAGGAGACCGCATCAGGCTGCATCGGAAGCACTCCATCCGGGCAAATGAGCGGACCCCGCTACCGACAGACGTTTTCCCCAGACTTGAAACGGATGGCGGTCTCATGGAGAGACGCAACGTCGAATTCCCATCGTGTCGGCTACATAGAGGCAGCGACAGGAAAGCGAACTGACGTTACAGCAATACTGAACGGCGGAGAGGATTTCTCTGCTGCTCCCCAACACAACAACGCCATGTTTGATCCCGACGGTTCGTTCTTCTTCAGAGACATCAAGGCCAACAACTTCAAATGGGTTGACCTCACCACGATGAAGGTAACTAAGACCTCAACGCCGGACGATATGCGCGGAGACAACTGGTGGATCGGCGTTGGAGGCGAGCCGCAATCGGAAGCTGAAGACATAACTGCGGGGGGACCGGACCAGATCCTTCCAGTCACAACTGATGACGCTGCGCTCTCATGGTTGGACAGCAACCGGTCCTTGGCCGTGCACTATGTCTTCGATGGCACTGCCACCAGCCACGCATTCCTCGGGATACTTAAAGCCCACGTCAAGCAAGCGGATGGGAAAGCGCCCTCAGACAGCTTTACCGCCATCACTCCGGAGTCAGACTTCAACATCACCAGCGCTGTCGCGGACGACAAGAAAGAAAATGTCTTCTTCACCGCCTACCGAGGAAAAGAAGCCTACCTTTTCTCAGTGCCCCTAGACGGCAGTTCAGCACCAAAAAGGATCGGGGCATTCAAGGCTGACGCCCGGCTTATTGACTACGCGGCTCAGTAGCAAACCCTTAGACGGAGGCCCCAGGGAGATTGCTCTCCCTGGGGCCTTCCTGGTTCCCGCGCCCAGCTTGCTGGCAATGAAAGCCGGCCCCACACCATGAACCCGACAGGCGAGCATCAAGAACCACCCGTGTTCCCCGGCGTATACCTCGACTAGGCAAGGGTACGAAGCGAGCCCGGAGCAGGGGGCACTACAGGTCAGCGCCCCCTGGGCCGCCGACGATGCGGCATGCCCGAGGGGAGCGCGGGGGGCAGCAGGGGTCGGGCTCCCGACCCCCTGGAACTGACGGAATTCCGTCAGCTCCTCGCACCAAGTTTTACTGGCCCACGGAAAAGTAACTGTCGGAATTCCGACACAAGCCGATTAGCTGTCACCCGCGCCCCACGGGACCGGATTTTGAAAGGCGAGCGTTTCGCTCCCATGGCTTACATAGAATTGCGCTTGACAATTCTAGGCGCGAAATCTAATATTCTTACATCCACTTGAGAAACAGTGACTTATTGAATGACTCAATCACACACCCAACCAAGACTCTACTTTGTACTGAATATTTAATTACTGTCTTATAGGGGTTTCCCTATGGTGAAAGCGGCCCTACTTGTGCGCACAAGTAGGGCCGCTTTCCTATCCCCTGGATGGCATCTGCATTGCCCCGGTCCGCACTAACTCGTTCCTCTAGCCCCCTCAAATCGTCGAGCATAGACCGCACCCGACGGTCCACCAATAAGAGCACTTTTACACACCGCAAAGATCGGATTTGTTTGTTATGAGCAAGAAGAAGATTTTTATGAATCGCGCTGCACACCTCGTGGACATTGAGAATCAAATAGGCTCTCCAAGGTGCAGCCCCCACGAAATTGAACAGTGGTTTGACTACTACTCTCAGACCGTCAATTTGGGCCGGTTCGATATAGTAATATTTGGCGTCACGAACATACATAATGCCTTCTCTGTGAAGGCGTCCGGCGTCCCGGCCAGAATCATTCCAAAATTTGGACCCGATGGTGCCGACCTTGCCCTGCAAGACGTCATGGAACACGAAAACCTACCCGGACGCTTCGCAAGGGTCTATTGCGCTTCCGGTGATGGCGGTTTCGCTGATCATGTGAGCCGTCTAGCGGCCTCAGTTCCGGTGCTCGTTGTAGCACGCAAATCCGCCCTGTCGAAGCGCCTTGAAATCGCGGCTACATCGGTTGTCGTCTTGGCCGAAGTAACGAGGAACGAAGAAGCGGCGGCTGCCCTTCGGCTAGCCAGTTGATTGATCTAACCGAACCCCGGCAGATCGGGGCTGTATGTGTGCCACCGGGCTTTATCGGTACCGATCAGGTCAACAATCTGCTGCCAAGCGTTTTCGACTTCATCGGAGGTCAGGATGCGGTTTGGCTCGAACCAGCCGATGCCGGTGTTCCACTTGCTGACCTCGATGGCAACAAATCCTGGAGGAACCAGGTCCAGGGTTTCAGGACGCGTCTTTACCAAAGCCAGCGTCTCCGCAGAAGTGTAGGTAAGCGGCTCTCCTACATATTCGCTGAGGGACTCTACGACCAAGGGGGCCTGTTCTGCTTCAAGCCTGTAGGGCATATATATCCGGCAAGTGTTCCCGTCCTGGTCCCAAACAACGTGCCCAATACTTCTCACAGTCTTCCGCTGCTTCCCTGGGCTTGCCGTCCATCGGGCATGAATAACAGTGAGGGCCGTGCAGGCCAGGGAAAGTGGTGCGTCCATGAGAACAAAGCTAGCCGCACTTCCAGGCCGCACACGCAACGACGGCACGGGCAAGCGTGTAGGCTCGAAACAAGGTCGCCCCCTGTAAGTGTTGTGCTGGATCAGTGCAGTGCTGGTGGGGGCGGCCTTACCTCTCTTCTCCGACCGCTCTACGACCCCATACGAGCACCTAAAATCGTCCCGTGATACTTACCGGCACCGTAACCACAGCAGAAGACGCACACGACCACATCAGCGCCGAGGGTGCCACCTACGAGGAAGCCCGCGAAAAGCTCTTTGCCCTTGTTGGTGGAGATCGAAAGCTGATCGTCATACGCACGGACAACTACTAGTCGATTCGCCACACCTAACTTGCAGCAGGCACCACAAGGAGCCAGCCGCTAGTAGCTGCTGGCTCAGGGGCAACCCGGGGAAGACGGTCGCGGCAGTCGTAAGCGCGTTCAGGGCATCAGTGATTTGTCGATTCATACCCCCAGTCAGTCCCACCCCAGAAGGCGCATGTGGGAAGGCGCGCACTAAGGCCGTTTTCCACGAATGCAACTCGCCATATCTGCGAGCGCATGACGTTCAGGCGCGCGCCGAGTTTGGCGGTGGCCGGCGGCTTAGTCAGCCGGGTATTCGTGTCCGGGGACGGGCGTCATGGCATGCACGCGGTCCATCACCATGAGGAAATCGGCTTCAAGAACTAGTCCTGTCGCTTTGTCCACGAAGATGGCCGGGGCGTCCATGATCACGAACTTATCGTTGTTGTCCTCCAGATATTCACGCGCACCTTCCACGACTAGATAGCTGGTTTCGTCCTCCCAACCGTAGTCCGCCACCATGTACGTGCCTGGGGCGTTCCACAGGGGTTCTCGCAGCGCTCTGACGGCCTTTCTGGCGTCCTCAAATGTCAGTTGTGCCTTATCGGATGGGGTCATGACTAGGCGGCCTTGTTTTGGGCCTTGGCCAGTGTTTCGTACAGCTCAAACATCAGGGTGATCCGGCGTTCATCGTTTGGCACCGATTTACGTCCGAAGAAAGCGTGGTCCACGGTCTTGTCCAGTGCTGCGTGTGCGCGGATCAGGTCCAGGGGCATGGCGTCGGGGTCGTACATCTGGGCCAGTGAGAGGCCCGGATGGTTTTCGCGGGCGGCCTGTACTGCTTGCCCGGCGGCCGCGATTTCTTTTCGCATCTCGGGGGTGACGGCGGGCAGTGGCAGTGTGTTCCACACGCCTTGTTTGTTGAACCGCAGGTCACTCTTGATGCGTCCGCCGATTGTCTTCTGCCAGATGACATAGGCCGTGGAGGAAATGATGGCGAACATGAAGCCGTCGGGGTCGTCCGCGACGAAGTTGGCGTTGCCCGCGATGGTTTCCGGGCCGAGGCGCTTGGCAGTGAAGAACAGCCGTCGTTCCAGGACGTGGATCGGGATACAGAGATAGTTTGTTTCGGGCTGGGCGATTTGACGGAACAGGCGGGCAGTCCCGGCCATTGAGGCGTATTCGCGTGTTGATGCCGCATCACTTGCGAGCCGGAAGGCTTTGATCTGGTCTAGCCGTTCGCGTAGGAGTGCTGAGTTTTTGAGGTCAGCAGGATCTAGGTCAACCATCCAGAGGCACCATCGGGGAATGTCGTGGAGCAGTTCCTTTGTGCCTACGAAGGGGCGAACGTATTTCGCTGCCGCCGGGTCGCTCATAAACTCCGCGTACTCGTCCGGGCTGATGAAGAAGCCGCCGCCGTCTGTGGGTTTGCTGCCGTATCGGACTTCCCCCAGGAATCGGCTTAGGGGTTTGGATTGGGGCGGCACCACCAGGGACGGCCCTTCAACCAGGTAGGGGGCGATATTTGATACCTCCCTGGGTTGTGGTTCGCCCTTGATGCTCGGGTAGTCGAATAGAACTTTCCTGCCAAGGACGCCGCCGTGAGAGAAGGCGACAATGACGACGTGGACGGAGGCTTTGCCGCTTGCTTCGGAAGTCCATGCGAATGTGCGGTGGGCAAAGTCAATCTCGAATCCGCGGCCCAGGATGGGCCCCCACAGGGGAGCCACCTGCTCGCCTTGGCAGATAGAGGAAGTTGAGACGAATGCGATTCGCCCCTTGTGCGTGCCCATGTAGTTGGCTGCCTTGATGTACCAGCCGCTGACGTAATCGAGGCTGCCGTGATACAGGTTCTTGCCCCAGACGGCTTTCAGCTCAGTGGTTTGCTGATCTGTGCGGAGGCTGATGCCGATGAATGGTGGATTGCCGACTACAACCACGTCGTCCCCTGCTGGCAAGACTAGGTTCCAGTCGAATCCCAGGGCGTTGTCCCTGACAATCTTTGCCGAAGTCGTCAGTGGCAGGCGGTCTGGAGCGGTTCCTACCGTTTCCATCATGTGCCGGTTGGCCTGGTGGTCGGCAATGAACAGCGCAACCTCAGCGATCCTGGCCGGCCATTCCTCCAGTTCGATGCCGTGCATCTGCGCCAGGCTGACTTTGAGGCCCATTTCTTCCCCGAGCAAGACAGTCTGGCCGCCTCCAGCTTGGAGCTGCTGCAGCTGCTCGATAATTCTCAGTTCCAGGGTTCGCAATTCGCGGTAGGTGACCACGAGGAAGTTTCCGCACCCACAGGCTGGATCGAGGAACTTGTATGAGGCGATCTTGTTCCAGAGGGCGTTGAGGTTTTTGACGCTGAACTGGGCAGCTTTGAATTCTGATTGGAGCTGATCCAGGAAAAGCGGTCCGATGGCACGCAGAATGTCGCGTTCGGTGGTGTAGTGCTCACCTAGCGCCCGTCGAGCTTCCTTTGACTTCACGGACTGGAACATCGACCCGAACACGGCGGGGGATATCAGGCCCCACTCGAAATCGCAGGCTGACAGGAGAGCTTCACGGGTGGTTTGGTCGAAGTGTGCTGTGGGGATGACCTCGGTAAAGATCGAGCCGTTGACATAGGGCAGCCGCAGAAGCATCTCGTCCGTGCGTGCAGATCGGTCATTCTGGGCAGTGTCGAGGGTTTGGAATATGTGTTGAATCCAGGCCCCCAGGTCGGACCCGTCAGGGGCGGTCTTGTCGGAAATGATCTGTCGGAACAACCCTCGTTCCAAGAGGCCTGTATCTTCTCCGAACAGCAGGAAAAGTATGCGGGTCAAGAAGACGGAGACATGGTGATCAGAGAGTTTGTCATCTGCCAGTGCGTCGTAGAGCTGGGCCATTTTGTTAACGGCTTTGGCGTTGGCTGCCTGCTCTGAAACGACGACGGACGGTGCCCGCGTATAGCCAGCCATCCATGTGAACAGGCCGATGCGGTTCGGTAGAGACTTTAGATCGAATTCGTGGGTGACCTTCGGGGTTACGGATACGTCATGAACGACGAATCTGTTGAAGTCACAAAGGACGATCAGCCTGGGTAGGTCTTTGTCGTCCAGTGAATCCAGGTAGTCGTATGCCTGGTCAGCCGCCTTGCGGAGGTCTGCGCCGCGTGACTTCTGTTCCACCAACAGTTCACCAGGCCAGAACACGTCAATGCGCCCTGACCTGCCTGTCGTGAAGCGGCTGGCGTGGTGTTCGAAGACTACGAAACGTCGGGCATCGATACCGAAGGCCGCGAAGAACTCGGCCCAAAACATTTGCGTGTCGGCGTTCTCTCGGCTCGCGTCGCTCCACCGCTTGGCGAACCTGCCCGTATTGGCCCTAATCTCCGCCAGAGAAAGCTTCGACGCCACACCACACCCCATCTAGAAACACACAACAAAGTCGAGCCAAATGTATCCCAGCTAATGGCGCCTATTCGCCTCATGACTCAACGCGGAGTCAGCACGCGAGCGCCATTGGAAGATGGGCAAGCAGAAGGGCCGGCTTCCTATGTGCAGTAGGCCGGCCCTTGGCAACAACGGACGAACAGAAAGGTGTGTAGCTAGCTGAGGGGCTAGTTTCGTGTTACCCGCGGATTGTGCGGGTCTTAGCCTTTGCTTTCCATGTTCCGCTGTTCGGGTCTTTCAGTACCTTCGTTGAACTGCTCGGGTCTTTGACAACCTTCACGGTGTGGGTGGTGTCTGCGTTGGTGATTACTGCCCAGACTTCGGGGCTTGCCGTGGTGTCCGCGTTCTCAGTACGGATTCCTTCGGTGGTTGTTTTAGAGGGGCGGCCTGCCTGGCGTTTCGTGTGTTCTTTCCACGATTCGACGGCGGCGCGAATCCAAAGCGGTCCCGTCCGGGGTTCCAGGGCGGGCGTCGGGAAGTCTTCGCGCTTGGTCAGCCGGTGGGCCTGCTGGCGGGTGACTCCCAGCAGGTCGCCAATGTCCGGGATAGCCATCATGGGCGGGAACGTGGGTTCCTCGTTTTCTGCCGTCCTGGTTCCGTAGTCGAGGATCCGAATTGAGGACAGTTCGGCCTTGGGCATGATGGGTCCAAGGTCGAGTTCCACGAAGTTGCGGGCCAGGTTGGAAGCGTGCCAGGCGTCGATTGCTTCGACTGAGAGTGCCAGCCCAAGTTTGGGTTCGTCTCCTGCGGAGATAGCGCCGTGCAAGGGAGTCACGGCGTCAATGAGATCGTCGAGCTGGGAGTCACTGACGGGTGCCTCCAGCTTTAAATCCAAGTCGATAAACCATGTCTGGTCAGTCATGGTTGGTCCTTTCGCCATTGTCTTTCTGTTCTGTTGTGCCGGGGGGTGAAGCGGCTTAGCGGTTCAATTGAAGCCCTTTGCCCCGCACGCTGGGTGCGGGGCGGGGGCCTCATTTGGCTTTGTGGATGAATCCCGACTTTCGCAACTGTGCCTGCATGTTTTCCCATGCTCTTACGTCGCTTGGAGTCTTGTGGATTGTCACTCCCGGTTTGCTTCTATCCGGTGGTAACGCCATCCAGCCTGACTTGATTGGTTTGAGCCGGAAGCCTTGTGCTTCCAGTTCTTCCAACAGCCATTTGAGCCGCTTGTCTTGTGCCATCTTCACCCCCCCTCGTCCGTTGTTATGTATCTAGCGTAACACAAATAGGTTACGTATGTAACCCATTTTTTGGAGGGTGTTTTCTTGCCCCTTTGGGAGGCGGATAATCCTTGCATCGTCACGGCATCGAGTTAGGCGGCACCTCATGGCTTGGGGCAAAACAGACGAGCAGAAACAGGCAGAAAAAGCAGCCAAAGAAGCAGCAGAATATGCGGCTAGCCCTGTGGGCAGGGCCGATGCTGCTTATCGGAACGGAGACGGCCTATTCCAACTAGAGCTTCCGGTAAACAAAATCAGCAACAGCAAAGTCTTCCCGGGGCCTCCCCTTGGGGGCCTGCTCGGACAAGTTGAGGCTGTCGGCTGGCACCTGGAGCATGTGGGCTACGTCTACCTTCAAACGGACTCTTCCAGCCTGCCCGGCCTATTCACTGGAACCATTGGCCAGGTAGCGGGCCACACCATGGGGATATATCTGTTTCGCAGAGTTTGACCGGCAAGGCGTCGGGTACCGCTGGTACGCTGTCCGGGCGGGCCGCTGCCGGTTCCCCCAATCCCGTCAGCGGCCCGCCCACAGCAAAGGGCCGGCACTCCCCGTTCAGTAGGCTCGAAGGCAGCAATTAGAAGGGTTATGGGGGATTCATGCAGCTCACGGCGCATATCAAAGAAGCAGCGGACGGATGCCTGACTGTTGGCGTGATCGAGTTCCCGTTACTCGCTGTTCAGGCCAAGAACGTCAGCGAAATTCCTGCCGCCGTGTCCGAATCCGCCGCCGTACTCACGGGCAGGCCAGTCAGCGATTTCGACGTGTCAGTTCGGTACTGAGCCCTTGCGTTCCTTTGCGATCACGCCTCTAATCGTGGCCGCGATCGCTCTAACGGCAGCCGGGTCTTTATCCCACGATTGACCAGGGCGCGAACACGCCCGAAAACTCGTCACGCCTGATTCTCTGGTTACGGCCTCGAGTTCTTCCCACGCGGCCTTTAGATCCTCGGCAACTTCCGGGGATAGGGGCTCATCCGGTATTGGAGCTGGCGCAACCGTGGGGGCTGTTTTCGCTGGAGCTGGCGGCGCTTCGGGGGTGCGACGGAAAAGACTTCTTAGGCCCATACCCCCAGCCTAGAACGCCCAGAGAGCGGACGACCCGATAGCCGCCACCCTTTCGTCTAGGTCTTTGCCTTGGCGGCTCCATAATGAGACGTTCCCGGAGCCTATGGAGAGGCTGGCGCGGTAGCCGTCCCATTTGGGTTCGTAAAGGCAGCCGCCGGGCAGCGCGTTTGCCGCCGGTACGGTGTTGATGGCCTTGGCTAGTGCCAGCTCCACAGGTAGGCGTAGTGAAGCTGGCACGTCGTCGCTCATGCGGTCAGACTACGTCGCCTTTCGTTCCGGGAGGAAGGCGAGTTGTTGGAGGTTCGTAACGTCGATTCTGATCTTTTGGGAGCCACCCATAACGCCCTCAACGATCATGTGCGCGTCGTACAAGTCCCACCAGCGTTCGATACCGAGGAGCTGGAATAGCTCGTCTTTCAGGGCGGGCTCAACTCTCGTGGTCAATAAGTGCCCTCTGGCATCGCAGTTGAGCCACAGATAGCCTCCGTTCCCGTTGTCGGTGACGTTGGTAATGACTCCCCAGAATGCGCGAGTGCCGCCCTGATGAGGGGTCTGCTGGTTTACTTCTGCGATCTTGTAGAAGTAGTCAGTTGCCCGGACGGCAGCGCCTGCCCCCGTTCCCCTGGCTGGCACGTCAAGATACAGGTCTTGCGGCGGGTAGTCGGGGCGGTTGCGGAGGTTCCTGAGTAGGGCACGGAGGTTGGTCACGTCGTGCAGAGGTCCGCCAGCGGCGTTTCCGCCGTTTCGGCGTGTACCGCCACCGCCGGGGCCGTTTGGTGTCTGGTGGAGGGGACCGGGCTTGCTGTAGCGGACTTCCTTATTGCCCTGGGCAGGGGCTCGGTTTGGCAGGGGATTGCCGGGGCCGTTATTACGCCGACCAGGGTTGGTGTCATAGTCGCAACCTTCGTCATGTTCCCAGCCCGTGGCGATCCTAAAGTGGGCATTGCGCTTCTTCGCGTCAACAAAGGTGGCTTTCTGCTCGCACCCGCAACAGATGAAGGTGGGGCGGCGCTTATCCAGCCACTCCTTCGGGTGATTTTGCGCCTCGGCCCCGAGTTTCGTGGCATACACCGGCTGCCCGTCTTCGACGCAAAAAGCGATATCCAATTGTGTTCCTCCCCATGCTGATTTTGGGCTCATCTTACTGTCAGTGCCGGGGCGTAGCCTGTGGGGGTGCAACAGGTTCTAGTGGAGACAGCGGCGGGCGTTCCGGTGCGTTTTGAGTGCCAGGGGCGGACGTGGCATGTGGCCGCTGATCCGGTGCGCTGGTTTGAGCGGATCAACTGGTGGTGGGAGTTCAAGCGCTACCCCCGCCACAATCCGCCGCGGATCGACGTTGAAGTGTGGCGGGTCCAGGCCAGGCTTGGCAGGCGGGGAGAACTGGTCACCTTTGACTTGATCCGCAGCTCCGAGCGCACCGCCTGGAGACTTCGCCCTTACGCCCCGCCACAGGCCGCCTAAGCCGCCTGCGAGCGCGGGAAAGTTGCGCGGCTGGCACCGTTCCGGATTGGGGTTCTCCGGCCTAATCTTGGCCTTGTAATAAAGCTGCCCCTTTTGTCCGCGTGGGGTGGCTTTCGCCGTAGTTGGGAGCTCCCGATGGACTGGTTGATTTGGCTTATCGTCCTTGTTGTCGTTGCCGCGATTGTGGGTGGCATCATCGCGCTTATCGCTCTCGGCCTTCGCTATCTCATTCGGAAGACGCCACCTAAGGGGCCGACGACTACATAGGGCGTGGCCCCATTCCGCCAAGTTGTCGAATCGACATACTCCCGCTAAATGGCAATTTTTCTGGGAACTCGACACATCGCTGCCTTACGATTCGGAGCAAGAACGCACCTGCTTGGTGCGTAAGGATGGGGGCACCATGTTTCGTCGGTCACTGGTCGGAATCACCATCGCAGTCAGCCTGACAGCGGGGCTGGTTGCTTGTGGAGCACCCGCGTCGGCGCCATCTGCCACTGCGACTGCGGCAAGCGATTTCTGTGGAACCGTTGGGAAGCACAGGGACCGTTACCTGCAGACCATGAATCAACGCACAGGCAGCGACTTGGCAGACATTGTGAATACCCTCTCTGCCGTCGGGGACTTGAAGCTTATGTGGACGGATATAGCAGCGGTCGCGCCACCCGAAATCAAGACCGACGCTGAAGCCGCTCGGGATGCCTGGTCGAACGCTGAATCGGCAGGTGTGAGCGGCAAGAAGGTCGAGGCAGTCGGGAACGCACTCTTGAATTCCGGCTCCATAACAAGGGTCAATGCCTTTATTGCCGCCAAGTGCGGCGCTGAATATGCGCCACTTGGTGCACCACCGTCCCCTACTCCAACGACAACAACGTCGACCGCAAAGACTGTCCTCGCAGAAGGAGAGTGGACGGATCGCAGTGGCTACAAATACAGGTTCGTTCTCGACGGCCCGGTCAACTACCAGTTCACATCGGACATCAAGAATGCGCTGCCCGGGAAGGCGCTGATTTCCTTCATGCATTCAACCACTGGGACGATTTATAACTTGACGCCCGGACGCAACGCTCCGGTTCCGGCAGAATTGGGGTTCCAGACCGCATGGAGCGCCGGCCTCGCTTGCAAGACACTTGGCGGGGACTCTAACAACGGCCACGGGTTGCCTCGCGGGGCCTGCGGTCGGGTATTCCAGGTCGGTGTCACTGCTAAGCAGATTCCGGCAGGTGGCTCAATAACATTCCGGGCTGCATCTGGGCTTAACATGGCGATTCCTGTAGACGAATCCTTGGTTGAACAGCTCAGGGCCGCTTACGGAGCGCCCGACCAGTACACGCTTGTTTCCGGTACGGAATGCACGATCAAGGGCGCCCTCTGCTGATTGATAGCCTCCGCGTCCGCCACCGGGCTGCCTGGTACCCCGCCTCCTGCACTACTTCACCAGTTAGCGACCGGGCAATCATGCGACAGTCATCCGCTGCCTGTGACAGCATTTGTTCATGGGCTTTCTTGACCGCATTGCAGGCGCACTAGGTTTTCTCCGTGCACTATCCGACGAGGAACTGGAAGAGCAGCGTGAGGCGCTGCGTCTGCGCTACGTCTCCCACAGGAAACCCGACCGTGAGTCGCAACGCCTCTACGACGAGTTAATCCGCTACGACAATGAGTATGCGCGGCGGGCAAACGAGGCCTATGCTCGCGAGAACCCAGAACCACGCGAACCCAGGCGTCGTACACACGGCTGGTACCTACCGAACGATGACTAGGGCCGCCTCTTCACCGCTGGTAACCCGAGAGTCGGACAAAACCGGGCAGCATCCCGCGAGCGCCTTTCTAGTCTGGTTCCGCATCCTTCTTCGCTGAAAGATCCGGGTACAACAAGATGCCGAGCACAAATAGTGGGAGCGCGGCAAGAACGAGAGCAAGATTGAGAATGAGCAAGAGGACCTCTAACAAGAGGCTTAGCAGAGTTTGTTTGAACTTATCCGCCGTGGTTGGGGACTTGAAGGTGGGATCGTGAAACCTTTGCGTCGCACACGTCATGCAAAGGGCAATGAGAGTGGCCGCTCCAGCGAGGGTCATTACCATTGCAAAAGACTCTGTCCGCCAGAAGATAACTAGGTCCGGCGGGGTCGTATCTTTCAGTTCGACAAGGATGACCGCAATCAACCAGTACACGGCGGCGCAGCGCAGCTGTACTTGTTGTTCAAAAGTCCTGAGCTCTTGGTCGTATGTTGCAGCTTTCGAGTAGTCCGCCCGGGCGGCCTCCAGTCCCAGCGCGTGCATCTCTCCAGTTTCGGAAGTCATCCAGTTAGTTACCGGACGGGCTTTTGCGCGGCCTAGGTGACGCCCTGCATCCAAAAGCTCCCTTAATGACTCCCTTTGGTTGTAGACCGCCCGGACGTATTGGGCTCCGGCTGCTGCCGCCAGGATCACAGCTCCCCAACAAAACCACGTCACACGCGGTACACCTACGATCCAGTTGTGGACTTCAAGCGTTCCACGTTCGACGCCAGAGGGCAGCCCGAGTGCCAGAAGGAATTGACCAACGGCGCTCGTTACTGTGATTTCGTGCAGGATTCCCCACAGCGCAAACCAGGCAACGCCAGACGTGACGAGAGATAACCACGGCGCGTTCTTCAACCGAAAGAGACCCAAAATGTCCATTGCGCTCACATGCAAATAGTTGCACGTCGGTGAGGGCCGCGTGGGAATCCGCTTTGGCTGTCGCATGCTCCGCCTACGGACTATTGCGCTCCACTTCGTGGCTATCCCTACAGCGGTAGCGCGAGCGCTTTTCTAGTCTGTGGTGGTTTTTGGTGCCGTGGCTTGGTTGTTGGCTCTTGCGCGGTCGGTTTTGGATGCTGCGTAGCCTCGGTACCAGGCGTCTCCCATGGCTTCGCCTTCGGGGGTGCCGAGTTTGTAGGGGCAGGCTGTTGGTTGTTGGCCTTGGAGGTAGGCGTTGTAGCCCTCTTGCTGGCATTGAAGGATTTCAGCTCTAGAAAGTGTGTGCGACATTCTCAAATCCTTCCAGACGCGCGTTGCGGGCTGCTTTAGCGTCGGAGGCCCAGCCGAACATTGCGTGTCTGAAAGAACCTAGTGTGTGTCTGCCGTTGGCTGCGAACCACGCCTGCAGTTCTTCGCTGCCGTACTTTTTGACGCGGGATACGGGGCCTTGGAACAGGCTGAAACTGTCGATGCCTTTGGCTTGGCCCTGTTTGTTGACCATGAACGAGAGTTCGGATTCGCACTTGCGGTATTGGGCGTAGACGTAGTTGTCGTATTCCTCGCGGGCTACCTCGTGCGGAGTGAGTTTGCGTTCCTCGCGCAGGGTGGGGTTGGTGAGTGCGTCGCCTTCGCCCACGGTGGGGGCGGTTCCGGTGCCCCATACGTCGGCGGCTTCGCGTTCTTCGCGTTCTTCAACCAGGAGCTGGAGTTTTTCCAGGGCTTCGGGGTCGTCGCCGTAGGTGGAGTACATGCCGCCTATGTCGTCCCAGCTTGCGGCGTTGACGGTTTCGGGGGTGATTTCCCCGGCTCTGGTGGGTTGTGGTGCCGGTAGGGCGTTGTCGTTGGTGGCTGGGATGGCGTGTTGTTCGCGTTCGCCCAGGCGGGTTACGGCGGCAACAATGCGGTTCATGCCACGGGTGATCTTTGACATGGGCGCGTTGGCTGCTTCGAGGGCGTCTTGTCGTTTTTCGAGGCGGCGCAGGGAGGTTTTCGCGTTAGCCACGGCTTGCACCAAAGGGTTTGAGTGGTACGGGCAGCGGCGGCCGCCGTGGTCTTTTGCTCTGCACATGTTTTGTCTTGTCCCCTCCCTTGACGCCACCCATTGAATCATGGGCGGCGTCGTGGGCCGGGGTCGCTGGTGGGGTCGGCATGGTGCTTTCCTTCCCGAGCTGGTGACGGTTTAGCGGCGGCTGGAGCTGTTGGCGTAGGCCCCGAGGACGAGTGCGCCAACGACGACGAGTGCGCCGAACTGGGCAACGGTCATGGGGATCGACGCGGCAAGCCGGGTGATGATTTCAGCTATCCCGTTGAACACCGCGCCGAGGCCGATCACAAGCGCGGGCGCTGCTGCCACCCGTCCCACCCAACGGCGTGCCTCGTACGTGTAGGGCTGCGTGCCATGCCAGGAGGCGCTGAACGCCCAGCCGAGCAGGCCAACCAGGAGGCAGCCGAGGAAAACCCAAAACGCTCCCTGCCCGTTGTCCATGTGGCGCATCATGACGCCCGATCCGATGTACCCGGCCACGACGGCGGCAAGGACCACGAGGATAACCAGGATCGCGGCGGGCACCTTCCATACGGTGTCCTGTGCTGCGCCGACGACGACAGCGAACATCGGCAGTGCCCCGGCGATCACGAGCGCCGCGACGGCGAGCGCTGCCCATGCAATAGGCCATGCCCACCAGTCCCAACCGGTTTCGAACATCTTGGGTACTTCGTTGCTTGCTGTGGTGATGAATGCCTGAATCATCTTGTCCCCCTTCAAGGATGGTGTGGCTGGGCCGGATGGCGCCCCGGCAACTGCTGTCGCTGATGAAAGTAGCGGCGTGGTGCTGGCGAGCGCCGGGGCCTTCGGTATCCCCTATGCGGGGATACCGGCAACGGCGGTTAGTGGACTGCGTTGCGCTGCTCTGCGGCGATCAGGACGGCGGCTATTTCGTCGTGCCAGTCGAGTGCGCCGTACTGGCGTGTGGTGTGCAGGAGGTCGGGGTTTACGCGGGCGTCTTTGGTGATTTCTTCGGCCATGCTGCGGATCGAGTCAGCGAGTTCCTGGGCGGCGTCGGTGCTGTAGGTGGCCGGTGATTTTTCGACGATTTTGGCGAGTTCTTCGAGGAAGACGACGGCGGTTGCGGTGTTCTGTGTAGCCATGTTTGCGGCCCCTTTTCGGTGGGTGTTTCGGCTGCTTGCCGGGGTGTTGTTACCAACGTACCGGACACCAACGACTTTTCACAAGTTATACTTGTATTATTTTTACAAGTGCTGTTAGTGTTATTTCATCGACAGTGACGGAAGGGACACCATGAACGACTTTTGGGCAGACGCGGAAGTGATTTCGGCCTACAGCCGGGCGCAGGCCATCGGGGACGGCGTACTGAAGGACGTAACCGAGCTGGCGCGTGAGGCCGGATTCACTTACCCGGTGGCACTGACCGCAGGGGCGTGGGCCGAGGCCGTGACCTGGAACCCCGCGCAGGGCGAGGGGCAGGACGAAACGGGCCGCTTGTGGGACGTGGTTTGGATGGGCTCCGCTGCGATCCGCCGGAACCGTGGGCGGCACGCAGCGGCCACCAACCGCCTGCCGTTCCACCTGTACCGCATCCCGAACGTTCCGGACGCCACGGAGGCGACAGAGCTGGAGTTGGTGATGGAAATCGGCGGCGGCGACGAGGGCGAGCCGGTCATAACGATCATGCTCCCGACCGAGGACTAGCCGGGTTCGCCCGGCAAGGTGCGCAGCGCACCTTGCCGGGAGTGTCCGACCAGCCCGAGATACCCAGACAGGAAGGCAACACCCAATGACCAACACCACCAGCCCCGCCCGCGTCGAAACCTCCCGCGCCCTCATGGACGGGGACGTGATCACGCAGGCGGGCACCGACTACTACGCCTACAGCGGCCACCGGGGCACCATGGAGCTGATCCGCTTGCATGACCTCAAAGACGGATTCGCCCCGAACGCCTCCAGCTACCGCGCCCCGGCACGCAGGGCCACCGAGGACGAGCGGGGCCGCGTGATGGCAATGAAGCTGGAGCAGTTGAACGCCGAAGCGCCGTACCGGCCCGGCGCGCTCGTGCGGCCCGTCAAGGCCAGCAAGCACGCGGACCCCAACGCGCTGTACGTGATCCTCAAAGCCAACGCCAAGACCGTCAGCTTTACCGAAATCGGCGGCAACCCCAACGGCGCACACCTGAACGGCCCCCGCTCCCTGCTGGCCATCGTGGACCCCGCCGACGTACTGAAATAGCCCACCACCGCCGGGCAGGCAGAACGCCCACCCGGCACCCCTCCAAAATAATCACTAGTCCCGTTTGTATTTTCATACAATCGGGACTAGTATTATTTTCAGGAGGTCGGGGGAAGCCCGAACCGCCACCACGGAAAGGAACCGCACAATGACCGAGATTTTCGCCGCTGCCACCAATCGCCGGCTTGCCTTCTACGACACGTCCGCACGTGACGGGCTGGCCCTCGACGTCGCCCCGTGGACGCGGGTTCTGGTGACCATCAATCCCAGCGGCCAGCACCTTATGTCCGTAACCGTGGACGGCGGGAAGTACACGCGGTTCGGCCACGACTACACCCGCGCCCCCGGCCCCATGCACGCCGACGAGCTGGGCGGGATCGGGCTGGGCACCGAGTACGGCGACAAGGTGGCAGACCTCGCGTTCTCGCTCGCGGCACTGGCTTACCCCGGCCTCACCTCATGGGCCGAGCTGGAGCCGGGAACGGTGGATAACTACTACGCCGACGCCCACGAAATCATCCGGGCCTACCCGCATCTGCTGAGCCTGCCCGAGCGCGAACGGCTCGCCCCTGTCTTCGCGCAGGTCGCAGCCTAACCCCCTCGCTGGCGGCGGGCACGGAGCCCGCCGCCAGCACCCCACCACTTGACCAGGAACAGAACGAAAGCAGGAGAAGTGACTACCGAAAACACCGCCGCAGCCCTCGAAACCGAAGCGGTCAAGGTCGAACAGTCCGTGAAGGTCTATCTGGAGCACGACAGCGTAAACCGCCGTTGGATCGTTGACCCGCTGACCATGGACGGCGGCCCGCTGGACGGACTGGACTCCCCCGACGTTGACATTCGGCCCGAGTACCGCACACCTGAGACGCTGGCCGAAATGGAGGCCGCCGCAGAGCTGCACTTGCCCAACGGCGAACAGCTCGTATTGCTGCTGGTCGAAGCGCTCCCGGAAGAGTCGACCATCAAGGACGCCGTGGCCGAAGTGCTGGAGGCCGCCGCGAGCTGGGCCGACGAGCTGACAAGCTATGTCGCCGCCGCCAGCGAGGCGAACGGCGAACACCAGACCGCCGCGAACCAGCGCGAAACCGCCGAGGCGATCCGCCGGGCCGTGACGCTGCTGAACGTCTAGAAACGACGGCAGGGGGTCGGACTCCCGACCCCCTGCACCATTCCACCTGCCCCGGCTAGGCCGTTTTCTGCTCCAGCCGCCAGCCGCGCACAGACAGGCCGGGGACGAAGTCCCAGCCGTCCGCCCGGCATTCCGGGCACAACAGGCGCACGTCATGTTCCCGGAAGCCAGGAATGTTGTCGTGTTCCTCGACTACCTTCCCCTTGCCGCAAGGGCACTCGAAGTCGTACCGCTCAATATCCCCGGACCCTGCCCCGAAACCGGCGCTGCCGTCCCGAAGTGAGCCCTTCCGTTCAGTGCGGATACCCCGCTCGCTTTCACTCATGATCGGCACCTTAGCCGAGCCCGGCCCCCGCTGGCCGCACACGTCCACAGCGCGGCCCTCGCAGTGCCGCGCCCAAGGATCCCGGCCCGGCGTTCACCACCCCAAAAAATAACTACCGCACTAGCTTGTATTATTTTCACTAGTGCTGTTAGTATTATTTCAAGAGGTCAGGAACAAGCCAGGAGGAAACCATGCGCCGCACACCGAACATCGACACCATGAAAGTCCTTGGAGCCTCGATCCAGGAGGCCGCGGTGACCGTCACTGCCGACACCGAGGCCGAGGCCAACAAGATCGCCGGCGCTTGGCTTCTGCACCACGCGAATAAGGACAACCTGGTTCTCTCGTTCAGCTACCGCGAAGGCATCCGCAACGCGGACGGCACCATGACCATGCGCTACTTCTAGCGCCGCCGGGGCCGCGCCCACGGCGCGGCCCACCAGAACCGCCACCCATCCACACCCGCAGGAGGAACCCATGAGCGCCACCGTTGAAACCACCACCGCAGCCGCCGAACTCCCCCGCTACGAGCTGCGCCAGACCTTCACCCACACGGACGGTTACACCCGCAACGCCCGCACGACGTTCTACGGGGACGCCGCCAAGGCCCGGACGGAGCGGGTTGACCGGCTCCGGGCCGCAGGCCGGGCCTACCGGATCAACGGTGACACGGTGGCCTATGACACTCCGGGAGACCACGGCTACGAAACCCTGCTCGAATGGGTGCAGCTGTGAACGCCCGGTACGCCGAGCCCACCGGCAAGCAGGTCGAGGAAGCCGCCGCGCTGCTGTTCCTGGCCGAGACGCAGAAAGCCCTGACCGCCCGCGAACACATTTGGGGCCTGACGCTGGAGGTGGAAGTCTCCTACACCGTCCACAGCCAGCGCCTTTACCGCGTCCACGCCACCGCCGCCACGGGCGAAAACCTCACCGGCAAAGACGGCCACTACGTCCACCCCGCCAACGGCACCCCGGAAAACACCGCGTGGTACCTCGCGCTCGCCGCCCGCGCTGCCCGGACGCGCAGGGACACCGCAGCAGCACCGGCCCCGGCGGAACACCGCCAGGAATCGGCATAAAAGGGCCGACACCGACACTCACCCAAGGAGGACCACCATGGCCGATACCCGCACGATCAACCTGAACACCAACGTCGAAATCTCAGAGGCCGATTGGACCCTGAATTTCGGGATCGAGGGCAGGGATGAAATCGAGGCCGATGTACGCGAATGGGCACGGAACCTGCTGACGGAAGCGCTCGCAGCCAACGGTGTCAGAGGCATTGCCCGCTAAGCCCGGCCCCGCACACACCACCGAAGGAAGGAAGCCTCACCGTGACCACGAAGCCCGACGAAAGCACCCCCGAGCCCCTGCCGGGGCAGGTGGTGGCCTTGTTTGGCCGGAACCAGGACGGCAGGGCCTTTGACCTCCCGCCGTTCTGGGACGGCGTACCGATCACCTGGGGCCAGTGGAGCGAGCAGGAAACCACCCTTGCCCACCATGCGCCCGCCGAAGCGCTCGCGTGCCAGAAGTGCGGCACTGTGGCCGAACGCGCCGTGAACTGGGGCACCCGCCCACCGGCCACCGAAACTGTCTTGTCCCCCGCGTCGAAGCGGACCCGCAGCGGGCGGGAGTACATCAACTACGAACGTGTACCGGCCTACCCGGTGCGGGACTTGTGCGCCTTGCGCTGCCGTCATTGCGGTCATGACACCGTGACCGACCAACGCACGGGCGAGCTGTGGGACTTGGGGCCGGAGGACTACACCGCCGAGGGTTCCGGCCCCATCGACACCCTGTTTTGATCCGTGCCTAAACCGTCAGAGGGGCCAGCAATAATGGCACCTGCAACCAAGGGAGAAAATCGAATGCCTGAATCCTCAATGTCATTGCCTGACTACCCGACACCCAGCCGCGCCGAGAAGTTCGCCGAGAGGGCCTATCCGGCACTCAGCATCGTCGGCCCGATCCTTGCCGCGACGGGCCTCCTTGGGGGCTGGGCGGGCATCACCTTTGGGTGGGACATACAGGCACACACCCTGTTCCTGATGGTGATCGGCCTTGGGTTCGCGGCCATGGGCGCTGCCCGGCTCCTGAGCTTCCGCCCTCTCGCCGGAACGGCCATGGCCCTTTTCGGGGCGGCAGTGATGGCCGTGGGGCTGTTCCTCCTGATGCGCTGAACCGAGAGGAAAACCCATGCTCACCCCCGACCATCTCACCAACACGTTGAGGGACGCCGCGCACTGGCTGGAATCCCTGGGCCAAATTGACCTGCTTGCCGTGCTGCCGTGGGCGCTGGGATATGCGGCCCTTGCCGCGCTCGCGGGCTGGCACGCCTTGAGTTTTGGTGCAGCCAAGCCGCAGCGGGCCGACCAGGAAAACGGCGACGACTAAGGCAGAGCCACCCCTCCAAAATAATTTACTAGCCCTACTTGTGTTATTTACACAAATAGGGCTAGTATTATTTTCAAGAGATCGGGACCACCGCAGGAGGAAGTCATGGAAACCATCACCGGCAAGACCACCGCCCACACGATCATGCAGAACATCGAAGTTGCCTGGGCAATGGACTCCGAGGGCACCGTTACCGCCAACGGCGAAACCGCCGGGCGCGTGGTGGAATCCCTGCCCGGCGTGGTCTACGCCTTCCCCGCCGATGGCCGGAACTGGGAGGCCACGTTCTGCTCCGTAGCCAACGCGGCCGCCTCGCTCGCCGCGCTGCACGTGAGCTGAAACCCGGCGCCGGGCGGCGGTGACCGAATCCCCGCCGCCCGGCAGCTCCAAGCCCTTCCCCCGCTCGACCAGGAAAGAGACACATCGTGAACAGCCCCCGCGAAATCGACACCGCCCTTGCCGCCATCTACGAGCCGTACACGGGCCACGTCGCCACCATCGAGGCCGCGCAGCAGAAAGCCAAGCTCTCCCACGTCACCAAGAGCCCCAAGCGTCAGGCCGAACTTGCCCGGATCATCGAGGAAGCACGGGCCGCGCTCGCCGCCCTGGAGGCCGAGGCCGAGCCGCTGGAGGCGATCTACCGGGCCAACCCGTGGACGCGGTTCTTCCTGGTTCCCGGCGGCCACCTTCACCGCTCGCGCTCCTGCAGTTCGTTCCGCTGGACCACCCCCGTTTACTGGCTCCCGGAATACTCAGGCAAGACAGAGGCCGAAATCGTGGCGCTCGCAGGGGAGAAGGCTTGCACGATCTGCTACCCGTCCGCCCCGGTCAACCGCCCCTCACAGTTGCCGGTGCACGTGGCCGAACGCGCAGCAGCAGCCGCCGAAGCCAAGGACAAGGCCGCCAAGCGGCAGGCAGCCGCAGCGGCCACGATCACCGTAGGCAAGAGGATCTACAAAACCGCCCGGGCCGCCGAGAACGACATAAGCCGCTGCATCGACACCATGGTCAGCCGCCGCTACTCCGAAGCCGCCGACGCCGCCCACCGCACGCACCTGGACAACCTGGCCGCCGAGGACAAAGGCGAAGCCCTCGCCATCGCTGACGCCCTGGCCGAACAGATCGAGGGCTACGACGCCCCCGCCGTCCTGGCCAAGAAGTTCGCCACCAAAGCCAAGGAATACCGCAAGTACGGCTGGGCAATCCCCGCCGACGCCACGTTCTAACCCCGCCCCGGCGGCGCTCGCATCCAGTGAGCGCCGCCCCCGCACTCACCGAAAGGCACCCGGCCATGACCAGTGAAACCACCACCAACCACCCCACCCGCGCCGGTGAAGTCGTCCAGGACAGCAGGGGCCGGCTGGGCATCGTGACCGACCCGGCCCGCAAGGCGGGCGTCTACAAAGGCAAGATCGGCGTCATGTGGGCATTCGGCCCCTACGAAGTGGCCGAGTGGCCCGAAGAACTTTCTGTCGTTGATCCCGCCGCCGTCCGCAGCTTCGCCGCCAACCCCGCAGGCCGCGACCAGGGCACCACACCCGCGGCCCCCTACACGCCCGCGACAGGGGACCGTGTGAGGGTCGGCAAGGGCAAAGCGGTCTGGACCTTCGAAAGGTTCACCACCTTGCCCAGCGGCGCGAAAGTCGCCGCCCTCAGCCGCACCAACGGATACACCAATACGACCGTCGAGCCCGAACGGCTCACCCCCGCCCCGCAGGAGGAAACGAAGTGAACACCCGGATGCCCGCCCAGCTCGCAGCGCTCGCCACGGCGGCAGCGCTCACCCTGAGCGCCTGCACCCTGGCCCCAGGGGCCGCAAACGCCCCCGCAGCACCCACAGGCACCAACGCCCCGGCACAGCCCGGCGCAGCGGGCACAGCAGGCCCTACAGCGTCCGCCGCAGCACTCGCGGCCCTGCCGTCCATCCCGGCCAAGGGCAGGGCACCGAAAACAGGCTATGAGCGCGAGCTGTTCGGCCCGGCCTGGAAAGACGTTGACCGCAACGGCTGCGACACCCGAAACGACACCTTGCGCCGCGACCTGTCCGGAATCGAGGTCAAGCCCGGCACCCGTGACTGTGTGGTTCTCTCCGGGCAACTCGCGGACCCCTACACCGGGGAAACCGTGCATTTCGTGCGCGGCGGCAACGGCCCCGGCGTGGACATAGATCATCTTGTCCCCCTGGCCGATGCCTGGCAGAAAGGCGCACAGAGCTGGGACAAGGACAAGCGCGAACGGTTCGCCAACGACCCGGCCAACCTCGCCGCATCATCGGCCTCCGCGAACCGCTCCAAAGGTGACAGCGACCTGGCAACCTGGCTGCCGCCCAACCGCGCCCACTGGTGCGACTACACCGCCGGAATCGTCCAGGTGAAAGCCACCTACGGGCTGTGGATGACACCGGCAGAACACGACCGCGCCGCCCAGATACTCACCGAATGCACCAGGTAACCCGCCATGAAAAACACCGCGCTCAAAGCCACCCCCCGCGAGGGCCGACCCGCCCCGCCCACGAGGCCCTACACCTACCGGGGAGCCAAAACCGAAGCCCGCGCCCGCCACTTCGCCGCCCTCGAACGCCACAGCGCCCAATGCCTCCAGCGCTCGCGGGAACAGCCCACCACCCCGCGACCGGCACCCGCGCCCGCCCCGAAGCGGCCACCGGCACCGCTGCCCCCGCCTCGCTACGGCGGCCCCGAAGGACTGGAAGCAGCCGCCGAAGAAATCGCCGCCCACAACCGCAACGCACCAAAAGCCCAATGGCCCGAACTGCCCGCACCAACCGCCCCGGAAGGAGAAACACCCCATGAAATCCCGCACCCTGATCCGCTCCCGCTGCCACACCCAAGCACCAACCACACCCACCCGCGAGAGCATCACAACACCCCGCTACGAAGCAGCGAAAACCGCGCTCGCCGCCTGCTGGGGTGGGCGTCCGAAAGCCTTCACGCCGGAGCGCGAGCATTTCGAGCTGCACGAGCTGAAAGACGCCAGGGCCGAAGTCCGGGCCGCTTGGATCGAGGCCGCGAACCTGCACGGCATTAACCCCGACCTGACATAAACACAATCCGCCCTTGTGATTTTCACACAAGACCTACTAGTGTTTGAGTAATTCCGCGACAGAAAGAAGGAAAGCGCCATGATGGCCGTACTCGCCGCCAACCCAAAGGCCGGCACTTTCCACGTCGTCTGCAAAGAGTGCCTCTGGGCCGCCCCGCGCCCGCTGCACGAAGACGCAGCGTTTACCGCAGCCGACGCCCACAAGCCCGATTGCCCCGGCGAAATCCCTGCCGCCCGCACCGCCGCGCAGACCCGCCACGCCCGCAAACTTCTTACCGGCAGCTACTAGGCCACGACCCCGGAAGGAACGCCATGAGCCCCGACCTCGCCACCCCCACGGCCAACACCCACGCCGAGAAGGCCACCGCACTCCTGGACGAAGCCCAGGAAGCCCTGGCAAAGCACGGGGCAGCCGTGGCCCCACTCGCCGCCGCCAAAGCAGCCATGGCCCAGGCACACGCCACCCTGGCAGCAGCCCAGGAAACCCGCGCCGCCGCCTACGACACCCGCACAGCGGCCTACGTCACCTACCTGGCAACCCTCACAGCAGGCAGCCACGCAGACGCCCAGCACGCCGCGGTTGTCGACAAACTGATCCGCGACCGCCTCAACTTCACCCCCGACGAAGGAGAAACCACCCCGTGACGTACGAAAACACCCCGCACCCGGACATTGATGCCGCCCTCACCGCAGAGGACGGCGCGAAACTCGCCGGGCTCTCCGTGGGCGGCTTCAAAAACGCCATGAGCAAACTCAACAAAGCAGGCCACGACCTCCGCGCCCCCGCCCAGCCGGGCATCCGCGCCCGCCGCTACGACGTGGACAAACTCACCGCCTGGATCGAGGCCGGCAAAACCATCCCCGGCGCAGCCGACCCCACCGACGAAAACACCCAAGCCGTCCAGGCCACCGCCCAGCACGTCAACGGCATTTGGTCCGCCACTCTCGAAACCGGCGAAACCGTCACCGGCAAGACCATCCGCGCCCTCCAGTCCAACGCTGACGCGCTCGCGTCCCAGGTCTTGGGCCTGCCTGCCAACCAGGTGCGCGTGCAGTTCGACATTCAAGCGCCAGGGACCGCCGGGGACCGCTGGGCCGAGGCCGCCAGGAAGAACGACGAGGGCCAAAAGCTGCTGTCCCAGGCAACCGAAGAACGGCATGCGGTCATTGCCGAACTGCGGACCTCGGGCGGATTCACCCAGGACGACATTGCGGCCATCCTGGGAATCAGCCAGCAGCGCGTCACGCAATACCTCCAAGGCACCACTAAGTCATGACAGACATTCGTGGACTACTGACCAAGGCGAAGAGTTACCACCAGGTGCGGAGGGAAACCTACCGCCCCGCCTTTCAGCTCGGTCCCAGTAGCCTGCACGCCACAGTGGGGCAGATAGGCGGGTTCATGGCCGGAGTGGGTACGTCTTTCGTGGTGTCCGCGCCCGTGCCGTGGGGTCTTGCTTTGATCACAGCCGGGGGTTTGGCCGTGGGCACGTATTTCTTTCCCAAACCGGAGGGCTACGACAAATTCAAAGAGCACTCCCGGGACGAGCTGGAGGCCATGCCACGGGATCAAGTGCGCGGGCACATGCAACAACTGGAGGAACAAGGACTGTCCCCCTCAGTCTCTAGGGACGTACTGAGTGAACAGGCCAGCACCGCGAAGCTTGTTGCCGAAGGCCCCGCACCCTCGAATGCGGCTCAAATGCCCCTGGTGGACTTGCGGGCATGGCTCCACGCCAGGGACAGCCACCAGGAGACGGTGAAGCGCTGGAGCCGCTACGAGCTGGACCCGGAAAAACAGATCCGTTATCCGACCATGACGGACACCCGAGAGGCCCCTACAGCGGCCATGATCCGGGCCATGCGGGCAGCAACCGACGCCAGCGAGGGAAACGACGCCCGGCGTTACACCGAAGCCGCTGACCAGCTCGCCCAGGCACTCAACGACGCCGAAGCACACGCCCGGAAGCACCAAGTGGAAACCGGCGAACAAAAGCCATCAGGAGAAGACCAATGACAACCAGGGAACGCATCAGTGACATTGCCCTTGCCGCCCTGGTGGTGTTCAGCATCGGCGCAGCATTCCTGGCAGCGGCCAACGCCTTCCAGGTGGCCGCCCACATCGGAACGGCCACGATCTGCCTGGCCATCCTGGTCGCCATGGCGCTTGTCAGGAAGAACCCGCGAGTCTGGGCACCTCGCGTAGCTACCAATTCCGCCCAATACGTCGTTTACGCGCTCGCCGCCGTCGTGGTGGTGCTCTACTTCATCGGGATAGTGGCCACTCCGATCCCTGGTTAACCTCAGAGGTAAAGACGACGAAGCGCCCGCACTCTGCCAAGGCAGGTTATGCGGGCGCTTTTTGGTGGCGTGAAACTGTCTTGTCCCCGCTGCCCGGCCCTGCCGTGGCGGTATTTGAACGGCAGGGCGCGGGGAGTTAGTGCCAGGGCCAGAACAGCGTGTAGATCAGGCGCACGGCGTTGACGATGAAGCTGAGCATTGCCCATGGGGGCTGACGCTTGCGGCGGGTCATTGGTGGCCATCCTTTCGTTGCTGAAAGGAGCCGTTCCCAAGCCTTGGGCTGGCTGCGCTGGGCAGCAGGACATAACCTAGATGTGTATTCCCTAATACGCGGTCTAGTGTCAACGGCTCAATCCGACTGACCCAGACCTTGCTGAAGCCCGTTGGCGCGGGCTTCACGCATTTAAGTCAGCTGCCGTTGGGAGCGACGTTCGGCATGAATATCGCGGTTGCCCCGCTGGCTACCTCTTAAGCTTACTGATCCGACGTGACACATTCCCGTGGTATAGGGCCGGAAGATAGCAATCACACGCCCTACTGATGCTTTCTATCACGGGGGCAATGGTCCACAGGCCACAACCCCTTGATTCCCGCTAACTTCCGGGGTCTGCGAACGGTTGACAGGGCGTACCCCAGGCACCAATTCACAGGCCAGCACACAGCACTATCCCCGTATTTGCTTGGAAATCTGTGGATAAGCGGTTCCGGACGCCCTTGTCTCCCGTTGGTCGTAGCGTTGGAAGTTCGCGCGGAAGTCGTAAGTCCCAGTCCAGAAAAAATGCACGCGGAACTGGTGGGTGCGGTGGAACAGTGCAGATATCGCCACTCGTGACCAGGGTTGTCGCTGGCGACCTCCGCCCATGGCGGGATTGTCGTACGTGTGAACGGCGCGGCTGCGAAAGTTGTCTTGTCCCCCATATGGGGGGTCGGGTGTCCGACCCCCCTGTAGTCCGTCGACCGGTCTGTGATCTTTTAGTTGCTGGTGTGGGCTTTTTCGTAGGCTTCCAGGACGTCGGAGTTCAGCCGGCCTCGCGAGTTGACTTTGATGCCCTGTTCTTCGGCCCATGCCCTGATTTGTTTGGTGTTGGAAATGCTGCGCAGTGCACTGGTTCCTGTTTGGCGGCGGCCACCGGCACGGCGGGCTTTGCTGACGAAGGGGGCCAGGCTGCTGCGCAGGGCGTCGGCGTTGGGCTGGGAGAGGTCGATTTCGTAGCTTTTGCCGTCCAGGTCGAACGTGATGGTTTCGGCGGCCTCGGTGCCGTCCAGGTCGTCAATGAGGGTGGTTTCGATGCGCGTTGCCATGGGGGCCTTTCGTTGGGGTTGGTTATTGCTGGGTCTGTTGGATTGCTTGCAGGAGTGTTGCCGGGGCGGCGGGTACGTCGGCGCTGGCTTTGATGCTCCAGCGCCCGGCGCGGTGTTCGTCTCCGATCCAGGCGGGAAGTTTGTCGGTCACGATGATGCTGCCACGAGCTCCCCAGTAGCGCCCTGGTAGGTGGAGTGCGCCGATGCGTTCCCCTCCCCCGCTGGGGCCGTCCAGGACGCGGGCGGCGGCGCCTGCGCGTATCTGCGCGGTGAATTCTGGGTGCCGCATGGAGGTTGGGCGTTCCGCTGCGGTTTCCTGCACGGCGTAGAGGCCGTTGCCCACGGCGCGGGCTATGCCGGTGGCCGGTTTGGTGGTGGAGATGGCGGACCGTTCGACGGTGTTGGAGAACGCGTCAATGGTGCCGGTGATGATGCGGGCCAGGGCTGCTTGCAGGGCTTCGGGGGCGGGGTCTGTGGCTGCTGCGTCCCAGAGGGTGCGCAGTGCCCTTGCCCAGCCGTCCAGGGGCCGGGGCCTGGTCATTTTGCCTTTGCTCCTGGTGGAGGGGATGGAGTGCGTGAAGCTGATGGCCTCGGTGATGGATTCCGCGGTTATCCAGCCGCCCGCTGCTGCCAGGCGTAGTTCGGCTTGGCCTGCCCAGGTGGTGCCCTCGGTGCCGGGGCGGTTGGGCCAGCGCCATCCGCTTTCGTCGTGGAAGGCCAGCAGGCCGGGGCCGGTCCAGTGTTCCGGGACGTGGAAGGCCACCTTGTACCGGGCGGGGTGGTACGCGGATTCGGTGAACAGTTTGGCGGCCTCGGCCCCGGTGAGGCGGGCCGCCGGGCCTATGCCTAGTTCGTTGCATTCGAGGACTTCGGGAAGCACGAGCTGGAGGGTGTGGAGCTGGCCGTTGGGTTCGCCTGCAGTTATGTCGGAGGCGTACCCGGTGTAGGTTTTCGGCCCTTGCACAACGTAGTCATTGCGGGCCGGTGCCATGGAGGCGCGGAGTTCTTCGGCTATGTCTGCGGGCAGCGGGTCATGCGGTACCTGGTCCGGGACGGTCAGCGCCCACAGGTTCAGGCCGGTAGCTTCCGGGGACAGCATCACCGGGGCGCGGTTCTTGCCTACCTGCGGGCCTCCCACGGGGTGATCGCGGTCAAGGGTGGACACGAGGGCCGCCAGGCGCTCAAAAGCCGCTCTGGCGGCTTCCAGGGGCATTTGCGCCCATTCGGTGCCCCACTCGTGGATGCAGCGCACCCAAATGTCTTCCTGCGTGGCCCGGTGCCGGTATCTGGCCCACCAAATACCGGCGACGTTGCACGAGTGCAGTTCCCAGCTCGCAGGGTTCTCGAGTACCCACGCGGCGCGTGGCATGGCCGCTGCGGCAATCATGATCCGGTGCGCGTTGTGGCGGCTGGCCGCGTCCAGGGCGTCCACGAGGGACGCCGGGCCGGTCAGTGCCGGCCCTTGGCGGCCGTCCGGGGTCAGCAGCTCGCCCGTGTCCGGGTTCAGCCACAGGGTAGGCACTTCACGGGCCGGGCGTGCTGTCAGGGACATTAGGCCGCCATCCTTGAATAGCGCGGGCCGCGCCCGCATCCACAGCCACAGCCCGAAAGGGCCGTGGCGCTTTGTCCGTTGCCCGGGCCACTCCAGGCCGCCAGGGCAAACACGTTCCCGGTTCCATTCATCGGCCCGGCTGCGGTAGCCCGGCCCGATGTGGATCCTATTTCGCAGGAGAATCCGGAGACTTTCGTGGTCATGATCGGGCATGGATCGGTCACGGGCGCTGTCTGCGCCCAGGGGTCAGGAATCGCGCCTTTGTAGATTTCAAAGTGAAGATGCTTGCCGGTGACATTGCCCGTGGCTCCCTCGGTCCCCAGGACGGTCCCGGCGGCCACGGTATCCCCGACTTTGACCTTCAACGATCCCGTTAGCATGTGCGCGTAGGTCAGCGTCACGGCCCCGTCCGTGGACTGGCCTTTGACGTGCGTTCCGGCCCCGGTCCCGCCATCCACGTCGGAGGCAATGGTGATCTTCAAGTCCGTTGCGGCCAGCACAGTCCCGCCCGCCTGTCCGGGGGTGGAGAAGTCCAGGCCGTAGTGAAACGCCCCAAAGTCCCGCGTGCCTGCCGGGGTAGGACGCGGACCATAACCGGACGTGAGGATCGCGCCCGGCAACGGCGCAACCCATTTGCCCTTCAAGTCGCCCACGGTCACGCCGCCCTCAGCTCCAGCACAACCAGCCTTGCCAGGATCGCTAACCGTGGACGCCCCACCCGGTGCCGTCGCGCTCGCGGGCCGGTGAATATCAATGCCAGCCTGGGAAATGATCCTGTCCGCGAACGGAATCCACTTGGTGTAGTGGTCCGGGTCGCTGTTGCGCTGTACCTGGTGGATCACGTTGGAAATCCAGGTCTCTTTTTCCCAGTTCGGCACGGCAACGAGGCCGGATTTGCCGTCATGCTTCGGTCCCAGGAAAAACGAGGTGGCCGCATATTCGGGGTCCATGACCTGTTCCTTGGAGCCCCAGCCCTGGGAGGTCTGCTGCTGGAACAGGCCGAACGAGGTAGCCAGGCTGCCGTCCGGGTTGCGGACCCCGTTCACCTGGTCGCCGTAGTCCAAATTGACCAGGTTGGATTCGCCAACGGCAGTAATGATGGCGATACGGGAGGCATAGCCAGAAAGGCCGGCCTTCTGCGCCGCCTGGTCGATGGCTTTTGCGTTGGCTACTTTGTCCGCACCGGCCTTGGTTCCGTCAATGACGCCAACGGGCTTTTGGGTTCCGGGCTGGACACAGCCGCCGATGGTTTCGGAACGGACCTGCGTTGCGTATCCGGTCAGGACGATGGTTGCCAGGAATTGCCCGGCGAACAGCGCCACGCCTCCCAGCAATATGACCAGCGCCCAAATCAGCCGCCACTTCCACAAGACCATCCCCAATTACCCTTCTGTGTTTCTGTGTTTCCGTGCTGGCTCAGTGGCCGACAATGACCGTCTTCGGAGCGCTCACGATGAACCACGGCGCATCTGCCTTGAACAGCGTGAGCGTGTAGGGCACGTCAACCTTCTTGCCGGTCTTCACGCCCTCGACAGTGACCGTGACCGTCCGCGTCCACCTGTCCGGGGTGTCGATGCCCACGGAGCCGTCCTGCGGGGTGATCTTCACGTCCAGCACGCGGGTTCCCTCGGACTGATCCAGATAGCCCTTGCCGTCGATGTTGTATTCATCGGTGCGCATGAACTCCCGCAACGACGGGTCAATGTAGGGCTCAATCGCGGCCTGGTACGCCGTATCCGTCCCCGTGGCCCTGGTGAAGTACGCCCTGGCCCACGCCTCGGCCACCTTCTCCGGCTTCGACGTATCCACGTCCGTTGCCGGGGCCGCAGCGGTCGCCGTGGGCGTAGGGGTAGGCGTGGCCGTCTGAGCCGGGGCCGGGGCCTCGCTGCTCTCCACCACGCTCGGCGTGGCCGTTGGTTCAGCAACCGGGGCGGGCGGCTGATTGGCCGCCCACACCACACCGGCACTCACCAGCAACGCACCCACCACACCGGCCCCCACCAACGCCTGCTTCTGCCGACGCGGCATGTAGTTGCGGTTCCGTACCATGGTTAGCCCCCGTACTGTCCGTTGTCCCCTGCGCCGTACTGCTCGTGCTGCTGCTCAACGGCAGGGCTCGTGGCCGCGCTCGCGGCCTTCCTGGTGGTGGTCTTCTTCTTGCCACGGTCCCGGCGCGGGACGGGGGCCGGCGCAATGATGGATTGGCGCTTAAGCTGCGCCTCGCTGAATCCGCCGTTGCGTGAGCTGGTGAGCGCCCGCCACGCTACCCACTGTTCTTTCGCCAGTTCCTCCAGCTCCCTTTCTGCGGTGATGCGCTGTGCCTGGAGGCTTAGGTAATTGGTCAGCAGTGTTGTCTTGTCTGCCACCATTTCGCGTACGGCTGCGGCGGCTTCCTCGGCTGCGCGGGCTTCAAAGTCTTCGGTGGTGTTCGGCTGTTCGGTCATGTTCTCTCCTTGGTCTTTGGTGGTTTCGTTGCGCTCGCGTAAGGGAAGTCAGTTAGTCAGCTTGGCTTTCCCGGTTCGGGCTGACGGGGCAAAGATTGGGGCGTGGGCTGACTCCCACACGACGGCTTTAGCCGTGGCGTCCTGCCCCAGCACCACGGCGGCGCTCGCGGTGGTGTGTTGTTGCTGGCTCATGCTGTCTCCTTGATCTTGGTGAGTTCATCGGGCACCACGTCAACGCGGTCGATTACGGAGTCCTCGGTGTAGGTTTCGGTTTCGGTCTGGGATCCAAACAGGGCCGTGATTTCCACGCCGCTTTCGTCGCCAATGGTCACTTCGTCTACCTCGGTCACGATGCCGATCATTCCTTCGGGTGTGCGGATGGTGTCACCGCGAACGATGGCACCGACGGCAACGGAGACGGTGGGGATTTCCAGCTCTCCCACCAGTGCCGGGGCGGCGGGTGCGTCCGGTGGTGGCGGCGGCGTCTTGGCCTCGGCCACGGCACGCAGCAGGGACGAGTTCACTTCCGCTGCAAGGTCAGTATCGAACTTGCCCTTCGGGGTGATCCATTCCGCTGTCTTGTCCAGCTCGCGGGCCTTCTCCAGGAAAGCTTTGTTGATTGTCTGGTCCGGGGTGTCGGTGTTCGATGGTTCGTCAATCTTGAACACCTGGATTTCGCGCACGATGCCGTCAGGGTTGGCCAAGCCGCGCCCTTGCAGCAGCGGCATATCCGCTCCCGCGTAGTAGTTGTCAAAGGCCATCTGTGCCAGGGCCGGGCTGATCTTGCCCAGGGCCAGCCGGAACGATACCTGGTCACGAGCTGCGCCGGGGATGAACTCAACGTCCATGCGCTGCATGCCCATGAGAATGTGCACGTTTGCACCGGCTGCTTTGACGAGCATCTTTGTCATGATTTCCAACGCGGGAGGTTCGGCGGGGTCGCCCTTTTCCTTGTTGACCTTCCACCACGCTTTGATCTCGCGTACCAGCACGATGTATTCGTCGATGGCCAGCAGGAATGGCGGGAAGTCCGGTTCCGGTTTGCCCTGTTGTTTGGCCAAGGCGGCTTCCTTGTAGCGGGGCTCCATGATGCGGTCATGGACGAACTCAATGGCTTGGATGATCTTCTCGGTACTGGTGGCGATACTGCGCACGTTGGGGAATCCCTGGTACGCCACGAACTCTTTGTATTTGGGGTCAAGCAGAATCATTTCGATGCCGTGCCAGGCGCACCCTAGAACGATGTTCCGCATGGATGCGGACTTACCGGAACGGGTGGCACCGGCAAAGATTGCGTGTGGTTGCACGGCGCTGGCTGAGAGTTCCCAGGATGCGATTTCACCCATGATGTCTTCGCCCAGATGCAGCAGGGTTTTGGTGCCCTTGTCCTGCTCGTACAGCGAGACGCCGGGGTGCACAACGAGGCTGGCAAGTTCGGCGCGGGGTTCGAAGTCCACTTCGCGGGATTTGGGTCGCAGGGTTGCCACCATGCGGCGGCCCATTTTGACGGTTGCGCCCTGTTCCAGTTTGCGGGCGAAAGACTCCAGGTAGTCCCCGCGCTGGGATTCGTATTGCAGGGTGAAGTTCAGCGGTTCGCCCGTTGCCGTGTCCCACTTGGTGACGGTCGCCTTGACAGGCTTGGCGAAGAACGCCCGGAACTTGTCTTCGAGGTCGGCCACGCGTTCCTCCACGCGGCGCTCTGCGGCCATATCTGCGGTGACTTCGTACACTGCAAACTCTGCGACGTTGCCCACCGCGTCATAGGTTCCGGCAATGTCCGTTGTGCCGAGCTTGGTGGCGGCGATCCGGTGGAGCTTGTCCCGGATTTCATCCTCCGCCAGGGACCACTTGCCGGGGACGGCGATCTTGACTTTGGTGAAGCCGTGGACGGCCTTGGGGGTCACTCGCGGATCGGTTCCCCAGGTGATGCCGCTGCGGCGGTCCCAGTCGTTTCCCATGACCGGCAGGAAGGCCGCCGAAAGTTCTTGGGTTTCGTTGAGCTTTGCCAGCTCGGTCTTCTGGTTCTCGGTCAGGGGCCGGAACGTCATGGTGTGCCGTGACAGATCAGGTTCGGCGGTGACGAGGTCGGTTCCCATGCGGGCTTTACCGGCCTGCGTGAGGCGTTCTTGGAACTTGGGGTCAAAGAGCGGCTGGGAGGCGGGAAGCTTGACGACGATCCTGCGGGGTGTGCCGCCGCGCCCGCTGGAGACAGAGACGCCGGTCTTGCCATCCCAGTTCGATCCCATGAACGAGGCAAAGACGCTGTTGCGCTGCTGCGTCCTGGTCCGCGCCCGGTTGATGCCAAAACGCCCGACGAGGAAAACCACGAACAACGCCCCCAGCGCCGCCCCAACGACGGGCACAGCAGCCCGGACGGGTGCGGCTAGCTTCTCGGGGAACCACCCCGCATAGACGCCCCAGAATGCGGCTGCAATCGCGACGATAATCACGACGGCAACCGTCCTGAGAGCTTCTTTGTCTTTCTGATCCACCAGTCCCCCTCCTGGGTTCCGACACGGCCTAAAACTTGCCCCGAACGCTTGTCGCTCTATGCTAGGCTGACGGCAAATGCCCTCCGGCATTTGCCGATCAGCCTAGCTTTCGCTCCAGCTTGATACCATTTGCCACGCCGATCACGGCTTTTTTCCTGTCGCTGTTGGTGTCGCTGTGGGCGTGGAAGTGGTGGCGCTCTGTGCGCCGTTTGTTGCCCCGGAAGTGGGTTCAACTGTTGGCGTTACATCGGGCGTTTCGGTGATATCGCGCACCGATGCAAGGGTTCCGTTATCGGCAAATCCCAGCAGGAATTTCGACTTGGACGAGGTTGCCAGAACGGTCACAACGCCTTGCTGGTCCGCCCCGCCAATCTGCTCCACCCTGTTCGGAACGTTGAATCCGAAACGCTCCACAACTGACGGTTCCGGTGCCGTGCCCGTGGCGCTTCCGGTGGTGATGGTCAGCACCCGCGCAGTGGCATTGCGGCGCGGGTCGTTGTAGACCGGAGACTGGCAAACCCGGACGGTAATGTTGGCCGCTGCCTGTTCGGCGGGCGTGGCCGCATTGGGCTTCACGCATGCCTTCGCCGATGCCGTCGGGGTGGGTGTCGCCACGGGCGCGGCGAGGGCTTCCTGACGCTGGCTTTCGAGCTTGCCGAAGCTCCACACGATGAACAGGGCGACGATGCAAACAAGGACGGTCAACAGCCGCCGTTTGGTTCCAAAAACCCAGCGGAACATGTTGCCGAAAAGTCCGCCGATCCGGTGCCACAGGTCGAGCCAAAGCCCGGCTTCAAAGATGCGGTTCATGGTCTGTTAGCTCCTTGCGTTCTTCAACGGTTCGACGATGCGTTCACTGTTCCCGGACTGTGCGGGCGGTGCGCTGGAGGCCGGTGGAATGAACTTCCGCTGCGTGGGCCTGTCCCCCTTCTCGGCGGCTGTCATGCTTGCTGCCTTCGTTGCCGCCTGCGCGGCATTTGGGGGGACAAACATGCGCCGTTGGGAGCGTGCGGCTTCTCCCGTGCGCTGTGCCTGTTGCAGGCTCGTGTAGCGGCTCTGGGCCGGTGTCTGTCCGCCCGGCTGGTTGGGT
This sequence comes from Paenarthrobacter sp. NPDC090522, assembly GCF_044769225.1. Lineage (NCBI taxonomy): Bacteria > Bacillati > Actinomycetota > Actinomycetes > Micrococcales > Micrococcaceae > Paenarthrobacter > Paenarthrobacter sp. NPDC090522. The sequence continues at coordinate 34,799 of NZ_JBIVXL010000026.1, forward strand.
CGCTGGCGCTGCTTGCCGGTGCCGTCGTTGGTGTTTGCGGCAGGCTTTGTTCCGGGCCGGGTGTTGCGGGCATCGGCATAGCCTGCCGTTGCTGCGGTGCCGGGCAATCGCGTTGCACGTTTGGCCGTGTCTGTGGCTGCTTTGGTGGCTACTCCGGTCAGCCCGGTTTTGGTTCCGGTGTTGATAAGAGTCTGCGTTGCCGTGGTCTTAAGCGGCTGTACCTTGCGGCCATCCTGCGGGCTGAAACGGTCCTTGCCGCGTGTCTCTGGACGGCTGCCGTTCGGGCCGGTCTGCTGGCCCTGGTTGTTCTTGCCGCGCAGACGCTTGGTGCTTCGCGCCAGCCCCTTGCCGAAGCTCACGGCGGTGTTGGTCAGTGAGCGCACGGGCTTGGTGATTTTGAAGAAGATCACCGAAACAATCGCGGTGGCGATGGTCGCCCCCAGGGTGCCCAGCGTGGAGTTGAACAGTGCCCCAACAATGGCCAGATGGACCCCGGCGAAAGCGCCGACAATGACACCGTTGACCAGGCAGGCCAGGAAGAACCGGCCCATGACGTAGGCCAGGGGCCGCGTCGGTTCAAAGGCCAGCAGCAGGGCCAGCACGAGGCCGACAATCGGCAGGAGCCGGAACGCGATCTGGGAGACGAAGATGACCAGGTTTGCGGGGATGTTGAACGCTGCCGAGGACGTGACGCTTGCCAGCGCCATGGCCCCGTATCCGGTGCGGTTCATATCCTGCCCGGTGAAGGCCCGTGTGGGGGCGTCCTTGGTCTGGCTGGCCTCTCCGATGGTGTTCCAAGCGTCGCGTCGGTCGTTGTCGGTCTGTTCGGTCTTTTCCGCGCCCCAGGGGTAGGCCCTGATCTGGTAGGCCCGTGTCGGGGTGAAGGCGTCGAATTTCTGGTCTGCCTTGATGGTCGGCCCCATGCGTTCGGCCTCCAGGTTCGGCTTCAGTCGCGGATCGTCTCCGCTCCAGCCGGTGATGCCTTGTGCCCACAGCGGGAAAATAATGTCCTCGCTGTAGATCACTCCCCAGGTTTCATCTGCGGGCACGTTTTCCTTGCCCGCGACGGCGGCGGCGTTTTGGAGGACGGCGGCCTGTCCTGCCGAGGCAATGCCGTCCATGAGCTGCGCGGCCTGCAAGGGGGCAAAGGACAGATAAGCGACGGCGACGATGGAACCCAGGATGGCCCCTACGGAGGCCAGAGCCCGGCGCATGTTGCCGTTGATGGCGTTGACGGCGACGATGGCCCCGGCGGCTACCAGGACGATGGGGAACCAGAGGTCAACCAGGGCTTCGCGGAGCATCCGGGAAAGGTCGGCCACGATGTTGTCCAGGGGCTTCATGACTTCGCCGGGCTGGGCGGCCATCTTGGCAACGCCGGTGTTCAGCGCGGCAACTGCCGTGGCGGTTTTGAGCATGGTTGAACCGCGCTCGTTATCGCTCCAGGCGTCGGTGTTGCCCAGGGCTTCGGCACCCTTGACGGGGCCGCCCGTGGCGCAGACTTCCCAGTTGTATCCGGCCCAGCCGTACACGTGGTAGATGCGCTTGTTGGCGCCGTCTTGGAGGGCGTTGGCGGCATCCGCGGCTGCCGGGGAACCATTGGCCGGGGCAATCGGTGCGGGCGGTGAGTCCACGATTCCGGGGAACCCGGAGCCTGCGGCGTTGCCGAGGGATTGGGGCCGGCACTCCTGGCCGGGGCTGCCGGTCAGGTCGTCATAGCTGCCTGCGTGGGCTGCCGGTGCGGTGAACAGCAGCGGGCCGAAGACCAGGCCCAGGGTAATGAGCATGGCCGGGGCCTTGTGCACTCCAGCGTTTCCGTCTTTCCTCAGCCATTTCATGAATGCTCCCCCGTGTAGGCCGCGCTGTATTCCTCGCGGGGCTGGCGGCGCAGCCGTCGCGGTGCCTCGCTGTCCTCCAGTCCGGTTTCCGGTGTTTCGGTGGCCGGTGACTCGGCGGCGGCTTCCATGGCCGCTGCCAGGCGTTTCGCGTTCTCCTGGAGCCTGATTTGGTCGGGGCCGGTCTGGGCCATTTCCTTGAACTCGGGCTGTCCGTTGGCGTCGACAAAGATCCTTTCGGTGCCGTCGCCGTCCCAGAACACGAACTGCCGGAGCTGGTCGTCCACGGGGGTATTTCCGGCGTTGGTTTCCCTGCGGTCCTCAGCCGGGCGCAGCGAGGAAATGATGGCTTCGTAGCCCTGCCCCTGCGGTGCTTTGACCAGGGAGAGGGCCGGGCCGATTTCGCTGCCCTGCATGGCACCGACGAATGCAGCTCCCACCAGGTTGTCCAGGGCGTTCGTGCGGGTCTGGTCCGCGTACTGGGAGACATTCTGCCCCACGGCCAGCACGCGGAGGTTGTTCTTGCGGGAGTCGGTGGAGGACTTATCCATGAGCGCTTTGCCCGAAGGGATCGAGCGCAGCACGGAGGATTCATCCAGCAGCAGCACCTTGCGTTCCAGGCGCTTCGCCCGGTAAATCTGCCCCTGCGTGAGGTAGGCGGCCAGGGTGAAGACCACCGTTCCCAGCCGGTCACGGTCAGAGACCAGGTTGGAGTTTCCTTCGCGGTCTTCGGGAACAATGCCGTTCACGGTGTAGATGATCAGGCGGCGCTTGTCGTCCTGGTCTTGGGAGGGCACGGGCGTTCCTTCGGGCGGGAACACCAGACGGCCGATGGCCGAACGTGAAAGCCTGCGGTAACGGACCAGCATGTTCCGGGCCTCGATCCGGTGTTCGGGCAGCAGGTCCTCAGTGGTTTCTTCCTTGTTTGAGGCGATCCGTTCGAGGATGTCAAAGAGCATGCCGGGCGGGGTGTTGGCCTCCATCGGCATCAGCTCGGCCAGACGTTCAATGACGGTGGCCACGTTGTCGGACTTGGCTTTCTGGTCTGAGAGGAACATGCGCAGGCAGTCGGTAAAGAGCGTGCGGCGTTCTTCGCGGGCGTTCAGGATCGCCTCGCGGTACAGGTCTTCGGACTCGAACCAGTCCCGCTTTGGTTCGGCCACGACGTAGAACGGCGAGAGCAGGCCAGGAGCGCCGTTGAGCAGGTTCACGTACTCGGTGTAGTCCTTCAACTGCGGCAGCTCGGCAAGGCGTCCCAGGCGGTCGGAGGGGTCGAAGATCACGCCGTAGGCCCCGGACAGAACAGCCTGGTACAGCAGCCAGGCGGCCAGGAAAGTCTTACCGCCGCCGAGGCCGGCCACGAGCATGGCGAGGCCGGACTTATGGCGGCGTTCCATGTCGGCAAACATGTCCCAGGCCACGGCGCGGGCGGCGTTACCGGCGGTAGGTCCGATGATTGCCCCGCACTTGTCGCCAATCTCGGCGGTGCCCTGCGGGATACCGGCGGCCAGGAAAGCCATGTTCAGGCGGCGTGAGTGGGCCTTGTCGCTCAGGGGCTCACCGGGGATGAACTCGCGGGCGTTGTGGTACTGGCCCCGCTTGGGAATCCAGGAGAAGACACCTTCGCCGTAGAAGCTGGCGAACTCAGCCGTGCGGGCGTCGAGCTGTTCGATGGAATCGGCGCTCAGGGCCACCCGGTACCAGCCCTTGGAGCGGTTTTCGACGCCGCCGTGTTCGGTGTCCAGGTCCGAGTCAATCTGTCGCACCAGGTCGTATTGCCGTTCCAAGGTGGGCGGCGGCTGCATATCGTGGTCTTCCACGTAGTGGTCCCACTGATCGCGGATGGTCAGCAGGGAGGATTCAACTTCCTTTTTGGTGGATTTGAGTTCCTTGATTTCCACCGTGGCGGCCCACTCGACGGGGAAGGGCAGCCGGTCAGATTTTTGCATCCATCCGGCGGCGTAGTCCTGCGGGATTTCCTGCGGGCCGATGCGCCCCAGGGTCAGCACGCGCACGTGCCTGGTGATCGGTGCCGCTTCCCCGGCAACGCGGGCGGTTACGGTGATGCTGTTGCTCACCGGGTCATGCGTCCACAAGGCACCTTCGGCCAGCTCGGCCATATCTTCGGCCCCGTAGTCCCCTACCGGGCCGATTTCAGGCACCGGCAGCCCGAGTTTCAGGGACTTCTCCAGGAGCCATTGCATGGATACCGGCGAGGCCGGGCGGGCGCGGAGGCTGCTGGCGGCCAGTTTGTCAGCCAGGGTCGCGGCCTCGTCCGCGTAGAACCGGGCTTCCCGCTGGAGGTCCGAGGGGTAGCGGAGGAATCCGGCGAGCTGCACACCGACGTAGACCCACTTTTCTTCAAAGCTGGAATCGAAAAGGTGGTCCTGCATCTGTGCCAGGTAGTCGTTGAACGCGGGCAGCGGCTTGCCGTGTTCGTGGGCGTCCTCGTAGGTCGCCCGCGCCCATTCGTCGGGCGAGTAAGGGCGGTTGGTGGTGCGGATTTTGATGGTCCGCCCGGCCAACTGTGAATAGGCCACGGCATCCGAAAGGATCGCGTCCTCAATCGTCTCCAAAGGGGCAAAGCCTTGGGTCCGTGCCCGGAGGGTGAACCAGGCGAAAACACCCGTCGCACCCAGGGTCAGGTTTCCCACCACGGCCCGCAAGTTCAGATCGTTCGGCGTCTCCACCTGCTTCACGGCCTGTTCCAGGCCACGTTCGAGGGCTCGGACCTCCGAAACGCTGTTGCTCTTGCGGCCCCGCTCGTTGGCGTCGTCCCACTTCCACGTCTGGCGGAACAGTGATGCCCAACGCCTGGCACTCGTCACGTCCCGGCCTGATGCGGCGTAGAGCTCTTTGATGAACTCTTCACGCTTCTGCTTGACCGTGCGCGGTGCCTTTTTTTCCCGCTGCTTGTCCCGTTTTTTCGTCTTCTCCTCGAAGGCGCTCAGCACGTCCTGGGAGGGTTCCCCTTTGAAGAGCTTCATTCCGGTCCTTACTAGTCCAGGTAGGGTTCGTAGCGCTTTTTAGCCAGTCGATCCCTGAGGTTTTTGTCGAACTTCTCGTCTGCTTCGAATCGTTGCCGTTGCAGTGGTGTGGCGAGCTGGGGTGTGCCGTCCTGGTGAATCTGGACGTACATGCCCATGAACACGCTTTCGGGTTTCCCCAGGTGTTCCGCGTGTGGTGCTTTCGCCTCGTTGTAGAGCATTTTGGCGGTGGAAAAGAGTGTGACCTCGTCCACCAAATAGCGCTGAATGGCAACAATCAGGAAGATCGCACCGAAGGCAGCTATCGCGATAAGCCACTTGTCTGCGGGCAGTCCCAGGAACATCCACAGGAAGACAATTCCCACGGTGACCGCAATGGCTATTCCCCAGTTCCGGTAACTGGTCCGGATAATGAGCAGTTTGCCCTTGGGGCCGAGATACCGCCGGTCGATGCGCTTAATGTCATCGTCGGAAACAAATCTCATGGCTACGCCGTGAAGAAGCCCTGGAACCAGTTAATGATGGAGTTGTAATTCCGGGCCACCACAACCAAAAGCAGAGCGAGCATTGCCAGGCTGAACGTCAGCATGGCGGCACGTGCTTTCTGGTTGATTGCGCCGACCGCAACCGATGCTGCGGCAATGACGAAAAGCACGAAGAAAACATTTCCTTCGATCCAGTCCCCTACTGCGCGAAGGTCAAACATGTGATGCACCTAACTTTCTCTAAACGATGGATTTTGTATGGCCGCGCCCCATCTTAACGGCGCGGTACGACGGTGAAGCTGATTCAATAGGCGCTGGCGACTGTCAGCCCCAACTTGATCGTTGCACGAACGTTGACGGTTGTCTACGTGTGTTGACGCACGTTGACGTGTGTTTATAGGCTTTGATGGTATGGAAGGTACTTAACTGATGTCAATTGACGAACATCTCGACGCGCTTCTAGCGCGTTTCCCGGACGTAATGACGCCCGCGGAACTTGCCGAAGTGCTGCGACTGAAAGAACCTGCCGTGCGCAAGATGCTGGCCGAAGGCAGACTGCCAGGCTTCCGTATGGATCGTCATTGGATCACTGCCAAAACCGAACTCAGAGCCTATTTACTGCAACGGCACAACACATCAACTACGGGGGAACCTGAGCATGACTGAGCAAACAGTGCAAGTCACAATCAAGAACACGGGCGGCCAGTGGGCCGGTTCGTACGCTGTCGGAAACCAGTCCTACGACCTGGACGGCAGGGACCGGAACGGGCTGTACGTCACGGCAATCAAGCGCGTGACCGAGATTGCCAAGCGTGAAGACAACGCCGTGCGGACCGTCATTGACGACCACCATTCAGGCATGGCCGAGGTGGTACTAATCGACCCGGACGGCGGCGTGGAGCGCGTGGAAACCAAGCCCCTTACAGCGGAGCCGGTACCCTCGCGGAAGGCTGCCCACGCGGCGGCCGCCGAGGCGGAAACAACCCCTGAAACAGGCGCCCAGGCACCAGCAGCTCCAGCGCCGGATACCCCCAGCCCCAGCGCCCAGGCATTCGTTGCCACACTCAACCAGGCACCGGCTGCCCCGGCCCCGACACCCGAACTGCAGCCGAGCTATGAGACGGCCAGTTTCGGCCAGCGGCCCCGCGCTTCCCAAGGTGCCGTGATCGCCCGCGAAGGCTTCAACGGGACACTGAACCGCATGTCGGGCGGCATGCTGCGCCTGCCCGCCTCCCGCGCCGAAGCACGCAGGGCCCGCCTGGTCGAAACCCTGCAAGCCGTTCCCGCGAAAACCCCTGTCACATGGGCCTTCATGAACTCCAAAGGCGGCGGCGGCAAGACCACCACGCTCTACAACATCGGCGCAATCATCGGTTCGCTCACCAGCCATAAGATCCTCGCCCTGGACGGCAACGACAACCACGGCACGCTCGGGGACAAAGGCCGGCGGCAGTCACACGACGCCACAGTGCGCGACCTGCTCAACGTCCTGGACGCCTACACCAAGGACAACCCCAGCGGCACTTTCGTTCCGCCAGCACTGATTGCCCCGTACCTGCACGCCCAACCCGAAAAGTTCGACGTGCTGCCCTCGCAGAACCGCGCCTACGACACCAAGGTTCTGACAGCTCCCGAGCTGCGCCGCCTGTACGAACTCGTCTCCCCGTCGTTCTCGCACGTCCTGATCGACACCGGAAACAACATCGAAGGAGACGCCAGCACCAGCACCGTCCAAGTGGCCGCTGACGTTGCCGACCATTACGTGTTTTCCATGATGGGAAAGATCGACAACGCCCGGAACGCGTTCGCCACCATGGACTACCTGATCCGCGCCGGATTCGGGGAAAAAGTACGCGCATCGGTAGCGATCGTGAACAAGACCCACACCACCGCCCCGGAAGACCTGGACGAGATAATCGAGTTCCTGAAAGGCCGCGTCTCGACCTACGTCATTGTGCCGTGGGACGCTGAGCTGGACCGTGGCCGCGATATCCGCTTTGACCGCCTCGCACCCGCCACACGCAACGCCTACCTGGACGCTGCCGTTGCCATCCTCGACCCCAATTCACACAATCGCCCATGAATAGACGCACGTTCGGTTTCCTCGCCAAAGCCATCGGCATAACCACCGCCGAATACGGCCAGTTCTTCGGCGTCTCAGCCGAAGAAATCACCGCCGAAAAAGCGGTGACCGAGGAAGCCGAACGTGCACTGCTGGCATGGCAAGAAACCCACGCCTCCCACGTCGAATACGCCCTGCTCTGCTTCCGGCTCTGGCACCGGCAAGACCTCCTGGAAGAACTCATGGAGGACTTCGCGAACGTCACCGATCTAAGCAACCTCCACGAGGTCACCGAACGCGCCCAGGAACGCTACGGCATGCACTTCATGGACGAACTCACCAGACTCACCACCACCATCGAAATCGTCATGCCAGACCAGGAGTATTTCGCCACCCTGGCAGCCAAAGGACTCGTGACCGCACCGAGCTACGGCATGCACGTCTCAGCGTTCCAGCACGCCATCCTCCGCGCCCACCGCGAGGGCCTACGAATCGAAATCCTGGACTCAACAGGCAAGCCCTAACGCAGGCCCACCACGGCATCCACCCACAGACTTCCGTGTTTCCGTGTTTCTGGAGGTGTGATATTTGGGTAAACTCGCGCGTTTCACCCTGATTGACTTGCACTTCTGTGGCACTTCTGGGTCAGCCCGGCAAGCCCTCTTGAGTGGTGTGATATTTGGGTACGCTCAGAGCTTCCCGACCTTCAAAGCGTGATATTTGGGTAAACTCGCGTGATATTTGGGTAAACTCGCGTGATATTTGGGTAAGCTCAACCCGTCCTCGATACGCCTACTTCCCTTGTCCCGTATGGGAAGTAGGGCCTGTGGATAACTTTGCCCCTTAAGACTCTTCCTTAAGCTCTTACCGGTTAACTCACCTTTTGTAACGCGTGAGCGCGAGAGCGCTGTGGAAAACTCGCGCTGCTACCAGCAGCTCCTTCCTGGGCTGCTTCGCGCTACGTGCTGCCGCACATGCTCCTTCGTCGCATGCTTGCCACTGAAAAGCACGCGTGGCCGGCACGCGCTACTTGTCACCCCACGGGCTGAGAAGCCCTGTGCGCTCGCCTACGGCTCTAGCTCGCCTAAATCCAAGCCTCTATAGCCAAAATGGGGAGTTAGGCCGGGAGAAACGATTCTGGAGCCTCTGAAGGGACTTATTCACAGACACGTGTCTTATGACTTGTTTGCCACGGTCGTTGCCGTTACCGTGGGGCAAACCACGGGGGATTCGCCTTTAAAAAGGCGACCCTGGCCTACTGCGCTAACAGTGACCAGGGTCTAAACCCCCTAGCGACGTTTCAAGGAAGCCTAGGAGGTTCACGCATGACCGTACCCATTTCCACCCCCGATCACAACGCGGAAACAGAGATCGAAGACCCACAGCTCTCAACGTCGGAAGACGCCGAATCAGACGCTAAAATCATGCGCTTCGGCCCCGACGGCGACACTGGGTATCTGCCCGTGGAGTTCGTCCACATGACACTCCCCTACCGCAAACCGGATCAGCCGTTTTGGGTTCGCACGAACGGATCAGCCAGGCTTTCCATTACCGCTGGTGAGTTCATCGACCATGAGGGTAAAGCGCAGCGTTTTGTGCCCTATGGGAAACATGCCCGGGCCGCCTTGCTGTACCTCATGACGGAGGTAAAGCGCAGCGGCAGCCGGGATATTGTCATTGGTTCCTCATTCCGCTCCTTTGCCAAGGCGGCTGGTATTCCTGCCTCAGGCGTAAATGCGCGTGATGTTGTGAATCAGCTCCGCGCTTTGCTTCGCGCAACTGTCGCCTTTTCGAACGTCGAAAGAGGCGAAGGGCAGCTGAAAATTACGGAAGGCCAGTACGTCGTTGCCGACACGGCACAGCTCTGGATTGACGTTCGCAAAGAACATCTGGACGATGACGGATTACTGACTTCAACCGTGAGGATCAGCGAAAGTTTGTTTAGCTCCATCATGTCCGACCGGACGAGGCCCATAGACCTCACGAAATACGCGCAGCTCGCCAAGGGGAAATCCCCTATGGCAATGGATATTTTCATCTGGCTTTCCTCGCGCTTCTACACGCTGGAACGGTCCCCCAGGCTTGAAACCCGCATCACCTGGGAACAGCTCCACAATCAGTTCGGTTCTGATTCCTCCATAGGTAAGTTCAAACAGAATTTCGCCCGCGCTCTGGAACTGGTGCTGGAAGTCGAAGTTGGTGGGCGCGTGGAAATCGTCAGCGAGGGCACACAGCGCAAGGGCTTCAAAGGCGTCATTCTGCGCCGCTCCCCCGGTGCCATCACGTCCAACCGCAACGGCGAACTGCCGCCCATCGACCCCAGGGCGGACGGCTCGTAACCACGGCAAAGGAAATCACCAGGAAGGGCAGGGATGCAGCTGCATCCCTGCCCTTCCTGGCATCTACAGGCCCGGTTACGCGACTCTGTGTTTCCGTGTTTCTGTGTTTCTGTGCAACACGCCGGGCCGGAGCTTGCCCAAAAAATTACAATGTGTAATATTTTTCGTGTTGAAGTCTTCAGCAAGGAGGAAGTTTTGCGTCCCAAGGTCTACCCCACCAAACCGCTGCGCATCCTGTGGCTGGATTCCAAAAGCGGCACTGGCTATACCTCGCGTGGGCACAAGGTAAATCCGGCCATGGGTGGCCGGCGCACGGTCAACCCTTCCCTGTTGGACATTCTGGAAACGGCCGCGAACGAGGGCGCCGAAATGGTACTGCTGACCGGCGGCGGCTTGAAGCCCGCCAAGAGCGGCGGACACTGGGCAACCGCGGAAACTGTTGGCTGGGAACACGGCAACCACTGGATCGACTCGTCCAACGTAACTGCCCGGTACCGCCACACGGTCACCGGGTACACGGTCACGGTTGGCCTGGCTTCCAACTGGTTTGGGTCCGTGCCGGTGAACCCGGAACAGGCGAACAAGGCGTGGGGCGTGCTGTCGCACTTCCTGGCCAAAGTTGAGCCCAAGCTCTCCCCCATGCGCAGCGCCGGTAAAACGGGCGCGTTCCTCTGGGGCTTCGGCGTGACACAGAACTTCGATCCCCCGGCGCTGGATGGCTGGATTGCGGATCTTATTCACCAGACTTCCGGCCAGGGACACATTGAACACCTGGTGGCTGGCGACTACGCCGCCAAGCACCCCGATTGCGTTCCCCTGATTGACCCGAAGCAGACGCCCACGATTGACAGCTTCTCAGTGATTGATGGCCGATTCATGTACGCCTCGGTGTGCAAGGAACTCGGCGTTGGGCCGGTCCGCGAGCTGAAACAGGCCGCTGCAGCCGACCTCTGGCACGAGAGCCCTTATGCCAAGGCCCGCTACCGCGTACGCTTCACAGTCCCCCAGGACTGGAACCACATCGGCATCCTGGGTATGCGCGACGAGACGAACCGTGACACCTGGCTCTACCCCAACCGTCCCGGCTCCCGGAACGAAACCTGGGCAGATCACCGTGAGCTGATCGTGGCCGCTAACCGTGGCTGGGTAATCGAGCCCCTGGAAGCGTTGCAGTTCACCGAGAAATTGCGGCCCCTGGATACCTTCGCGGACCGCGTTATCCGCCTCCGTGCCGAGGTAGACCGGGGCTACGGCCAGAACTTCGACCCCACGGCCCTGGACGCCGCCATGGCGGCCCTGCGGGCGATCCTGCTGCACGGCATTGGCCGATTCGCCATGCGCGGCCAGGACACGATGATGATTGCCGATTCCATCGACGGCGTACCGGCGGAAGCCATGGGCACCTTGCGCGAGCTGCCGGACGGGCAGTTCAGCTACCGTTCCCGCGCCGGGCTGTCCGAGGACGACCAGACGTTCTATCACCCGGAGCTGGCCGCGCAGGTGTGGGGCTGGGCGCGGGCGAACGTCCTGGACGCCAAAACCAAGTCCGGGCACCGTACCGGGGCGCTGAACGTCGATCCCCGCACCCTTATCGGCATCGAGACTGACGCCATCTACACGACCTCCCTGCCCCGCTGGGCCGCCCCTGTGGAGTTCGGCGGGGCAGACGATGGCATGGTGGGCCGCCTGCGCCTCAAAGGCTTCACCAAGGGCCGCATGAAGACCCCGGAGACGCTGGAGGCACGCGAGGCATTGAAGAAGAAGGCCGAGAAGGCTGACAAGAGCCAGGTGTGGGAGGAAAACGCGAATGTCTGAACCCATTGACGTAGGCCCGGAAGGGCGGCGATCGATCAGTGACATGGTGCGGAACATCATGGACACCCGGCAGTTGAGCCGGTCTGAGATGGCCGACTTCCTGGGCCGCTCCCCCCGCATGATCGGAAAGCTTCTCAGCGGCGAAAGCAAGGGCGAAAGCTTCCGGGGTGCCCTGGAAGAACTGGACACCCAAGGAACCGTGACCAGGCAGCCCGAACGCCGCCGCGCCAAGGACGGGCACGTGGTGCCCGTGCGGGCCAAGGAAACCCCAGACGCACCCCGCCGTGTGGACCCCAAGACAGGCCGCGAGCTGGCCCCGGTCAAGACGCCCGAACCCGAACGGGTAGGCCGGTACACGGACAAAATCCCCGAGAAGTACCGGAACCGTAAATGGGCGAACAAGAACGGCGATAAGCACATGCGCGTTGCCATGCCGCCAGGAGACGACAAGGCCACGGAAACGGGCATGGCAGCCCTCAAACGGCAGGCCCAGAGCATTGCCCGGAGCCAGGCCCACAAGAACAAGCGCATCAAGATAGACGTGACGCTGGACAACGGGCGGCAAATGTCCATCTTCGGCAAGGGCGGCGAAAACGCCTCAAACCTGCTGCGCCGGATCAACAAGGACTTCGGCGGAGACGTAGACGCCTATATCCGCGACCAGGTTGGCAAGACCTACCCGCCCGGCGGCCCCGGCGGACACCGGTTCGCAGCGGTCAGCCTGACCACCTTTGACGCCAAGACGCCCAAGAAGAAGTAACTACAGGAGGACAGGCAATGGCCGTGGAGCCCCAGCCAACCGAGGGTGACGAACCCGCCGACGACCTGGTGAAAATCGAGACAACACCACGCACCTACCGACTAACGGCCCGGGCTATGAAACTCATAGACCTAGCCGTGAACGACCAGCGGAGAAAAGGCCGGCGGGCGAATAAAAGCAGCGTCCTGGAGGACGCGCTGATCGAGACATACGGGCACCTGGACCAAGGCAAGAAATAAACACAGAAACACGGAAACAATGAAACACAGTTTTCTGTGTTTCCGTGTAACGCTGGAAGCAGCACAGAAACACAGAAATCTGTATCCACGAGGGGGAGCCATGAAAATTGCGGTAATCAACACAAAGGGCGGGGTGGGCAAGACCACTACGGCCTTCAACATAGCTTTGGAGTTGTCCAAGCACGGATCAACAGTCTTGTGCGACGGCGATCCCCAGGGCTCTGCGTCAGGCTGGGCCATGACGGCAGGCGACGAATTGCAGGCCAAAGGCGAGGAACTGCCCTTCAAGTCAGAAGTGGTCAACGTGCGCTTGCTCGAACGCCTCAGCGCGGGATACGAGCACGTCGTGATCGACACGCCCCCCGGCGAATCTTCGATGATCGACGCGGCAATCCGCGAATGCGACATTGCCCTGATCCCCACCGAATCATCCCCCATGGATATTCAGCGGGTGTGGCCGACCAGGGAGGCGGCGCAGGCGCAGGGGAAGCTGTGCGCGGTTCTCTTGACTCAGGTCAGGAACAAGGGCAACACCGTTGCTGTGAAGGCAGCGCTGGAAGCTCTGGAGAACGGCGGCGTTGCTGTCCTGGACACCATGATTCCCCTGTCCGAGGAAATCAAAGCTGAGCTGGGAACGATTCCCGCAAACGACTTCGGTTACGCCCAGGTGACCGCCGATCTTCTGGAGGTTCACCATGGCGTCAACGCGTAAGGAAAGCCTGGCAGCCCGCATGGCTCCCCCGCCCAAAGCGGCAGAGCCCCAGGAGTCGGCCAAATCCCCCAAGCCAGCCCGGACGGCCAAAACCGTTATTGACCAGTCGTTCACGTCCACGGAGAAAGAATTCTCCAAGCGCCTCACCGTGGACATTACGGAGGAACAGCACAAGAAGCTGCTGCTGAAAAGCGTCGAGACGGGGAAGAAGATGAATCCCATGATTAGGGACTGGATCGACAGCCTTTAGTCACGGAGATACAGAAACACAGAAATACGGAAACACGGAAGCGCGGAACCTCTATAGGCTCCGCGCTTCTTCGTGCCCTTGCCCCTCGCTCCCTTCCCCCGGCCTTCCTACCGTTTCTGTGTTTCTGTGTTTCTGTGATGACTCGGCCCGGCTAAGTCGTTGTGTTTGTTGGGGGGGACGTGACGTTTTTGGTGGGTGGTGCCTGGGGGCTGCCCTGGCTTGCCCGTGCTGTGGCTGGCCTCGCGCTCGTCGT
>NZ_JBIVXL010000027.1:0-46284 GCF_044769225.1 Paenarthrobacter sp. NPDC090522
CATCACCGTTCAGAACTGCCAGTCGGTACTGCTTGGATGTAGTCACGGGGGTGTTTCCTTTTCTCTATAACCAGGTCTCTTTGACGGACCAGGAATTTGTGGGTGAGCTCAGCCAGTGATGCTGATGGCTCCGGTGAGGATCTGGAAGGCAATGAAGGCGAGGCAGGCGCCGACGACCCAGAGGAGGGAGAACTTCTGGAATTCGCCCAGGTCCTTCTTGATCAGGCCAAGGAGGACCCACAGTGGGGCGGACGCCGGGCCGATCATGTGGGAGATCTGTCCGACGACACCTGCGCGGGCGATTTCGTTGGCGTGAATGCCGTACTGCGAGGCGGATTCGGACAGGACCGGCAGGATGCCGAAGAAGAACGCGTCGTTGGACATAAAGAATCCAAGCGGGATGGCGATGATCGCGGTGAAGAGGGGGAGCAGCGCACCCATCGAGGTCGGGACGATGCTCAACAGGGCGTCGGCCATGGCCTGGATCATTCCGGAATCGGACAGGATGCCGGTGAACACGCCGGCGGCGAGGACGAGCATGACCACGGGGACGGCGCTGACTGCGTGGCGCTTGATGGATTCACCCTGGGTGTGCAGTTCGGGGTGATTCACAAGCAAGGCAACGACGAACGCTCCGATAAACAGGACCACAAGGGGAGCGACGCCGGTGATCAGCAGGACCAGCAGCAGGATGGTCAGGCCGGCGTTGACCCAGGTGCGCCACGTGGGGCGGTCGCCGATGTGGTGGGTGCCGTTCTTGATTTCAGCGGCGAGCTCGGCGACGGCGGCTGTGTCAACGTGCTTTCGTTGCAGCCGGCCCAGGACGTAAGCAACCACCAGGATGAAAGCGCAGGTGAGTGCAAGGGAAGGGATGAGGCTGACAAAATACTCGGTCGCGTCCAGTTGAAGCACGCTGATGGCGCGGGTGGCTGCACCGCCCCATGGGGTGGATCCGGAGATCAGGCCCAATGACATCGCAGCTACGGTGGCGATGACGAGTGGGTTGATGTTCAACTTCTTATAGATGGGCAGGAACGCAGAGCAGATGATCATGTAGCTGGTGGTGCCGTCACCATCCAGGGCAACAGCCATGGAAAGCACAGCCGTGCCAATGCAGATCCGGACCGGGTCACCCTTGGACAGGCGGAGGATGAACTTCGAGATCGGGTCGAAGAGCTTCGCGTCCATCATGACGCCGAAATACAGAACCGCGAACAACAACAAGACTGCGGTAGGTGCGACGGTCTTCAGGCCCGAAAGCACCATGTCACCGAGATTGGGTCCGTGACCTGCAATGACGGCGAACAAAACGGGGGCACAGATGATGGCCACAAAAGCTGTGGCCCATCTGCGCATCACTGCGACCATGAATGAGCCTAGGGTGGCGAATCCGAGGACGGCGAGCATCGTTACTCCTTGAAATTGAGGGACTATCTCCCTGACGGCAACTCTGACGTGCTGGGTCCCTTGCCGGTAACCCGGTCCCTCAACCTCTCGGGTCGGGCACGACATCGACAGTAAACCTTAAGTGGTCGACCAGTCAAGTAAGTGGTCGAGTGGTCGACCACTTGTGGTTTTTTAGATACCATCGTCGACGTGACATATGAAGCTGCCCAAGTCTTATCCCGTCCCGACAGAAACCTTGGGATGGAGTTGGTACGTGCCACCGAAGCCGCGGCGATCCGTGCCGCACCCTTCATCGGCAAAGGCGACAAGAACGCAGCCGACGGGGCAGCGGTGGATGCCATGCGCCGATTCCTGGGCTCTGTGGACTTCGATGGCGTTGTCGTCATCGGCGAGGGTGAGAAGGACGCGGCCCCCATGTTGTACAACGGCGAGCATGTCGGCAACGGTAGCGGCCAGTCCTGGGACGTCGCCGTTGACCCGATCGACGGCACCACCCTGACGTCAACCGGCCGTCAGAACGCGCTGTCGGTGATCGCAGTTTCGGAGCGGGGAACAATGTTTGATCCCAGCGCGGTCTTCTATATGGACAAGATCGTCACTGGCCCTGAAGGCCATGGCGTCATCGACCTGATGCGGCCAATCGGAGACAACCTCCGAGCACTCGCCAAAGCCAAGAACGTGCCCGTCGAGGATCTTCAAATCGCCGTGCTCGACCGGCCCAGGCACGCCAAGCTGATCAGCGACATCAGGGCTGCAGGAGCATCAACCAGGCTGCTTCTTGACGGCGACGTGGCAGGGGGAATCAATGCCGCCCGGCCGGGCTCGCCCATTGACATGTGCGTCGGCATCGGTGGGACACCGGAAGGCATCATCACCGCCTGCGCCGTGAAGGCACTCGGGGGCCTGATCCAAGGACGGCTAGCGCCCGTCGACGCAGCCGAAAGGGACAAGGCGCTCCAAGCCGGCCATGATCTTGCGCGCGTCCTGAGTCAAGATGACCTCGTCCGGGGAAACAACAGCTACTTCGTTGCCACAGGTGTAACGGACGGAGCCCTCGTCGATGGCGTCCGCCGAAGTCCCGGCCTCATCCGGACAACGAGCATCGTTCTGAGGACTGCCTCGGGCACAGTCCGCCGGGTAGTTGCCGACCACCTCGAATCCAAGTGGCACGGCCCTGCCAATGAGTCCGAAAACACTCAGTAGGAACAACTAAAGCAGAGAAATCATGACCGGAGTAGTTATCGTCGGCGTTGACGGCACCGAAACAGCTCTGAATGCAGCAGCATCGGCCCGCGAACGCCGGCCCAAGTCCTCATGCGCGAAGCTGATCAACGCACTGCCCAGCTCATCGTCGTGGGCAACAAACGAATGAAGGGGCTTAGCCGTGTTCTCGGCAGCGTCGCGAACCAGGTAGCCCACAACGCATCCTGTGACGTCTACGTCGCCAAGACGGTGCGCTGACCTGCTTCAACTTCTCCGGCGTCGGCATGCGCTACGCAACACGCACCCGAAAGACGGGGCCGGCGCCGGTTACCCAACTGGTGAACAAGCTTGCGGGTGGAAAAAATGCCAGCCATCACAGATCGGCATAGTGGTCTGATGGCCGCGCTGAGATCTGTGCTGGCTGTGGCGGCGGGGGGTGTCCTTCGCCGCCACAGCGGCTGTGTGATTAGTGCTTTTCGCCTCCTGCGACGGTTACGTGCTCGAATTCCTCAAGCACACCGACGTCCTTAGCCGTCCGGCGTTCCCAGCGCTTCATAACCTGCGGCACGATAGCCACGAGGATCACCACTACATAGGCGGCGACGGAGAATGGCGTGCAAACCAGCGCACCGAAATCGCCGTCTGCGATGGACATGGCCCTGCGGAGTTGCGTTTCTGCCAGAGGGCCGAGGATCGCTCCGATGATCAGTGGTGCTACGGGGAACCCGTATTGGCGGAGGAAGTATCCGAGGACGCCGATGATCAGCATGATGAAGACATCGAAGACGGATCCGTTGATGCTGTAGGCGCCGAGGAGGGCGAAGGTGGAGATTCCTGCGTACAGATACGGCGTGGGAATGAGCAGCACCTTGGCCCACAGCCCGACCAGCGGAAGGTTGAGGAGCAGCAGCATGACGTTGCCGATAAGCAGGGCAGCGACCAGTCCCCACACCAGTTGTGGTTCCTTTTCCAGCAGCAGCGGGCCGGGTTGGAGGCCGTACTGCTGGAAGGCGACGAGAATGACGGCGGCTGTTGCCGACGTCGGGAGCCCCAGGGCGAGCAGCGGCATGAGTGAGCCGGCGGCGTTGGCGTTGTTGGTTGCTTCGGGTCCGGCGACGCCTTCAATGGCGCCCTTGCCGAATTCCTGCGGGTGCTTGCTGAGCTTCTTTTCCAGCGCGTAGGACAGGAAGGTGGGGATTTCGGAGCCGCCGACGGGGATGGCACCGAGCGGCCAGCCGATCGCTGTTCCGCGGAGCCAGGCGGGCCACGACCGCTTCCAGTCTTGCCTGCTCATACCTGTCATGGACTTCCCGGACTTGTTTTTGAGGTCCAGGAGTTTGGGTTTGCCGGGCCGCATTTTGGCCGCGAGGTAGATGGCCTCTCCCATGGCGAAAAGAGCCACGATGAGGACCACGGTGTCGATGCCGTCGAGGAGCAGCGGTACGCCGAAAGTGAATCGGGCGGAGCCGCTTTGGGCATCGAGCCCGATGATTCCGATGACCAGGCCAATGGCAACGCTGACGAAGCCGCGGGATGCCGATGATCCGAGCAGGGCACCGACGGTCATGAAGGCTACGACCATGAGGGCGAGGTAATCGGAGGGGCCAAGTCCGATGGCTATGTCGACGACATAGGGCGCGCAGAATGCGAGGGCGAGGGTTGCGATGGTACCGGCGACGAAGGAGCCGATGGCGGCGGTTGCCAGGGCTGCAGCGGCCCGGCCGGCCCGTGCCATCTTGTTGCCTTCGATGGCGGTCATCATTGAGCCGGACTCGCCGGGGGCGTTGAGCAGGATGGATGTTGTGGAGCCGCCGTACATGGCTCCGTAGTAGATGCCGGCGAACAGGATGAACGCGGCAGATGGTGGCATGTTGTAGGTGACCGGCAGGAGCAGGGCGATGGTCAGTGCCGGGCCGATGCCAGGCAGGACGCCGACGAAGGTTCCGGCGATGACGCCGAGCAGGGCGAAGAGCAGGTTTTCCGGTGTCGCGGCGACCGCGAATCCCTGGATGAGCCCGTTGATTCCTTCCATGGAGAACTTCCTTAAAGGATGCCTGCCAGCACGCCCGGCGGCAGGTAGATGCCCAGGGGTCGTGTGAACAGGAGGTAGATGGCGAAGGACAAAGCGACGGAAGCGACGGCGACCCGCCAGCCGAGCCGGGCACCGAGCGTTACGGCAATGCCGAAGAACGAGACGGCACAAGCTATGACGTAGCCGGCGGGTTCGAGGAGGACAGCAAACGCCAGGATGGAGATGAGGAGCAAAGCTACACGCTTCTTGTTCATGGGCAGCGATGGGTCGACGAGTTCGCCGTCTTCTGGTGCTGCACTGTTGCCGCGCAGGACGTCCACAATCACAAACGCTGAAGCTGCGGTCAGCAGCGCGCCGATGACGTAAGGGAAGAACCTTGGGCCGACATTGCTGGCGGCGAGGGGTTCGTTGATGAAGGTGGTTCCCACGAGGATGAAGATGCCGAGCGCGAGGGTGAGCCCGGCGAAGACGAGCTCACCCTTGCTTTTGACGCTGGTGATCATGCCAGTCCCAGCGTGGTCAGGATTTCGTGGGTCTTGGATTGCTGGGATTCCAGGTCGGCCTTGAACTTGTCGCTGTCCAGGTACTCGTCGGACCAGCCGTTGGTCTTCACGGTTTCTTTCCAGGTCTCGGTCTCGACGAGCTTTGCGAAGACATCGGACAGGGCTTTGCGGTCGGCGTCGCTGACACCAGGCGGGGCGAAGATGCCGCGCCAGTTCACGAGGACAGCGTCGGGGTAGCCAGCGTCCGTGATGGTGGGAGCATTCGGAGCAACATCGATCGGCTTGTCCGAGGACACCGCGAGGATCCGCAATTTGCCGGCATCGACTTGGTCGCCGAATTCGTTGTAACCGGCGATTCCCGCGGCAACCTTGTTGCCCAACAGGGCAACGAGGGCCTCACCGCCACCGGAAAAGGTCACGAAATTGACGTCAGCCGGCTTGACTCCTGCGTCCTTGACGAGGGTGCCGCCCCAGATGTGGTCGACGCCGCCCTGGTTGCCGATGGCAATCGGGTTGGCTCCGGGGTTGGCTTTGAGAGCGGTCAGAAATTCCTTCAGAGTCTTGTAGGGCGAATCGGCGGGCACAACGATTACCTCGTATTCGCCGATGAGCCGGGACACCGGGGTGAGGTCGGTGAGCTTGTTGGGGGCGGAGTTGGTGATGGTTGCTCCGACCAAGGAAAGGCCGCCGAGCATCAGGTCTTTGGTGCCGGATTTCTGGACGAATTGGGACAGTGCGACAGTACCTCCGGCGCCCTGGGTGTTCCGTACCTCGATCTTGTTGCTGAGCTTCTCGCCTTTCAATGCCTTCTCCAGGGCGCGGGCTGTCTGGTCGTAACCGCTGCCGGGCCCTGACGGGGCATCGATGGTGATCTCCTTGGCTACGGAGCTGTTGGAGGCAGCGTTGGGGTTGGTCGCGGCGGGGCCGCAGGCTGTGATGGATACCGTTGCGGCGAGGGCCGCGGCTGCGGTTGCCATCAGCCGGCCGCGCCGGAGGGAACTGATCTTCATTGATTCATCCGCTTTCGTTGGGTGCGTCGAGTGACGTGCGCAACAAGCATGCCAACGCGGATGGTCTTTTGCATGCCAAAAAACCACAAGATGGTTTTTTGTGTTAAAAAAATCCAGACGGGCGGAAGGCCTGTGAATGAGTCAACAAACTATGGGCATGCGAAGGCTGGCGTGCCTTGCCAGGGAGGCGTCGCCCGCGGCTGGCGAGGTCGTCTAGGAGCGGGACCGGGTTCGGACCCTGAAATGCCGCGCGTTGCGTGGAGTTATCGCGCCTTTTCCGTGCCGACGGTGGAGAGGTGCCGGCGGAGGTGCTCCGAGGCTTCCCGAAGCTCGCCGCGAAGGAGGAGGCGGGCCAACTCAACGTGCTCGGCGCACCGCAGGACCGCCCGTTCCGGGACGAGCGCCTGCCGGTATTCGATCAGTCGGCGCAGCCGGTTGATGCGTGCCAGGCTTTCGATGAAAAAATCGTTGTTGCTGCATTGGGCCACGGTTTCGTGGAAACGGGTGTTCAAGTCGAAGAGCTCGGCTCCGGAGATGGTCCAGATCTTGCCGTCAACAAGTTCCTGCTGCTCAAGCATGCGTTCGTTGAGGGCTTCCCTGTTCAGGACGAAGGTGTCTTCCAGGATAGCGGCAGGTTCGACGACGAGCCGGAAGTGGTAGCTGTCCCGGTAGGACTTCACGGATGTCAGGACTGGGAGGAACTCCCACCCGTATCCGGGGAGGGGAGCGACCCATCCTTCCGTGGAGATCCGCACCAGCAACTGGGCGACCTGGCCTCGGGTCAGGTCATAGCGGCGCATGAGCCCGTTTTCCGTAACGCGTTCCGGGAGGGCTCCATCGAGCCTGTCGGCGGCAATGCGCATGTAGGCGTGATCGTCGGCAGCCTGATCGGCGGACTCTGGAACCAGGACGTCGGCGCCGGTTTTGGCCACGACGTAGCCCCCCGTCTCGGTCCTTGCAACGGTCCCTTCGTGCAGAAGCCCCTGGAGCGCTTTGCGGATGGGGGAGCGGGAGACCCGGAGGCGCTCGGCCAGGAAGCGCTCTGTGATCCGTTCGCCGACGGCAGGGCTCTCGTTCCGCAGATAAGTGCGGATCTCGGTTTCGATCATGGAAGTCAGTTCAGTACTTCCCGTGGCGCTAGCCGTCACCTGTGGCTCCATTCACTGCGGCGAATCCTTCACCTACGGTACCGGTCGTCGCGCGACTCTTCCCCATGCTGGCATTTTACTCCACAGAAAGACCACTTAATGGTTTTTTAGTATTGCAAAAAACCAAAGTGGAGTTTACGCTTGTGGTGTTCGTCAATGACGGGCAACACACAGCAGTGAGGGAGTTTCCAATGTCAGATGTGATCCATCGCGTAGTACCTGAAGGGTCTATCGACACCCACGTACACGTCTTCGATCCCACGTGGTTCGCCTACGCCGAGGACCGCGACTACACTCCCGCAGAAGCAAACCTTGAAGACGTGCAGGCCCACGGAGACGCCCTCGGGCTCGAGCGATTCGTCTTCGTGCAGCCCAGTGTTTATGGCACGGACAACTCCGCACTGTTGGCGGCCCTGAAGCTCCATGGGGCCGAGCGCTCCAGGGGAGTGGCCGTCGTCGGGCCTGAAACATCCGACGGCGAACTGGCCGTCCTCCACGCCGCTGGCGTGCGGGGGCTGCGGTTGAACGTCAAGTCCAACCCCGACGGCGGAAAGGCTGACATCCGCGGTCCGCTCGGGACTCTCATGGAACGGGCCGAACCCCTTGGCCTGGCGGTGGAGTTGTTCTGCGGCGCCACGTCACTGGCCAACTCGTCCGACATCATCGCCAGCTCACCGGTGCCGGTCATCCTGGACCACTTCGGCGGTGTCAAAGTCTCCGATGACGGTAAAGTCCACGGCCTTGAACAGGTCAAAGAGCTGCTGTCCCTGCCCCACGTTTGGGTCAAACTCTCGGCACCCTACCGCGTAGCTGCGGAAGGGGCCGCATCGCCGGCCATCCCCGGCATCGTGCAAACACTGTTCGACGCCAGGGCCGAACGCCTGGTCTGGGCGTCGGATTGGCCCCATACCGGTGGCGGCGCCGACCGCAAACGCCGGGGACCCGCCGTCGTCGAGCCCTTCCGCGACATCGACGACATCACGGAAACCAGCAATTTCCTCGCCTGGCTCCAGACCGCCGGTGCAGCCCGGCAAATCCTCGTGGACAACCCCACCAGGCTCTTCGACTTCTAACCCTTCCCAACAACTCATTCCGAGGACGACGATGTCTACTCCAAAAACCAACACCGCATCCCAACCAGCGGCAACCAAGGGAGGCGTCATTCCCAAAGGACGCGCCTTCTGGTGGAAGCTCATGGACACCGATGTCGGCATCATTCCCTTGCCGGTGTATCTTCTCCTGATCATCCTCCTGATCGCCTTTACGGCCACCAAGGGTGTCACCGGTGAACTGGCCATGGTCATTGCGATCTCCGCGGTGTTCGCCTTTACCCTCGGTGAAATCGGCAACAGGCTGCCTTTGGTCAGGCAGATCGGCGGCGCCGCAATCCTGGTGACCTTTGTCCCGTCCCTGTTGGGCTACCTCGGCCTCGTTCCCGAGCCGATGAAGAAAGCCGTCGGTGACTTCTTCTCCTCCAGCAAGGTCCTGAACCTTTTCATCGCCGCCGTCATCGTCGGCTCGATCCTCAGCATGGACCGCCGGATCCTGATCAAGGGCTTCCTGAAGATTTTTGTCCCTCTGCTGGCAGGCAGTGTCCTTGCCATCGTGTGCGGCACCGCCATGGGCACCCTGCTCGGTTTGGGACTGCACGACACGTTCTTCTTCACCGTCGTTCCCATCATGGCCGGCGGCGTCGGTGAGGGTGCGATCCCGCTGACCATCGGCTACTCCTCGATCCTGGGAATGGACCAGGGCGAAGCGCTGGCCCGGGTCCTGCCACCGATCATGGTCGGCAACCTGACCGCGGTCCTCCTCGCAGGCATCCTGTCCCTGATCGGCAAGAAGTTCCCCCACCTGACCGGCAACGGCCAGCTCCAGCCCGGCGGAACCGACATGCTGGACGAAAAAGAAGAAGAAAAGCCCGCCGGACTGGACCTGAAGGCCATCGCTGCGGCCGGTATCACCGCCGTCTCCCTCTACCTCCTCGGCGTCCTCGCCTTCGAACTCTTCGACTGGCCCGCACCGGTGGTCATGCTCTTCGCAGCAGTGCTCCTGGCCCTCGCCCACGGCGTCTCGCCCCGCATCCAGGCCGGCTCCAAGGTCGTCTACAAATTCGGCCTCACCGCGGTCGCCTTCCCCATCCTGTTCACCTTCAGCCTGATCCTGACCCCGTGGCAGAGCCTCGTGGCAGGGTTCGCCCCGGCCAACCTGATCACCATCGTCACCACGGTGACCGCGATGGTCGGCGGCGGGTTCCTCGCAGCCCGCTGGGTCAAGCTGCACCCCGTGGAATCGGCCATCGTCGCCAGCACGCACAGCGGCATGGGCGGAGCAGGCGACATCGCCATCCTCACCGCCAGCAACCGCATGCGCCTGATGCCCTTCGCCCAGATCGCTACCCGCATCGGCGGTGGCCTCACCGTAGCCGGCGCACTCATCCTCATCAGCATCATCAAGTAACCCTCTCCATACCCCCTGAAACTTCCCGAAAGGCACCATCATGAAAATCCTCGTACTCCCCGGCGACGGCATCGGCCCCGAAATCACCGAAACCACCCTGGACGTCCTCAAGACCGTGGACCAGATCCATAACCTTGGACTTGACTTCGAGCAGAAAGACATCGGCCTCAAGAGCTTGGCCGAGCAGGGCACCACCCTCCCGGACGCCGTCATGGAACGCATCCCGCAGGTCGACGGCGTCATCCTCGGCCCCGTCTCGCACTATGACTACCCGTCCAAGCAGGAAGGCGGCTTCAACCCCTCGGCCGAGCTCCGCGTCCAGTTCGAACTGTTCGCCAACGTCCGTCCCTGCCGCTCCCGCGACGGCCTGAGCATCCTGCGCACCCCCATGGACCTGGTCATCGTTCGCGAAAACACCGAAGGCTTCTACTCTGACCGCAACATGTTCGCCGGAACCGGCGAATTCATGCCGGACGAAAACATGGCACTCAGCGTCCGGAAAGTCACAGCCAAGGCGTCCGAACGAGTCGCCCGTGCCGCTTTCGAAATCGCACAGGGCCGCAACAAGAAGGTCACCGCGGTCCACAAGGCCAACGTCGTCAAGCTCTCCGACGGGCTGTTCCTCCGTGAAGTCCGCAAGGTCGCCGCCGAGTTCCCCGACGTCCAGCTCGAAGAACTGATCGTCGACGCGGCCGCAGCACTGTTGATCCGCAAGCCCCACGAGTTCGACGTCATCGTCACCACCAACATGTTCGGTGACATCCTCTCCGACGAAGCCTCCGAAC
Source organism: Paenarthrobacter sp. NPDC090522 (assembly GCF_044769225.1). Taxonomy (NCBI): domain Bacteria; kingdom Bacillati; phylum Actinomycetota; class Actinomycetes; order Micrococcales; family Micrococcaceae; genus Paenarthrobacter; species Paenarthrobacter sp. NPDC090522. Next base: position 10,549 of record NZ_JBIVXL010000027.1, read on the forward strand.
TCTCCGGAAGCCTCGGCCTCGGAGGCTCGCTCAACGCAGGCCACAACATCGGCGTGGCACAGGCCCAGCACGGCTCCGCCCCGGACATCGCCAACCAGGGCATCGCCAACCCCACCTCCTTGATTCTCTCCGCCGCCATGCTCCTGGACTGGCGCGGCCGTCGCGACAACAACCCTGCCCTCATCGCGGCAGCAGCCGACATCGAAATCGCAGTCGAGACCGTTCTCGCGAACCCGCTCACCCGCACCGGCGACATCGGCGGCTCTCTCGGCACCCGCGAATTCGCGGATGAAGTCATCGCAACCCTTCCCCGCGAACGCGTCGCCCAAGCAACCGCCTAACCACCACCACTCTCGTTCGAAGGAACAACCATGATTTCGACTATCAACCCAGCAACGGGTGAACACGTCCGGTCTTTTGATGCCCATACCCCGGAGCAGGTTGATGCTGTTCTGGATGCTGCTGTCGCGGCGCAGAAGCAGTGGCGCCTGGTCCCGGTGGAAGACCGTGTCCAGGTCCTTCGGAACACCGCGAAGGTACTCCGTGAGAACAAGGCCCAGTACGCTGCCCTGATCACCCTGGAAATGGGCAAGCCCGTAGCCGAGGCCGAGGCCGAAATCGAGAAGTGCGCCCTCACGGCCGATTACTACGCCAAAACCGCACCCGCCCATCTGGCGCCGGAGTCCATTGCGTCTTCTGCTGCGTCGTCCGGTGTCGTGTTTGATCCCCTGGGCGTGGTGTTGGCGATCATGCCGTGGAACTACCCCTTCTGGCAGTTCTTCCGCTTCGTACTCCCGGCCGTCGCCGCCGGCAACGGGGCCATCCTGAAGCACGCCAACAACGTCCCCCAAGCCGCGCTGGCGGTGCAGGACGTCATGGACCGGGCGGGCCTTCCTGCAGGGTTGTTCGCCACCGTCCTGATCGAGTCCTCCGCCGTGGCCGGGCTGATCGCCGATGACCGGATCGCCGCCGTCACCTTGACCGGGTCCACGCAGGTCGGTTCCATTGTGGCGTCCCAGGCCGGGTCTGCGTTGAAGAAGCAAGTCCTGGAGCTGGGTGGTTCTGACCCGTTCATTGTCCTGGCCGACGCCGATATCCAGGCCGCCGCGAAGACCGCGGTCAAGGCCCGGTTCACCAACAACGGGCAGTCGTGCGTGAACGCCAAACGCTTCATCGTCCACGAGGACATCGCCGATGAGTTCGTGGCCGCGTTCACCGCCAACACCCAGGCCCTCATCGTCGGCGACCCGACCGACCCGGCCACCACCATCGGGCCGATGGCCAGGGAGAACCTCCGCACCGAACTCCACGACCAGGTCACCCGCACCCTCGCCGCCGGCGGTCGCCTGGTTTTGGGCGGAAACATCGTGGACGGCCCCGGGTTCTTCTACGAACCCACCATCATCGACTACGTCGCCCCTGGCCAGGCCGCGTTCGATGAGGAAACCTTCGGTCCCGTCGCCGCGATCATCCGCGTGTCCTCTACGGAGGAAGCCATCACCCTGGCCAACCAGTCCGAATACGGGCTCGGCGCCGCCCTCTGGACCGGTGACACCGCCACCGCCACGGCGGAACTGCTGCCCAGGATCGATGCCGGTGCGGTGTTCATCAACGGCATGGTCGCCTCCGACCCGCGCCTGCCCTTCGGCGGGATCAAGAAATCCGGGTACGGCCGGGAGCTCGGCTCCTACGGCATCCGCGAGTTCACCAACATGAAGACCTTCTGGACCGGCCCAGCCAACTAAGGAACCCCACCATGACCCGAATCCCCACATCCATTTCCACCGTGGACGCGTTGATCCTCCGCCCCAAGGAACTGCCCCGTAAAGACCGCGGCAACGGCGCTTCCACCGTGCCGCTGGTCGGCTCCCACCTCGGCGCCACCACGTTCCTGAACGGGATCACCACCTTCGCCCCGGGAGCTGCGATCGGGCACCACTCCCACAACTGCGTCGAATCCGTGATGGTCATCGAAGGCACCGCCTACGTGGACATCGACGGCACCGAACATTACCTGGACACCTACGACACCACCTTCGTGCCCGGCAACATCATCCACCGGTTCCGGAACGCCTCCGAGACCGAAGAGATGAAGATTTTCTGGACCTACGCCTCGATCGACGCGACCCGCACCATGGCCGGCACCACCGACCGCAACCGCATCGACGAAGAACAAGCCACCCAGCCACCCGCTACGGAAGGAGCCACCGCGTGATCACCGAATACGCGACCCTCACCATCAAACCCGGTTCCGAAGCGGACTTCGAAACAGCAGCAGCCCAAGCAGCGCCCTTCTTCCAGAAGGCGCCCGGGGCGTTGAGCATGCGCATCGAACGAACCATCGAAACCCCCAACGAATACACCCTCATCGTGCAATGGGAAACCCTCGAACACCACACCGTGGGATTCCGCGAATCAACAGAATTCCAGCAATGGCGCGAACTCGCCGGACCACACTTCGCCGCACCACCCCAGGTCAAACACACCCAACACACCTACCTGGGATTCTGACCGTGCCGACGCACGCGCCAGAACACGCCGACAGCAAGCTGCTGCCAACCGGCCGGGTTGTCCGCGACTGGGCAGACCTGGCCGTGGACTCGTGGGTTGATGTCGTCGCCGAGTCGGAACCGCTCACCCATGCCCGGGTCGACGCCAAAACAGAGGATGGGTCCATCCTGTGGCTGGTTGAGGCGGGCACCGGCAGACGGACGCTTCGTCTAAAGACCGATCCTCTGGTGCTCTACCGCACCAGCCACTAATCCAGCAGGGGATGTCAGGGGCCGGATGCCCCCTGACATCCCTTGCTTTGTCACGTCCCTGGACCATCAAAGCCTTCACCCCCAGGAGCATCATGACCATCGTCGCCGGATACGTCCCCACCCAGGAAGGTGCCGCAGCTCTGGACTACGCCATCGCGCAGGCCAAGAAGACCAACAGCCTTCTCGTAGTGATCAACTCTTCCCGCGGCACAGCTCTTGTTGACCGAAACTACGCAAGTCCCGAAGACGTCGAGAACGTCGAGGAACGACTTGCCGCGGAGGGAATCGAACACCTGGTACTGCAGCCGGTCCGTGGACAGGACGCCACCGATGAAGTGCTCGACGCAGCACAAACCCACAATGCAGACCTGATCATCATCGGCATGCGCAGACGCACCCCCGTCGGCAAGCTCATCATGGGAAGCACCGCCCAGAGAATCCTCCTCGAAGCAGACTGCCCGGTCATCGCCGTCAAAGCAGGTTGGCACGCCAACTCATCCCGTGAGGTGTGAACCCGGCGTTCACAGGACAAACCCCGGGCGTACGCACCTGCCCGTGGCAATGACGGAAAAGCAACGTCCCGTACAGATCAACAACTCAAAGGAGAGCCCATGATTCAGCGCGCGCCCAGAAACCCCGCACCAGCAGCGACGGGATGGTCCATCCCCAGGCGCACCATCGTCAAGGGACTCGTTACCGGCGCCGCTCTCGCAACTCTCGGCACCGCTACCGCCCAGGCAAGCGAGGCCCTGGAAGCACCCTTCTCGGCAGGAACAGGGCGGGCACGCTACAGGGTTCCCGGACAGGCCACGGACAGCCACATGCACATCTACGACCCGGAGAGGTTCCCCTACCCGTTCCCTGGAACTACACCCCCGCCCCAAGCGATCGTGGCCGACTACCGCCGCCTGCAACAACGCATCGGAACCAAACGGACGGTCGTGGTAACCCCGTCAAACTACGGCACTGACAATCGGTGCACATTGGACGCCATCGACCAGCTCGGCCTCCGCAGTGCACGAGGTGTCGCCGTCATCGACGAAAGCTTCACAACTGCCCAACTGAAGGACCTGGACCAAGCAGGCATCAGAGGTATCCGCTTCAACCTCACCCGACCCGGCGGAGCCGGAGCCGAGCTCATCCGACCCCTTGCCACGTTAATCGCACCCCTCGGCTGGCACGTGCAGATCCACATGACTGCCGAAGGAATTCTCGAAAACCTCTACAACCTCAGCGACCTGCCCACCGACCTCGTTATCGATCACATGGGCAGGTTACCCGGCACGGCAGGAACAACCCATCCCAGCTACGAAGCGATCACACGGCTCATCGACCAAGGCAAAACCTGGGTGAAACTCTCCGGCGTCTATCACGAATCCCACGACGGACCGCCTGCCTACACAGACCGGGCAGCCATCGGAACCGCCTTCGCCCGGTACGCTCCCGAACGCATGCTCTGGGGCAGCGACTGGCCCCACCCCACAGCATCCAGAGGTGAAGTCCCCATGCCGGACGACGCCGCCATGCTCGACATGTTCGCAACCTGGGTCCCCAAACAGCAGGACCGCAAACGCATCCTCGTCGACAACCCCGAAAACCTCTACTCGTTCTAAGCGCACTTGGACCGGCTGCACATCCGAAGCCACAGACCCACACCGCCTGGGGACCAGCAGTCGATCTGCTCGAGTGCGCCGTACGACTGTCAGGTGCGCACTACGGAAGTACGTAATTTAACCGATGTGTCCGGATTATGCGATCCCTAGGCTGATGCAAGTCCTCGAAGATGAGGTGACCCGGATCACGGAGCGTGGTGCGTCAGGTCACTGAGGATCTGTTCAATCACCCCGTATTCCCGACTAAGGAGACACATGTTTCGCATCGGAGTCGACATTGGTGGCACATTTACTGATCTGTATGCCCTTGATGAGACGAACCCAACCTCTGGAGGCGTGCGCACGGCCAAGGTACTGTCCACGCCGGAGGATCTGTCGCTCGGCGTCTTGAACGCCCTTCACTCGGCGGGTATTTCCCCCGCTGAGATTTCGACGATTGTGCACGGTACCACCGTGGCAACGAACGCTCTGTTGGAGCGGAAGTATCCGGAGCCGGCTTTCATCACGACGGCCGGTTTCCGTGATGTCCTGGAAATCGGTCGGCAACGTCGCCAGGCACTCTACGACCCGTACCAGGTGAAGCCGGAGCCGTTGGTCAGCCGGGCGAACCGGTACACGGTCACGGAAAAGCTTGGTGCGGACGGGTCGGTCGTCAAGCCCCTTGATGAGGCTGAGTTGCGCGCCAAGGCGGAGGAGATCCGCGATCGGGGCATTCGCAACATTGGTGTTGCCTTCATCAACGCGTACAACAGCGGCAAGCATGAACAGCGAGCCAGGGAAATCATTCTCGACGTCATTCCGGACGCCCGGATCGCGCTGTCTTCCGAGACGCGGCCGAAGGTTCGTGAACTCGGACGCTTCGTGACCACCGCTATCCGGGCAGCGATGATGCCGGTTGTAGGTGACTACATGACACGGCTGGAGACGAAGCTTGAGGAGGAGGGCTCCACCGCGCCACTGTACATCGTGAAGAGCAATGGCGGCATGATGAGTGCCAGCAACGCCAAGGAACATCCGGAAGAGCTCATCGAATCCGGACCAGCCGGTGGCGTAGCTGCAGGAGCCTATCTGGCGAACCTGCTGGAAGCGCCCAACCTGATCGTCACAGATGTGGGCGGCACCAGTTTCGAAGCGGCGTTGATGGAAAACGGCCGCGGGCTGGTCACTGACGAATACGAACTCGAATGGGAAATGCCAGTCATCGTGCCCATGCTCGATATCCGGAGCATCGGAGCCGGAGGCGGATCCACAGCCTGGATCGATTCGGGTGGATCGCTCCGGGTGGGGCCGCAGAGTGCAGGCGCCGTTCCGGGCCCAGCGTGCTACGGCCGTGGAGGCACCCAACCCACCGTCACGGATGCCAATCTGGTGTTGGGTCGGATCAACCCGGACCTTAGCGGTAAATTCCTGTTGGACATTGCTGCCGCCGAACAGGCCCTGGCGACAGTGGCTGAGCCTCTGGGCATGACCATCCACCAAGCGGCTGAAGGCATCCTCGCCATCCTCTGCGAAAACATGGCCGGCGCCATCCGCATGGTGTCCAGCGACAGGGGCCGTGACCCCCGCGATCACGCGATGGTTGCTTTCGGCGGGGCCGGAGGACTGAGCGCTTTCGAGACTGCGTGGGGAGCCGGCGTCGAGAAAGTCATCGTGCCGCCCTACGGCGGTGTCGCGTGTGCTTTCGGTGCCATCACCATGGACGTGCGCCATGACCTCGAAGCAACGTTCTACCACCCGCTTGATGAGGTGGACATGTCAGCCTTCAACCAGTCCCTGGACGCCTTGGAGGAGCATGCCCGGGAGTTGCTGGCCAGCGATGGTGCAAACGCGGAGACCGTCACCATCGACCGTTCGGCGGCCATGCGGTACATCGGCCAGTCCTACGAAGTGACCACGCCGTTGCCCGACGGTGAACTGACCACCGCCTCTTTGGACGAGATTACGAAGTCGTTCTATGTTGCCCACGAGCAGGAGTACGGCGTCTATTCCACAGAGTTCCCGGTCGCCGTCGTCAATCTGCGCATTACAGCAGTAGGCGTGACGTCAAAACCGGCGGCCTCTGCGATGGCTGGAACTGTAGCGGAGGGCTCCGGCCAACCGAAGAAGCGCCAGGTCTACTTCGGCGGTGCCTTCAGTGAGGTCGATGTTTACGACCCATCCTCTACACATATCGGACTGCGCGTTGACGGCCCCGCCATCATTGAGCAGGAACACGGAGGGGTAGTTGTCCCGCCGCTGGCAAAGGCGCACGTCGACCAGTTTGGAAACATCGTTCTGGAAAGCAAGGAGAAGTGAGTCCCATGACCAATCCCACCCCTTTGCGAAAGCTGGACCCGGTCACCTTTGAAGTGCTGCGGCGCGGTTTTGACTACGCGTGTGAGCGCATGTCGCAAGTCCTTCAAAAAGCGTCGTTCTCGCCCATCATTTACGACATGGTCGACTTCTCCAGCGCCGTGTTCGACCCGGACGTTGAGCTGATCGGCCAAACAGCCAACTGCCCCGTCCACATCGCGGCCATGCATTACAGTGCACGGGCCTCCCTCGCCAAGTTTCCCCGGGAGACGCTTCAGGATGGCGACGTCGTCATCCTGAACGATCCCTACCTCGGCGGTACACACACCCCCGACGTCACGCTGACAACGCCGATTTACCACAACGATGAACTGGTGGCCTACGCGGTCAGCCGCGCGCACTGGACCGACGTGGGACAGTCCATGGATTCCCACGTCGCGGGTGAAGGTTTCCGTCTTCCGCCGGTCAAGCTCGCCACCGGGGGCGTCCTGAACCGCGACCTGATGGACATCATCAAGAACGGCACGAGGACCCCGCAGTACGTCGAGGGTGACGTTCAGGCCCAGCTTGCCGCCCTCTGGGCTTGCCGCGATGAGATCCGCAGGCTGGCTAATCGCTACGGCGTGGACGTCATGCGGGAGGGGATGCGGGAAATCCTTGACTACACGCAGCTTCGGACCCAGAAAGCCATCGAACTGATCCCTGACGGAGTCTATGAAGGCGCGGACTACATCGACAGCGACGGGTACAGCGATGAGCCTGTCAGGATCAAGGTCAAACTTGAGGTGAAGGGCGACCGGGTCCATGTGGACATGACAGGTTCCGATCCCCAGTGCTTGGGTCCCATCAACTCGCCCCTGGCCAACACGGTTTCGGCGATCTACTACTCGCTGAAGTTCTTCCTCGACCCTCAGGCTCCGGCAAACGCAGGTATGTACCGGCAGATCGATTTCACGATTCCCAAGGGCACGTGGTTGAACCCGATCTGGCCCGCGCCGACGCTCGGCTGCACGACGGCGGCATCGTCCAAGGTCACGGGCGGTATCTGGTCTGCCATCGCAAAAGCCATCCCAGAACGCAGTGTGGCGTCTACCTACGCTGATGCGAACTGGTTTACGGCCAGCGTCCTGGACCCGGAAACCCGCGAGAACCACGTCTTCTCGGACCTGCCGGCCGGTGGCTGGGGTGGCACACCGTTCAGCGACGGCATGCACGTCACCATGGACCCCTTGGGAAACTGCCAGAACCTGCCGGCCGAAACAGCCGAGATGTTGTTCCCGCTCCGGTACAACTCGTTCGAAATGATTACCGATTCATCAGGCCCGGGCAAATACCGCGGAGGTGCAGGCGTTCGCATGGAGGTCGAGTTCGTCGGACCCGGCCAGATCATCACCATGGAATCCTCACGGACCCGTGAGGGCTCGCCTGGCACAAACGGTGGGGGATCGGGAAGCCGGCAAAAACAACTGCGTCGAAAGGTTGATGGATCGCTGCAGGCTGTAGGCGGACTTGACGACGACGGCGCCTGGCTTCCGCAGATGCTCGGCAGCGTGCAGTTCAAGCCAAATGAGTCCTTCGTTTTTGAGAGCGGCGGCGGCGGTGGTTGGGGTGACCCCTTCGACCGTGACCCGGAACTCGTTTCCAAGGATGTCCGCAACGAGGTAGTCAGCCGCGAGCGGGCCGCAACGGTCTACGGTGTGATCCTCTCCGATGACCTTCAGGTGGATGTGGACGCAACCCAACGGGCGCGTGCACCACAGCAGTAAACGATCATTTGGGGTCGTCGCGTCCTCAGGCGCGACGACCCCAAAGCTATTGGCCATAAAGGAAGGAATCGAAAGTGGGCACTGGAATTGCACTCTGGAAGGGCGACTCCTGGGACTTTGGCTGGGGAACACTGACCCTTGATTCCCATAATGGGCTGACGCTCAAGGCGGGGGAGGGCGAAGTCCGCATGGATCTGTCCCTGGACAGCTCGGCATTCGTTGATGCCTACGCGACAGATGAGTGCGTGTGGGCGGTAGGCGGTGCCGACCCACAGGTGGTGCTGGCTTCACGGATTGGTCCGCACATCCGTACCGTCCTGCGTGCCGAGCGTCTGGCAACGAGTCCTGGCGTGGAACTCGGCGGGCATGCCGTCCGTTTCCATCCACTATCCGCGGGGGACAGGTGTCTCTTGACGTGGGAGTACGGTGTTGCATTGCTGGACTCCCATGCCGGATGTGTGTGGTCGCACCTGCATCGTGACCCGGAGCTGCGGTTGCGCAAGCTGACAAACGAGGTGGTTGAACTGTCTGGAATACGGCAAGTCATCACCTTGGTCCTGGCAGATGGATCGACGACGTCGCGCGCTTTTGATCGACAGGTTGGTATCGACAGGGAAACCCTCACCGAATGGCAGCGTGGAATCGGCAGATGATGGACCTATCGTCCCGCTCCGCCGGCAGTGGTCCACGGCGGCGGGACGAATGATCCCTCCGCATACGGGTCCGGTGAGATCATGATGTTCTGGCCGGACTGGATCTGGAAAATCGTGTGTGCCTGCGAGAGCGAGGGATCCTTTGAGGTCCTGCCCAGGCTGAGTGTCCGGTGTTCCGCGGCGTCGAAAACGTAGGCCCCGTTTACACCCCTGTGCCGGGTTTCGGACAACAAAGCACCGACCTCGTCGAAGTCCCGGACATCCTCCGCTTGGCGCCACGCGTTGGCGAGAATATGGATACGGTCATAAGCGATGCCGGCGTGGGACCTGCCTGGCAATTCGCCGAACCTCACTTGATAGCGCCGGGCGAACGCGGTTCCCAGATCGTCCGAATACGTTCCTGTCGTGGTCGCCCAGAGCAGTCCCTCGACGATCGGACCGATCCTGGAACGGAAACTGGACACGGACGGGGCATAGGCGGAGTAAATCAGCGCTTCGCCGGGTTCCTTGAGGTACTCCCTGATCAGCTGAAAATGGTCATCCGGGAAGTAGCTGCCAATCATGAACGCCGCCACCCCGGCGCTGCGCACGGTCCGGGCTGCTTCTACCCAGGCCGGACCCAGCTGCTTTTGGTCGCTGGCGTGCACCACCTCCAACTCCCAGCCACGCGCCGTTGCATCCCGGGCTGCGATGTCCAAGCCGAGATCCACGATGTCCCAGCGGGATTGGACAACAACGGCGAGCCTGCCGTTGACGGGTTGCCATTGTCCTGTGTCGCGCATACCGGTCAGGAAAGACACGAACGTGGGCGCATAGTCTTCATCATCGGGGCTGAATTGAAAGGTGTTCCGGAATCGTCTTCCGTCTGCTGACACAAGATGGCCCAGCGTGGCCGAGGCCGACGAATGCAGGAAAGGAATACCCGTGGCAGCGGCGGTGTTCATGGCGCTGGATTGTCCAGCCAGGTAGCCGGAGGTGACGGCTACGGGGTTGCCATTCAAGAGGCCGGCAAGTCCGGCGCGGGTACTGGCTTCATCGTCGGCGTCGACATTGGCCACATCCATGGCCAGCAGGCGGCCACGAATACCGCCGCGTGCGTTGATCTCTTCCACGGCCTGGGTGGCGCCGTGCAGCATTTCCAATGCGTCCGCGCGCCCGCGCCCGAGGGACGGAATAAGGGCGCCGATACGCATCGGTTCCCCCAAGGCGAGAGTTGTCGCTGTCGACCGCTCCGCGTTACTGCGCTGACCTGCAGACCGCAGCATCCGTCCCAGCGCCAAGTGCTCCACGTCTTCGACGGCGGCAGGGAACGGGAGTACGACGAGGCCCTGTTCCAAGGCCATGGTGGCCACGGTTGCCCGGTTGGGAGCATTGAATTTCCGCATCAGGCGGTCGATGTGCGTGGTCACTGTCCGCACACTCAAGTGCAGCGCCGCTGCCACCTGCGCGTTCGTCAGCCCTGCCACCAACAAGGTCACGACGTCCAGTTCCCGCACGGTAGTACCCCAGGGCAGTGAAGGGCAGTCGGTTCCCTGCACGTGGGCCACGGCATGGCCGAGTCGCTGGGCGCGCTCGATCCTGACCCTCATAGGGACGCGGGGGCGCGTCCAGATGAATTGGACCCGCTCGAGTTTTTCGGCCAGAAAACCAAGCGCCAGGTCTCTAAGCAGCGGATCAAGTGTTCCGCTGCCGAAAGTTATCACCGAACCGTCCCCGAGGACTCGACATTCGAGCGAATCCACCGGTTCCCGATCCTGCTGAACAGGGCTGCGTTGAACGTCCATGGCTACCTCTCATGGTACTAGCGGCCTGCTGGGCTTGCCCGATCAGCGCAAGGGTCCTTCGCGCGGGAGTTTCCTCGCAGGAAGGAACAAGTTAGGACTACTTAGGTGCGAATGATCGTGTAGACCTTGGTCAGGGTGTTATCGATTTCCCAACGGCCTTTCCAGTCCACGGGGATGACCGTAGTGGTCCCCGGGCTGAGTTCCTGGACCACTCCAGTGTCGCTCACCAGACGGCCGCGGCCCTTCGTGACGTGGATGTATTCCAGGTACCCTGCGTGGTCCGTTGTGAAGGCCCCCGGCGTCACCTGCCACAAGCCCAATTGATGTGTTCCAGACTCCTCCAGAGTTAAAGTGGACGCCGCAGGTGCACCGGTGAGGATTCGGTGTGCAGGGATTTTGACCCGCGCTGGCCATTCCGTTTCGGCCACGTTGATCGTTCGTACGTGCGTCTCGTTCATTATTCGGTGCTCCTTGGGATTATCTGCCGAGTCATCGCTGATGCGGAAGGAGTGTGTATTTGGGGGAGAGGTATTCGTGGATGCCTTCGAACCCGCCCTCGCGGCCCAGGCCTGAGAGTTTGATACCGCCGAAGGGGGCCGCGGCATTGGAGATCGCGCCGACGTTGAGCCCCATCATTCCCGTGTCAATGCTGTTGATCATCCGGTGTCCGCGGTGGAGGTCTTCCGTGAACACGTAACCAACCAGGCCGAAGGGTGTTTTGTTGGCGAGTTCGACTGCCTCTGTTTCGGCCGTGAAACGGAAGATCCCCAGGACTGGGCCGAAGATCTCTTCATTCATCAGGGCAGCGTTGGGCGGAACCCGGTCGATGACTGTTGGCTGGAAGAAGTTTCCAGGGGCAGCAAGAGGCTTGCCGCCCGTGACGAGCGTCGCGTTGTTGTTTAGTGCGTCTTCGACCAGCCGTGAGACGTTGTCGCGGGCTTTGGGAGTAATCAGGAGACCAACCTCGACGCCAGCCTCAGTTCCTCTGCCGACTTTCATGGCATTGACGCGCTTACTGAGGCGTTCCACGAAGTCGTCAGCTATGGAGTCGTGCACGATCACGCGGTTCGCAGCTGTACAGGCCTGTCCGGTGTTGCGGAATTTGGCAAGGACAACGGCCTGGACGGCGTTGTCGAGGTCGGCGTCCTCAAAGACTACGAAGGGGGCGTTGCCACCTAGTTCCATGGATGTCCGGAGTGCGTTGGTGGCTGCCGTCGCCATCAGTGCGGTGCCGACCGCCGTCGAACCGGTGAAGCTGATCTTCCGTAACCTGGCGTCCGCCAGCAGCGCTTGGGACTGGGCAGCGGGGTCCGACGTTGGTACGACGTTGACTACTCCGGCCGGTACACCGGCCTCGGCGAGTAATTGGGCGAAGTAATTCGTGGTGAGCGGGGTAAGTTCTGCCGGTTTGACCACCACGGTGCAGCCCGCCGCCAGGGCAGGGGCCATCTTGCGCGTGGCCATGGCCAGAGGGTAGTTCCACGGTGTGATGACGTAGGTAGGCCCGACCGGGCGATGGGTGACGACGATCGTGCCGGTACCCTCAGGGGTCGGGCGATAGTCACCACGGACACGGACTGCTTCTTCCGAAAACCACCGGAGGAACTCGGCACCGTAGTCCACCTCGTCGCGGGCTTCGGCCAATGGCTTGCCCATCTCCAGGCTGATCAGCAGAGCGAAGTCCTCTTTACGGGCAGTCAGAAGGTCAAAGGCACGTCGCAAGATGTTCGATCGAACCCGGCTGGGCGTGCTTGCCCAGGTCTGTTGCGCACCGGCCGCCGCGTCAAGGGCCCGAAGAGCGTCCTCGACGGTCGCGCTAGCAACTGACTTGATGATTTCGCCAGTGGAAGGGTCATGGACGTTGAATAATTCCCGGGTATCCGGGCGCTCCCACCGGCCGTCGATGAAGAAGCCGGGCTCGACCCGGCCAAGCAGTTCTGTTTCATATGGTTTCAGCATTTGGCTTGCCGTATTTCTGCAGTTTCGGGGGAATCTGGGTTATCGGCCGCTCACGAGGTTCGCCAGGCGGGCAGCCCAGTGGGTTTGCGGAGCGTTGCTTCCGTATTCCCGGGTGTCTGCGTGCCTGTACGCGGCGTAGAGTGCAGTGGCGCCGATCCACCTGATGGGTTCCATTTCCCAATTGCGTGCGCGACGGCCGACCCATGGGAGCCGTGTGAGCTGGGTGTCCTCGCCCAAGATGAGGTCGCGGAGCGTTCTAGCCGCGAGGTTGGTGCCCGACAGGCCATGGCCGACGTATCCTCCTGCATTCAGGAGGCCGGTGGCGGGATCGTAGTTGACTGAGGCGCACCAGTCCCGGGGTGCGCCGAGGACTCCCGACCACGACTGTTCGAAGCCTACGCTTGCAAGGCTCGGGAAGAGTTCCGTCAGGCGGTGCCGCAGTTGCGCGACTGCCGAATCGGCGGTCCGGCCGTTGCGGTCGAAGCTGGAGCGGAAGTTGTAGGGAACACCGCGGCCACCGATTGCGATCCGTCCGTCCTGGGTGCGGTGCATGTAGGTGAAGCTATGTGCCGAATCACCGATGAGTTCGCCGCCGCGCCAACCGACTTCTTCGAGCTGGGCCTGGGTGAGGGGTTCGGTGATCACCATGCTGCTGTTCATGGGCAGCAGCTTGCGGCCTTTGCCCTTTAGAGAAAGTGTGTAGCCCTCAAGGGCCTCAACAATGAACGTTGCCGTGACAACCCCGCGGTTGGTCGTTACGGCATGCGGATCCACGGCCAAGGCTGTTGTTGACTCGAAGATTGTCACCCCGAGCGCCTCGACAACACGGCTGAGCCCCAGCGTGTATTTGGCAGGGTGGACCCGGGCACAGTGCGGGGTCCAGTATCCACCCTGGACCCCTTCTATCCGGACCCGTTGTTCGAGCTCGGTAGGGCTGAGCTCGAATACGTCGTCCTCGCCCCAGCCCTGCTCTTTGAGGCTGGAGATGTGATGGCGCACGCGGGCCAGTTGGGCTGCGTTCGTTGCGACATGGATCAGGCCATCGTGGACGAGATCCTCGGCGAAACCCTCCCTTTGTGCGACTTGTACTGATTCCCTGACAGCTCCGAACATCTCAGCTTGCAGGTTCTTGGCAGCCTGGGTCCCGCGGGACTTCGCATAGCGCCGGAACTGACCCGCCGGCTCGGCACTCATCCAGCCACCGTTGCGGCCGGAAGCCCCAAAGCCCACGAACTCGCGCTCGATGATGGCGATGTTCAGCGTGGGCCGGGCCTTCTTCAGGTAGTAAGCCGTCCATAGTCCAGTCAGGCCACCACCGACGATGGCCACATCCACAGCGATGTCACCGGGCAACCCGGGACGCCTTTTCGGTTCGCCGACACTTCGCATCCAGAAGGACACGTTGCCGTTGATCAAATGCTGGTTGGAAGTTATTGCCGTGGCCATGCTGCACCTGCCTTGTTGCTGGGGTTGATGGCAACACGCTAGTAGTCAGCGACTTCCTTGGTCACTTAGACGACTATACGAATCTAAGGAACCATTCATACATTTATTCGAAGTTCATCGACCGGCGGTCTTGGTCATGAAGGGGAGTACGACGTCCACGCCTGGTACGCCAACCAAAACGCCGATAGGTCGGCCGATGACGCTACATCACGGCCGGTTATTTCTTTGATTCGGTTCAGACGGTAAGCCAGGCTCTGTCGATGGATGCCCAGGCTGGCTGCGGTTTCATTCCAGTGGCGGTCATGGGCAATGAAGGCAAACAGTGTCTCCCGGAGGACGGATGATTTAGGGTCCAGCTGCGCCAGTTCGCCGAGTACCTGCCGAATAATTGTGTTGGCTTCCTTGCGGGAACGGGTAAGGAGCGTGACGGGAACACCCTCAAAGTCGGTCCAGATGCTGCTCGTCCCGCTGGATGTATACACGTCCGCCGCTTCGGCTGCGGCCATGCGCGCGTCCCGAAGGTCGCTGTGCGTCGATGATGCGGCAGCGCGGACTTTGAGGTGCTGCAACAGCCGGCGGACATCCTCTCGGGATTTCAGGGGCGTTAGGGCGAAGTAGGAGCCCCTCCATAGGCCTGCCAACACCGGTAGAGCTTCGATAGCGATGGCCCGGGCAACTTTGGGGCCATCCTCTGGTGCGATGGTGACCATTTGGAAGCCTTTCGCTATGGACTCCGGTTTTAGAAGTACCTCGGATGCGCTGGGAATTTCACCATCAAGAATGGTTGCGAGCGTCTGTGATGCGCGTTCACTGCGACGCCGGACGGCTCGCAGGTGTTGGTTTACGGCCACATCGACTACCTGCAAGATATGCATGAGGAAGAAGCTGCTGACTTCTTCACCGGGATACTCCACGAAGACAAGGCGGGCCTCCGCCTCACCCGGGAGGGGATAGGAACGCTCCCGCGTGGGACTGGAGTCTTTCAGAAGCTGAGAACCGGCAAGGATCGTTAGACCTGTTTGGGTGTCGCGAACGCTGAGACCAACGTGAAGGAGCGTCTGCAGTTCCTCGATCACACGCACAGGGTCTGTGCGTGCGTTTGCAGACACTTGGTAAAGCTTACTGAGCTTGAGCACTTGGAGGGTTTGGGTTGTTGCCGTGGCAGCGGCAACTGTCCTGCCGATTGCGGCAAAAGGAGTCTCTGCGTTAGTCAGGAGCACCGGAAAGGAACGGGCGTTGGCTTCGTCCAAAAGGTCGGTAGTCACGCTCGGAAGGGTGGGATGGTCGCCCAAGGCCACGCCAGCAAGTCCGGCTTGGTCAAGCTTGGCGATGAACGCCCGCTGCTTCTCAGGAGTTCTTGGCACGCAGAGACCTACCGTCATGAGCAACTCATGTGGTCCGAGCCAACGTTCGGGATCATTGAGTTCGCAGCTGTGCGCCCACAGAACCTGCCGATCCAAGCCGTTTTCTCCCGCGAGAACCTTCGTCCCCAAGCTGCGGGAGGTAACCAGGTCACGAACGGTGAGGGCGGACTGCTCCATGACAGCCACTTTAGTACGGCCATACGTTCGGGGAGCCAAATCAAGACATCAGTATCAGTCTGCGAATCATGAACAGAGGAGGGCAGTGTCACGCGGGAGCCCCGGCGCTGACGATCCGGACTACGTATTTCTGACGATGTAGACGGATTTTGCTGCTCATAGGCTTAGGCCAAGCCTCAAGGAAGGGGCAGCGCCGCTCACGGTTCGCGAAGTCTGTGGGCACGAATCACTGTAGCGGGAAGTGTCTCGCCGCAACACCGAACGGTCCGGTCCAGCGGACGCACCAGGGCAGAAGGCCCACCTTCACGCAGGAATTATGATCATGAAAAACCTGACAGCCTTGAAAGAGTCCCATGAACGCTTGATGCTCCGCGAACGTTCTGAGCCAAAGCATGTTGAAGCCGACCGACACGCGTGGATCGGCTGCACCGGTGGCGAATTCTCGCTCGACTGCCCCTTCTGCTGGCATTCCGAATCCGACAGCACCGCTGGGTGAAGCGATGAATTCCACTGATGCGTCGGTTGTGAACCCGCCGCGTCGATTCTGGGTGCAGAAGACTTCTTGTGTGATTTGTGATCACAGATCTATACTGAAGGTACGAGTTGATGAAACACAGCGAAGGTATTAGCCGGACCTGCATCCCGACGGAGGTCGGTACTGAGGACAATTCGGACGAAGTGGTCCGGAACACACACCAGGATTATCTGCCATGAAGAAAATCACGACCCTGCCAAAGTCTCAACGAGACCTGCGGAGCGACGCTCGCCGGATAATAGGCTGCGACGCAGCAGATCGGCGCACATGGACCGGTTGCACCGGAGGGGAATTCTCTCTCGATTGCCCGTACTGCTGGCACACCGAACCGTCTGGGCATACCTTCGCTGACCAGCTTCATTGAACTTTCAGGGGCCGCCGCGCGATGAGGCGTAGGCCCCTTCCCATCTACTGAGGAGTGTTTACAGTGACTACTGAAATGATGAATCGCCAGGAAGTTTCTGCGGAAGCCAGCGACGATTCCTGCGACGGGCCGGACTGCTTCTTTTGCACAGGGCCGGAAACGGACTAGCCGTGGCGTGACGGTGCGTCTGAGATGGACAAGACGCCGTCACTGAGATGATGGTCGAGCAGTTCTGCCCGGAATTTCACGGCTTCAACAAAGGTGCGCAGAATATGGTTCGTATCGGAGCGCGTTTCCACCGATGCGAAGCCTGTCGCTGTTTCGGTAACGCGGACGTTTGTGAACCCACTCTGGGCAACCAGCGTCACTGCCCGGGTAATCTTGCCGAAGCCCAACGGAAGCTGTCGGCTCCAAACAATGGAACTGCCCATGACCATGGTCACTCGAAAACGAAGAGTCTTCTTACCGCTGCGTTGAGTCCGGACGTGAATCGTGCTCCCATGCCGCAGTTCCCCGCTGACGGCTGTGATGCCGGAGTTCCATACGGCGAAGTTCCCGGTGTCCGTGAGGACATCCCAAACGGCAGTGGGACTGGCAAGGATTAGAGCCTGGGCGACGAACGACTTCATAATTCAAGGCTATGGCCGAGCCGAGTCGGACATCCTTAGATGACGCCACCCGCCCCTGTGATGTTCCTCTACTCCATCGGCTGCCCGCGCCGGTAATTACTGACGCCCGTTGCCCGACCTTCCGGATGGCCTTCATTCAGTGCCTGCTTCGCAAACCTTCACTTCGTCTCGAAGGTCCTCACCCTGTGACGAGGTACCCGGCGAGCCATTTAGGCTTGCCGGGTACCGGCTTGTTCCGTCCGTCTGAGGCTCTGGGCTAAATCGCTGGGCGCAAGACGAGCCGTCGGTTGGTTGCAGCTTCCACAGCTGAACGGCTGTAGAGCAGTGGAAATGATTCGCCGTTGGCCCACGCGGGGAGCAGGTCGGCGTAGTGTTCGGACCTGGGATCCCCGGACTGGCCGGGAGAGTTGATGACCTGGCTGTGGTCCCATTCGCCCACGTCTATGGCGACCCTGAAACTGCTGCCCATGATCGCGTTGAAGTTGGCGTCGTAGCCCGTGAGGCCGACGGTGTCACCGCTGCCTGCCCGGGAGACAGGCGGCAATTCGCCCCATTCGGCCGGGACATCCGGGGTGCGGGCCAGCACCGGGTGCCGGAGCGTGGTCTGATGCAGGTGGCCCCAGGTCCAGCGCTCACGGTCGTCGCCAAGAAGCCGCCCGATTTCCTCCAGGGCCTGGCCCAAGGTCGTCTCGATGCCCTCGCGCAAAAGGTTCGAGTCGCCGTCGTTCTCTGGATCGAAGACTTCCAGCATCCGCAAGTCCGGACGCAGGTCGGAAAACAGTGTGTCGGAGCGAATCAGCCGGTGACGGGCCTTTTCCGCGGCTGACGTGTCGATGCCCAGACGGGCCAGGCAGTGGTCTACCAACCAGGGCCGCAGGTGCCGACGTTGCCATACCTGGAAAAGCAGAGCGGCACACGAGTCCACTGATTCGTGACCGTCCCAGGTTTGCAGCCAGGCCCACTCGTCGGCGTGCGCGGCCAGACCGATGTGTGCCGTGAGGCCCAGCAGTTTGAGCGCGTGGATGTTGTGGGCATCGGTTTGCATCCGAATGCTGGAATCGACGTCCAGGGGTGCTCCGCTGGCGAGCCATGCGGTGAGCCTTTCGTGGCGGGCGCTGGAGTACCAGTCTGTGGTGGTGGTCAGTGCCGTGTTATCGAAGCCTTCGGGGAGGTTGTTCTCATTGGAGCTGGAGAACCAGCCGCATTCGGGATTCATGACGGACGGCAATTCCTCCACCGCGGCGAAACCGTCCCACTCGAAACGGCCGTCGCCTGGGACTGGAAGGGAGCCATTCCAGCCGGGACGTCGGGGCACCATGGCGCTTGCCTGCCAACCAATATCGCCATCGACGGTGGCGAACACCTGATTCACGCCCGGCGCTCCCCATCGACGTAGTGCGCGGCGGAACTCCGTGGCGTCTTGTGCGTCCTGGTACTCCAAGCTTGCCAGGTATGGCGCCATTCCCGGTTGCAGCCAGACGGCCCGGACCGCAACGGCACGCCGGTTTTCCGTATCGACGTGCACCACGGGGCCGTGGCGCGTGAAGTCAAGGCTGTGCCTGACAGTGCCTCCGCCGGCCACGGGTGCATCTTCCTGGACAGTTTCGAATTCTTCCCAGCCTCCCTTGTAGCGGTATCGCCGGGGGTTTTCGGGGTGGAGTTCGTAGATGTAGAGGTCTTCGTGGTCGACGGGCCAAATGGTCAGGCCGAAGGCGACGTTGCCGTTGTGTCCGATGGAGATCCCTGGCAGGTTGGGTTCGCCCGCACCAATGACGCTGAGGCCGGGGGCTTCGAGGTGTGCCAGGTAGCGCAGGGACGGCAGTGTTACTGCGCGGTGGGGGTCGTTGGCCAGGACCGGGCGTCCGCTGGCAGACAGCCAGGGAGCGATGACCCAGTTGTTGCTTCCAGAGGGTGAGGGCACCTCCGAAGCCGTGGCTGCTCCGAAATCGACTGGTGCGAACGCCAGACGATAGACGTCCAAGACGCCATCCGTCAGGTGTTCGTAGAGGCTGGTGTCCGGTGCCTCTTCAGGGGATGGTTCCCGAACAGAGCGCAATTCTTCAGCTTCATTTCCCAGGTCGCGGATGGTAAGGGCACGTGCCAGTTCTTGTTCTGCGTTGTAGAGAAGGCCGTGGGTTCGGATTCTGACAACATCTTCCGGAGCCCAGTGCGAGGGAAGGTAACCCAGCGCCTTGAATTCAGGCGGCAGTCGGAGGTCGGCATCCTGAAGTACCCAGTCGACGTAAGCATTGACGCCGCTGACGAAGGCTGAGACAACGTCCTTCGCGTCGGTGCTGTATGCCAGCCACTCGGCTCGCATGTCGCCCCGGTAGAGGAACAACCGGGTTGCGCGGTCCTGCGCAATGTGCGCCGGACCCAAGACTTCGGAGAGCAAGCCCAGGCCCCGCCGTCGCCAAAGATCAATCTGGAACAAGCGGTCTCGGGCTGCTTGGAAGCCTTGGGCGACGAAGGCGTCCAGGCGGGTCTTTGCATAGACGTGCGGGATGCCGTAACGATCGATGAGTATCTCGACGTCCTGGACAAGTCCGTCAACTGAGTACTCGTCAGATTCGGAGCCCGGCAACGTCGTCGTATGTTCGTGGTCTTTGAGTTGCGTGTCCTGTGGAGAAGTCACTGGAAACCCTCTCGTGGTAGATGGTGAGTGAAGGAAATGTGGGTTCGGGTGGCTAGGCCGAAACGGAAATGGTTGGCTCGTTGTCGTCGATCTCCGCAGATGGGTTCGTGGGGGGTGATCGCCTTCGCGCCGAAAATGATCAGGCCCGAAAGCAGACAGGATCCAGCGCCAACTACAAGCGCTGCCATGCCGTAGGAAAGTCCGAGCCCGGTTGCTGCGGAAAGGAGCAGGCCGCCCAAGATAGCGCCAGGCTGGCTCATGGCAAACGCAAAGGCCCCGCCGGTTGCCCGGCATTCGGTGGGGTAGCACTCCGACTGGAAAACCAGCACCGCTGCGTACGGGCCAAGAAGGAAGAAGAGTCCGCCCATGTAAGTAATCAAGACGAAGGTCGTGTCGTTTGGCCCTGCGAGCATGGCTGTGAAGAGGGCTGCGCCGATGAGCCATCCCAGGGCGATCACTTTGTGCCTGTCGAATCGGTCTCCCAGCCAGCCGTGGAAGAGGTAGCCCAAGGCGGCTACAAGATTCGAGGCAACAACCATGAGCAGGCTGTTGGTGGCGTCGAATCCTTTGCCGACTTCCAGCACTGTGGTTCCCAGGACGCTGAACGTTTGAATGGAGATCCAGTTGGTCAGCCATGACAGCGCCAAAACCGTGGTGTTCCGGATATGGGTTCGCTTGAAGATCAACGCCATGGACTTCAGGCCAGGCTGTTCGTTGCCTCGGCGTGAGGCCTTCTGCGCCAGGAACTGGGGGCTTTCGCGCAGCGATCGGCACATGAAAGCCACAATGAGCGCGGGGACGGTGGCAATAAGGAAAATCCATCGCCATTGGTCCAGGCCCAGGAACACGGCCATGAGGGCAGTGAACCCGGCCGCAGCCAGCGCACCCAGCGGCCACGCCGTTTGCACCATCGAGAAGACGAAGCCCCGGTGTTTGGTGACACGGGGGTCCTCGGCGGCTGCATACAGTTCGTTCAAGTACGTTGCGTTGACCGATTGCTCGGAAAGGCTCAGGCCGCTGATGGACCTGACACCAATCATGCTGGCTGCACCGTTGGCGCCGGCCGAGGCTGCAGACGCGACTGCTGTTCCCAGGACGGTGGTGATCATGCCGCGGCGACGGCCGATTCGGTCAACCAAGGGACCGATTCCGAAAAGCACGACGGCGGTACCCACACTTACGAGGGTGGCGACCAGGAGTGCCTCGGATGTGGACCAGCCGAAGCTTTCCGAAATCCGCGGTAGGAGGGTGCCGAACAAAATGAAGTCAAAGACAGAGACGATGCCGGCAATCATGCCGATGATGGTGGACCTGCGGATGTCCCATGTGGGTACTTTGAGAGGTACGGGATCCTTCTCGGTGTTGGGAGTTGTCATAGCGAATCCATGTCTGTTGGAGGGCAGGGGAAGCCGCGGTTGCGCGCGACGATGCGTGCACCGGGGCTGCTGATGAATGCGGTGAGTGACGGCGCCAGGCTGTGGGAGGCGGACGTTGCCTGCAACCGGGTTTGGCTTCGGGGCCGGACTGTGAGCGCTACCGTCCGCCGTCGTAGGTGTTCGTTGTTGAGCGGACCCTGGCGGAGACTGCCTGTGCTGTGGGACAGCTCCGCCAGGGAGAACGCTAGATGCTGGTGCCGCCGTCGATAGTGAGTTCGGCACCGTTCACATATGAGCTGGCGTCGGACGCCAGGAACAGCGTGACTTCCGCGAGTTCGTCCACGGTGCCTTTCCGTCCCAGTGGCGTGACTGCTGAGATGCCAGCGTTTACTTCGGGACTGTTCTCTTCCAGCATCACCGTGTCGATGAAGCCCGGATGGGTCGAGTTGACGCGGATGCCGTGACGGCCGAATTCGGTGGCCGCATACTTTGTAAGCCCTCGAACTGCCCACTTGGTGGTTCCATAGGCGGCGTGGCCGGGCAGTGCCCTCATCCCGGAGATTGATGAGACATTGACGATGGATCCGCTGCCCTGTTCCCGCATGGGCGCATAAACTGCCCGCAGCCCGAGGAACACACCGAGCTGGTTAACCTTGTAGTGCAAATCGATCAGCTCGGGAGTGATCTCTTCGAAGCTGGCCCGTCGGTAGACGCCCGCGTTGTTCACCAGAATGTCGATGGATCCGAACTCGGTGACTGCAGTATCCACAGCGGCTTCCCACTGGGCTTCTTCACCAACGTCCAGGTGGACGAACGTGGCGGAATCCCCGAGCTGGTCAGCGAGCCGCTTGCCGTCGTCGTCGAGGATGTCCGCGATGACAACCTTGGCGCCTTCAGCAACGAACAATCCAGCCTGGGCGGCGCCCATGCTCCGTGCCGCCCCGGTGATGATGGCGACCTTTCCTTCAAGCCTGTTACCCAATTTGGTTGGCCTCCTTATGCCTAGAAGTTCGGGTAGTAGTCCGGGCGCTGGGCGGTGGTGCGGATGTCTGGAAGCTCCATATTGCGCTTGTCTTCCTCGTCATCGACCCAGCAGTCGGCGATTTCGTCGGTGGTCGCAAACCAGACGCCGTCACGGGAGACCATGTGCTCTATCAGCTTTTCGTACCAGAGCATGTTGTGTGGTTGCCCGATGATCTGCGGGTGCACGCAGGACACAAAGGCCGCGCCTTCAACCCGCTCGTAGCCATAGTCGAAAATGTCCTTCCACCGTTCCAGCATGGTCTTGGTGTCCTGCTGGCCTGCTTGGACCCCTGTGACGCAGGCCTGCGGCGGGAAATCGTCGAGGTACCAGCTGACGGGCAGTTCGATGACGTGGCTTGCCTTGCCGGGCGTGTTTCCGTTCTCCCAGTCGATGGCCCAGCGTTGGGGCCTGTATGCCTGGAGGTCGCGACCCATCAACGAGGAGTCGTATTTGAAGCCCATTTTCTCGACGATATCGAGGGTGTTGTCGGAGTAATCCCAGTACGGGGACCGGTATCCGGTTGGGCGGACGCCGAGGCGCTTGTCGAACGTCGCGAAGGCACGTTCAACGAGTTCTTCCTCGGTGCCAGCATCGATGAGGGTCGGGTTCTCGTGGAAGTAGCCGTGATGGCCGAACTCATGCCCCTTTTCTGCGATCAACTCACATTCAGCGGTGAACGTGTCTACTGTATGGCCCGGAGTGAACCACGTGGTCTTGATGTCAAAGCGCTCGTAGAGGTCGAGAAGGCGGGGAACGCCCACTTTCGCGCCGTATTCACCGCGGGACATAAACGAGGGGCTCGGCTTGTTGAATCCGCCCATCCAGAGGGACTGCGCGTCGAAGTCGGTGCCGAGGTTGACTGCGATTTTCTTGCCTGCCGGCAACTTAAGTTGGCCCACCCTGGTGGCCTCCTGTTTCCTGTAGCTTCTAGGTCCTAGAAGGTGTGATCGGTATTACACGGACTACGATAGGGACTGTCTCCACGTAGGGCGGCTAGACATCCACTAGCCGCATGGCTAGCAGATTTGCGCGCAAAATTGAGACTGCACGGCCAACGGGGTCCCCGTCGAGATGCGGGTTTTGGTCTGTAGCCACACGAACAACGGAAAAGAGATGATGGGAGAGCCGAAGCTGAATTCATCGCGATGGCGACCATCGATGCTCGCGGACGAACTCGCGGAGCCATTGCGGTTATTGCGTGCTTCCACGAGGTCCAAAGCGGCAGTGATTGTCTACGCACATGCCGGCGAACCAACCCGCATTATTGCGTGTGATTCCCTGGGCGACCAAGGCTTCCTCCCTGATGAGCCGGTTCGGCTTGAGCTGAAGTGGAAAGCTGAAGCCTGGACTGAACGCAGGGTTACCCTCAGGTCCCTGATGACGTCCGCCTGGGCACAACTGCAGCAGGTCCTCGTGCTGCCGTTTTCGGACGACCTCGGCAGGGGAGCGGTGCTTCTGGGCTCAGCGACTACCCTCGATTCGGCCAAGAACGTGGGCGTAGACGAGTTCGTTCGGGAATTCACAACACTGCGCGCTGGTGTAGACGCAACGAGGCACCGGGACATAGACCGGGCCTATCGGGCGGTTGCCCGGGCGGCCACATCGGATCTGTCCTTGGACAAGGTCTTTGACATCACACTCGCAGCAGCCCGCAACTTGCTCGAGGGGGATGTGGCTTATCTTTCACTGCCGGTAGACGACGAGTACTTTGCCTTTACACGAACCCTGGGGATTACCACTGACGTGTTTCGCGACTTGCGGGTTGGGCTCGGAGAGGGGCTCGGCGGTGCTGCGCGGGAGTTGGGTAAGCCTGTTCGTTCACTCAACTACGAGGCTGACCGGCACCTTCGTTCCGCACCCCGGGTAGAAACCCGCACGGAGGGCCTGTATTCCGCTCTTGCGGTTCCGGTCCAGGATCGTGGTCGCGTAGAAGCGGTGCTGTACGTTGCCAGCAGGAAGCCGCATGCGTATAGCCAAAACGATGAAGCCGTCTTGGCCGATTTCGCAAGTGCCGCGCTTCTGGGGCTGAATCGATCTGCCTTGGACGAAAGTCGCCGTGAGTTGGTGAGGGAGCAGGAACGGGCCCGATTGGCCCAAAAGCTGCACGATGATCTTGTTCGCCGGCTGACCCACATCGGATTCGCCGCTGCCCAACTGGAACATGACCCGGACCGCAATGGGCGATCCCACGCCCAAGCCATTACCACCAGCGTCGGCGAATGCATGACCTTGGTCCGGGACGAGCTGCGGGACCTCCTTTCCGAATTGCAGGACCGCGAATCAACCCTCCAAATGGTGGCTGACCGGATCTTTGACGTTCCGGCGCTGTCCGGGATGCGCAGAATGGCCAGCTTCACCAAGGACGGATACGACGGGTCTCCGGTGGTGCGGATTCCCACTGATGTGGCGGACGCTATGTGCAAGGTCGGACAAGAAGCAGTGTTCAACGCGGAGAACCACTCACATGGAACCATCTGTGACCTCAACTTCGACGTGCAGGAAGGGCATTGCGTGATGACCGTCAGCGATAATGGGTCGTCCTTCAACGATGCCGGCGCGCGCGGCGGCCACTACGGTATTGAATTCATGAAGCGTGAAGTCGGCAGGGTCGGCGGCGAGGTTCAGTTTACGGCCAGTGAGTCAGGAGGCTTCGCGGTCAGGGCAAGTTTTCCCATCGGGACGAGCCAATGGGGTCACGGATGAGCGACAAGCCAACCCCTGAACCCATCTCGATCTTTTCCGTTGACGACCACGAAATTATCAGCAGCGGAATTCGAATGATAAGCGAAGGGGCCGGTGATCTCAAGTTCCTGGGCGCGACAACAGACGTTGATGTCGCTTTGGGGGAAGTAGTCGCACTGCGACCGGATATTGTCCTGTTGGATCTCTTTATCGGTGACGAACAGGGCTGGTCCCTATGCCGGGCCATCACCGCTGCCGTGCCCCTGACAAAAGTAGTTTTCTACACCGGCTACGGAAATGCACAGCTGGTGGACCGTGCCATCCAGTTGGGCGCCTCGGGCTTCATTCTGAAAACGACCAGCATCCTTGCCTTGCCGGACATGTTGAGGAGCGTCATGTCCATCGGGCAGTGCATTGACCCCACACTCATGAAGGAATGGGTGGACTCACAGCGGGAACGGTCAAAGTTCCGAAATCTGAATGAGCAGGAGATCCAGATTATCTCGATGATTGCCGAAGGACTCGACAACTACGCCATTTCGGAACGACTTCATCTGTCATTCCATACGATCAAGTTCCACATAGGCAAGATGCTGAAAAGCACCGGAGAAACAAACAGGGCGGGGCTTGTGCGGTTTGCCAAGGAAAAGTTCCTCATAGATTGAGTTGTTTTGTTGCCCTAGCCAGTGATGGTTCGGTGAGACGGGTCGCCGCCTTCGCTCTACGTGACCCGGCGGACTAGAGAATTTCGGGTTGCCGGGGCCGGAGGCTTTGGCCGTGTGGTCAATTGCTTGGGTCCATCGACGGCTTCCATTCCCGACGGGGTTGAATGGATCCCCGTCGGTTCAGGGAAACCCGAGTTGGTTTCGGTATGCCGTGCTCTTGTTGGTGTTCCAGCCTGCGATGATGCCGGCGCCGAGCATGTGGTCGGTGAGGCGTGCGAAGCGGTAGCCGGGGTCGGTGTCGAGGGCGAGTTGGAGGTATTGGTGGGCTTTGGATCCTCTGCCTTCCCACCAGTTGATGTAGCCGATGTGTGGTGAGGATGGGTGCTGCGTGTTCTGGGGCTGTGAGGGTGTAGGTGTGGGTGGGGAGTTGTTTGGCCCATTCGATGCGTGACCAGTCCGGTGCCTGGGTGGTTTGGGCGAAGAGGATGTGTTCGGGTGGTTCGTTGATGCCGGGGATGTCTGCCATGAGCCGGTCGCGGATGTGGGGGAATTGGTAGTAGGCGATGAGCTTCAGGACATCCTGGTCGGTGGGATAGTCCTTGGTCTCTAGCATTGTGGTCCAGAGTTGGTGGGCGTCCTGGGTGGCGGACGCCGGATGGCCGTTGAGGATGGTTTCCTTGTGGTGTTCGACGGCGGTCGCGTGCTCCCGCTGGTCGGTCGCCGCGGGGAGGGTCACCTGGTTCGTGGGTGCGATGCTGCTGCCGCGGTAGATGAATTCAGCGTTGACCCGTGAGTACTCTGTGGTGGTGAGTGGGATGGCGATGTTCTCGCCGGGGTGGGTGTCGTAGGGGGAGTAGTTGGTGTTGGTGACGTAGATGCCGTCGCGGATGGTGATGCCTTCGTGGGCGAGTACTCCGGTGAGGGCGGCGATGGTGGACCGGTGCGGCCTCGCTTCGCCTGGTTTTGGTTGTTCGTTGGTGTAGAGGGCGAAGACGATACCGTTGGCTCGCTCATCCGATGTCAGGTAGGCGCCGACGGTTTGGGCGAAGTGGATCTCCAGGCCTTGTTGTTTGGGGAGGTCGATGCGGAGGGTGGCGCCGACTTTGTCTTTGTCGAGGGTGATGCAGACGAGGCTTTCTTGGGGCCAGAAGCCGAGGGTGTGGCCGATGAACCTGAGCAGGTCGGCTGGGTCCTTGATGGTGAGCGCATTCATGGTCATGTCTCCTCTTGCGTTCTGGCTGTTACTGAAGGCCCCGCTCTGCTGTGGGCCCTCAGCCATCCATGGGCGTGGGTGTGGCCTGCACCATGACCCGACGCACAGCGCTGGTAGATCATGTGCGGCGCAAGACGACGAGCAAACGCCAACGCAGCGAGTCCGTAAAGCTGCAGTCGAAGTCGGATGCCTGGAGGTGGTCGGCTATACCAAACGATTTCAGTGGGTTGCTCAGTAGACCCTTTGCCCTATGCAGATCGAGTCGGGGGAGTCGAAGATTCGAACATATGCGCCGTTATCGGCACTCTGCATGACCGGAATTCTGTGCCAGCCACCACGCTGGCCGCCGGATTGAATTCTAATTAGCACTGGTGACTAGTAGAGGAACGGAAATCGTCGCTCAAAAAACCAAGTCCAGGATTCTGAGCAAACGAGGAACATGCCTAAAGACTTAGATTTCGAAATGACTTTAGTAAGACAGCGATGAGGTTCTGTGCACTATTTCACTGATTACCCTAAAAACATCTCTTTGATTAGTCCGACGTTTGACAGCGGTGGCCATGTCAAGCCAAACGTCATCACATAGTTCGGGGGTGCATAGGAGAGTGCCCACTTAACACATTATCAGTGCCCGATGATACTGCAATCTAATTGTTGGTGACGCAAAATGAAACGGATGGGCCACTTGTACAGCTGCCATGCCGCACCTTGGTTTTGGATTGTGTTTGATATAGATCTCAACTCACGTTGAAAAGCCTACCCAAACTCGGGTGATCATTTATCACTCAAGATGAGATTGAAGTCGTTTCTCAAAATCGCGTGAAGACTGCTCATCCAACACGAGTGAAGGGACTGCTTCTGGGCTCTAAATTTGAACTTGACATAGCATTATTTGATCCGAAAAGATCTCCTTTAACATTTGTTGAACGGAGATTAGCGCTATGAGGATTTGCTCCTATGGAGGAGAGGCCTGCGGTGAGCCCGCGCAGCTACGTGGACCAGACAGTGATTGCCCCAAGCACTACGGGCGCATGAAGCGTTGGAAAAGTTATGACCCGTTGTGCATCTACGAGGGAGAGTCCTGTGGGCGAGGCCGTTCGGCCAGACATGCTGGCCGGGCGCGGTTTACAACCCAACATCCCGAGGCGAGTATGCCAAAAGGAACCCATTCCGGACTCACGGCGGGCGGCCCACACCTCCGCTCGAACACGGGTTAGAAAATGTCGGAGCTCGTCGGTACGGTGCTGGCATGACCGGTGAATCAATAGATCCGCGACTGCGCCAGAAACTGGGCGCGTTGCGCTACGCCGTCAACGAGGATGCGACGACCTACTCGGCGATCATGCGCCTCTTCACGAGCGGAATGAGTGGACTCATGTCCGACCAGTCCGCGGACGAAGGGACCGAGCGTCGGGCCGCACTGAGACTCGTCATCGACCGAGATACGGTCGACCTGCGCTCACGTACCTGGTGGAACACAGCAATCTTGTCCGGAGCCCGCGCGAGACCGAAGCGCGCAGCCTTCGGGTCTACCTGTTCTACCGCGCGCTATCACCTGAAACCGCGTGGGGAGTTGGTTCATCGGCAAGTGGAGGCGCTCGTCGCCCGGAGAGCGGGCAGAAGGCGCCCTGAGCGCGGTGACCACGAGCGCGACCGGCTACTGAAGCAAATAGAAGCAGCACGCCCCCCGCTGGCCGGTGACGGCGGCGCTGACCAAGGCTTCATTGAGGATAGGAGTGCGGCATGGCAACTGACATCGAAGGCGGTGTAGCGTGCGTTGAAGCTGCCCTCAACACCCCGACTCTGAAGCTGCTCGACCGCAAATCCGCTGCCATTGCCATGCCGTTGCTGTCGGCTGTCTTCCCCGACGATTCACGACCAGTTCCGGTCGAACAGTTGCACACCCGGGTTGAAGCTCTTCTGGATGAACTCCGGGCCGGAGGCTATCCGGTACCGTCTACGGGCGGCAAGGCTATGGCCATGCAGTGGGTGCGTGAGCGGTGGCTGTACCGGGACCCGGGGAGCGGGCAGGAGACCTACCAGCTCACCGGCGACGCGAGGCAGGCCCTGGACTATGTGCTCCGGGCAAGCCGCTCTCAACTCAACGTCTCCGTGTCGCGCATCGAAACCATGCGTCGAGTCGTCTCGGACGCCGCCCAGGCGGCCAACCCGGACCGCGATGAGCGTAAGCGCAGGCTTACCGAAGAAATCGCGATCCTGCAGGAAGAGTACGACTACCTGGCGGCCGGCGGGGAGCTGCGGGAATCCTCGGAGGCGGAGCTGTCCGAGCAGTTCTCCAACGTGCTCCGCGAGCTCGATGGGCTGCCGTCCGACTTCCGCAGGGTCGAGGAATCGGTGCGGGCGATGCACGGGGGCATCACCAAGAGGTTCCGTGAGGAAGAGCGCCCCGTCGGAGAAGTCGTCGACGACTACCTTGCGCAGGCAAGCAGCCTGCTGACCGGCACTGCGGAGGGCAGGGCCTTTGCAGGCGCGCTGGAGCTCCTGCGCAAACCTGACTGGCTGACAAGGCTGCGCTCCGATCTGGAAGCCATCCTGGCCCACCCCGGGGCAAGCCGTCTCCCTGCCGATGAACAGCGCCAGATGCGCACGGCGGTGGACACCATCCGCCGCGGTATCGCCGACGTCCTGGATCAGCGCCAGCGTCTCACGGCCACGCTCCGGGAACACATCGAGAACTACGACCACATCCGCAACCGCGAGCTCGACACGGTCCTGCGCGGCATCGACCGGGAAATGCGGGCCTGGATGCAGTCGGCACGCGCCCGGGACCACATCGGTGTCCAGTTGATCCCGCCGGGCCTGGACATCGCGGCCTTGCGCTTCAAGACCTACGACCCGGACAGCCAGCGTGCGCCCGAACCACTCGCTGACGTCTCGGATGAGGCGCCGGCGGCGCTGTCCCTGGAGGAAATCCGCAGGCAGGGTGGCCCGTCACTGGATCAGCTGCGCAACCGGATCGAGGAGAAATCTGCCAACGGGGATCTTGAGTCCGCCGCGGCGCTGTTCAACTCGCTGCCCGATGACCTCCGCAGGCCCGTCGAGATCCTCGGGCTCCTGCACCTGTTCACCCGGCTCGGAGCTCATACCGATCCCGACCAGCGCGAGGCCGTGTCGGCGGTGCGGCCCGACGGGAGCACGCGCACATTCCTGATGCCTTCCGCCACGATCCAACCCGCAGGGGACACGAAGGACACCGATACCGAAGGAGCACGCCAATGACCGACGTCGCTGCGATCGACGAAGACTCCCTGGATCCCCTGGACTTGCTGTCGGAGGATCCGCCGGCCGGGGACGAGGACGGGGCGGAGAGCTCGCTGTCCATGTTCGAGAGCGACACCTCGACGCTGTTCCCTGACCAGCGCAGATGCCTCCATGCACTCCTGAAGCATCGGTACCTCTCGGCGGAGCGTCACCCCGACCACTGGCAGGTTCTCCTGGCCAACGCCGAGACGATCCGGGGCCGGCTCAACGAGCTGTTCTTCGAGCTCTTCATCGACCGGGACCATCAGATCGCGTTCAAAAGGCAGGCGGTTTCGGAGACGGGCGATCCGCTTCCGTCGCTGCTGCGGGACGTGTCGCACACGAAGGAGGAGACCATCATGATGGTCTACCTGCGGCAAAGGCTCTTCTCCCAGCGCCAGGAGGGTGTGGACGTCGTCTTTGTGGACCGCCAGACGCTGCTCGATGAAGTGGCCGACCATCGCCCCGAGCATACGACCCACCGCGCCATGGACCAGAAACGGGCGCTGAAGGCGATTGACGGACTGGCAACGGCCGGCCTGCTTCTGAAGACCGCCGATCCCGACAGATTCCGGATCTCGCCCATCACCGAGATCCTCATGCCTGTCGAGAAGCTGCGCACCCTCTGGACGTGGCTGATGGAGCAGAACGGCACCCCGCCGGACGGTGACACCGCCGGCACGGAAGACGAAGACGAAGAAGACGATGAACCAGACCTGCTGACCGACTTGGGGAAGGACAACGCATGACCCTCGAACTGGAAATACCTGACCAGCAGGTAGCCGCGCCGGAGCACACCCAGTGGCGGGTCGAGGCCCTCCAGATGTTGAACTGGGGCGGCTTCCACGGCCGCACCGAGGTGCGGTTTTCGCCGGGATCCACGCTGCTCTCAGGGGCGAGCGGCACCGGTAAGTCGACAGTCCTGGACGCCTACATCGCCCTGATGATGCCCTCCAACACGCCCTTCAACGGCGCATCCAACGACGCCGGGGGACGGGCACGGTCGGCGGAACAGCGGAACCTGCTGACCTACCTCCGCGGCAAGATGGACGCCAACCGGGTCGACGGCTCCGACGAGATGCTCGACCTGGTCCTGCGCGGAGCCGGCATGAAGCCCGTCTGGGGTGCCCTGGCCGCGACCTTCGTCAACGACCGTGGCCGGCGCTACACGGCGATGCGCATCTACTTCGTCAAGTCCGGCGCGTCCGCCAACGGCGACGTCATCACAACCTTCGCTGCCTACGAGGGCTACTTCGACATGTCCAAGCTCGCCCCGCTGGCCACCAGCCGCTTCGACAAGCGGGCACTGAAGGCAGCCGTGCCCGGGCTCACCACGTTCAACACCTTCTGGGAATTTGAAGGGAACCTCCACACCCGCCTCGGCATCGGCGGCGGCGACGGCGGCCGCAAAGCCATGCGGCTTCTCGCACGGCTCCAGGCCGGGATGGAGGTCAAACGCGTGGACGGGCTGTACAAGACGATGGTGCTGGAAGAACCCGTCACGTACCAGGCCGCCGACCAGGCGATTCTGCACTTCGCCGATCTGGAGGCGTCGTACTCGAAGATGGTGGATGAAGCCAACAAGGTCAAGGTCCTGCAGCGCCTGCCTGCCCTCCAGACGGAGCTCGCGGACGCCAACGCAAGGGAACTGCTGATCCGCCACTTCGGTGCCGACGACGATGGGCCCTCGTCGTTCCTCCTGTGGAAGCTTTGCATCGAACGCGGTCTTCTGGACGATGCTGTAGACGAAAACCGCCGCGACCATGCCGCCGCCGGCCGTATCTTCGCCCAGGCCCAGGCGGACGAAGCAGAGTACGGGGCACGCCTTGAGAGGATTGCCCGGGACAAGGCCGCCAACGGCGGTAACGCGATCGAGGAACGCCGCCAGAGGATCGCGGCCCTCGAGAGCAGCCGTGAACTGGTCTATCAGGCAAATCTCAAGTTCCAGCTGAAGACCGAGGCAATCAACCTCGTCGTGCCCGAGACCGCCGGGCAGTTCGACGAGGCTCAGTCCGCGGCCGGCGACTTCCTGTCCGGCTACGAGGCCCGCGAACGTGTTTTGGACGAGCAGGAAGGGCATGCCCGCGAGGACCTTGCCCCGCTCACGGCACGGAGGAAGGACCTCACGGAGGAGGCCGCGTCCCTCAAGGACAGGGCCGGAATGGTCCCAATGAGGTTGCACAACGCCCGGCTGCAGATGGCGGCGGCCGCTGGCCTCGATCCGATGCGTGATCTTCCGTTCGTCGCGGAGCTCATTGATGTCCTTCCGGGTGAGGAGACCTGGCGTAAGGCCATCGAAACGACCCTCGGCGGCCTGACCCGCACTGTGCTGGTCGACCGCAACACCCGTGACCGGCTTTCTGCATCGATTGACGGCGTCACGATCAGGCCGCGCATCAACTACCGGGCAGTGACCCTGGCCGAACACGAGGACTGGAGCGGAGACCCCACCATGATCTCGGGCAAGCTTGCCTTCCTGGACTCTCCGTTCTCGCGCTGGGTCCAGGACCGGGTAGCCGGCAGCGGCGTCGACCACCTGTGCGTGACCGACGCTGCCGGACTCGCAGGCCCCGGGTCCCGGGTGACCCGGTCCGGACAGACCCGCTCGGGTGACCGGGGCGCCCACGGAGAATCAGGTGAGGGCAACATCATCGGGTTCTCCAACGAACGCCGGCTCGAGGACATCGCTGAATTGCTGACCGATCTGGAGCCGGAGATCGCTAGGGCGAACGCCGCCCTCCGGGAGATCCAGGAACGCCGGAGCGACCTGCGGCGGCAGCGCGAAGCGCACCTGTTCGTCCAGGACAGCAACTGGGCTGCCATCGACCACCTTGGGATCGACCGGGAGATCGCGGAGCTGCAGGACGCCATCAGCAGGCTGCGGAGCACCAATGAGATCATCGATGCGCTGGAGGCCGAGGACGAGCAGATCAGGCCCCTTCACGGGCAGGCGAACCGGGACAGGGTCCTGGCAGAAAGCGACCTGGACAAACTGAAGAAGCGATGGGGTGACCTCGTGACGCGGCAGGACACCGTGCAGGCCGCGGTGGACGAAATTGTCGACCAGCAGACGGCAACGGTTACCGATGCCCAGCAGGAGTACCTGGACGGCCTGTTCACCAGCAACTGGGAGGCCACGAGCCTGGAATCCTTCGGCCTGAACATCACCGCCCTGCGCAAGCGGCTCAGGGAGGAATCCGAGACTGCCCGGCGCAACGCCAAGAGTGCCACCAATGCGATGTTGACCATGTTCGAGGCATACAAGAACAATTGGACCGAAAACAATCTGGGCACCATCGCCGACTCGGCGGACGGTTACCGCGAGATCCTCGACCGAATCCAGTCCGAGGGGCTCTACGAACGCCGCAACAAGTGGCGGCGGGAACTGGCCGCCTGGTCCAGTGATGACCTGCTGCGGCTGAACGACGCCTTCGACACCGCCCTTGCCGACATCGAAGAGCGTCTCCTGCCGATCAACAGGATTCTGGAAACGTTGCCGTTCGGGAACAAGGGCGGCGTGCTGCAGATCAGCCTCCGCCGTCTCCAGAGCGAAGACCTGGGCAGGTTCCGCCGAGGCCTGCGTGAGCTGTCCTCGGGCCTTGCCCTGGAGCTCACCGAAGACCAGATCGAGACGAGGTTCAAAAAGCTGAGCGAGTTCATGGCCCGGATTCGCATCCCGGAGGGCCACACCAAATCCTCGACGTCCCAGCGCGACCGCTACCTCGATGTGCGCCAGCACGTCGTAATCACCGCAGCGTGCCTGGACAAGGGCACCCGCCGCGAGATCGCCACTTATGACTGGCTGGTCGACAAGTCCGGCGGTGAAACCCAGGAGCTCGTGGCCTTCGTCGTCGGGTCGGCACTGCGCTACCAGCTGGGGGACGAGACGCGCTCCCGGCCCACGTTTGCGCCGGTATTCCTCGACGAAGGATTCGTGAAAGCGGACAGCGAGTTCGCGGGCAGGTCCGTCCGGGCGTGGCAGAACCTGGGGTTCCAGCTCATTATCGGCGCCCCGCTGGACAAGGTGACGGCGCTTGAGCCGCACATGGACCTGCTCCTGACCGTCACCAAAAACGCGCGGGGGTACTCCTACATCAGTGACCTCCCCGACGACCCTGGCGCCGGGGGCGGGGCATGAAGACACCGCAGGCCGTCACCGAGGACATCCGCCGTCGACTGAGCGGGAAGTGGCATGCTCACCTGGCCGGGGAGGAGGCCGCGTTTCCGCACGCCTTTTCCCTGGGCCGGCCGGCAACATCGGAGCTTCGGGCCGACTACTCCGCTGTGCACGCGCAGACCGTGCAGTGGCAGGACTGGGCTAAGGCCCAGGGAGTCGTCCTCGACTACGAGAACCGCGCAGCCAAGGGCGGGACAACGCAGTCGGTTCCTACCCACGCGCGGGTCACATCCATCGACCATGCCGCGGCCCTCGCAGCCGGAGACTGGGCCGACAGACTCGCCCGGGCCCGCCTGCGGCTCGGCGTCCTGCGTGATAAGTATCCGCACTTGGACGACGCCGGGAAGACGCTCCGTATCCTCGACGCATACGGTGAGGTCGATTTCGGACTGCTCCTTTCTGTCGCTGACTGGTACCAAGGGGACCCTGGCCGCGCCAATCTAGGTGTGACCCCTCGCCAGGTCCCGATTCCGGGCGTCCATGCGAAGTGGCTGCAATCCCACCGCCGCGGGGTTCAGTCGCTCACCGGGCTCGACGACCTTGGCCTGCTGCCGGGCCACCCGCCCCGAATACACTTCTCCTATCTCGACCCCGGCCACCTCGCCGCCGGCGGGCGTGTCCACGACTCGGCGACGGCCGGTGACAGCTTCGCACCGGCCTACCTACCCGAGGTCGTGGTCATCTCGGAGAACAAGGACACCGCAATCCACTTCCCGGCCCTGGCTGGCGGCATCTCTGTCGAGGGGGTCGGCAAGGGAGGGAAGACGCCCGCATCATTCCCGTGGATCCGTGATGCCCCCGTGCTGGTGTACTGGGGCGACATCGACCGCGACGGCTACGAGATTTTGGACGGCTACCGGGCCGACTTCGGCCGCGACATCGACTCGATCCTCATGGGCCCGGAGGATTATGAGGCCTACGAGATCTTCGGTACCGAACTGGACCAAACAGGCAGGGCGCTCCAGTCCGGCAGCCCGAGGCCGGCGGGGAGGCTCCGCCCAGAGGAACGGGAGGTATACCTGCGTCTCCTCGATCCGCAGCACACCGGCCACCGGCGTGTCGAGCAAGAACGGATACCCCTCGCCAAGGCGCTGGAAAAAGTCGAGTTTGTCCGCCGGAGGATAACCCGTCGCGACCGTCAGTGACCCGCACGGGGAATGTGCACGCCTCGGGGCCAACGCTTGGGGCTGGCTTTTGGACGATGCGAGGGAATCCTTAGAGACGCAAAGGAAGTGTGGACAGTAATGATGGAATTGGTTGTGTGGCGGCGTGGCTCTAAGTGTGGTTGACGCCCTGTGAGGGGTTTGTCTTGACATTGATCTGTCCGCCGCGACACGACTCGCAGTAAACGCGGCGGCC
>NZ_JBIVXL010000028.1:0-44021 GCF_044769225.1 Paenarthrobacter sp. NPDC090522
GCGATCGCAGGAGCGACCCTTGAGGCCGGAGCGGCGGCCACGGTAACCTGCGCGGCCGCGTGGCACAACAGCCGTTGACAACAATAGGAGCATCAATGTCCACACCTTCTGCCCTGGACTGGCCCGTACAGCCGCCGGACTGGCTCGGATTCCGCATGTTTCCGCGGGATCCCAGCAATGACAAGGCCGGGAATCGCGTTCGAGTCCCACCTCGGGCACGGCATAACCCCTCGTCAGAGGGGTTTTTGCTTTTAAGTGTGGACAAATGTTGACAAGTTCCTCTGCCTCGTTGTCCCGGATGGTGCCTGGCCGCCGGGTGCGGCCTGTTCAGTTTGGGTGGGGGAGTGGGGTCAGCGTCCTGGCGTGTGGGCGCTCCGCTGGCTCTGGGCTGGGGTCATTGGGGTCCTTCTTCGGTTCTGTCCGGTAGGTCTGGAGTGGCCTACACATGTTCATGGGCGGGGGGATTAGGTACGACATGACTTCGGGAGATTTCTGTTTCGTCGGCTTGAGCCATCGGATCTTCCTCCCCTCGCGGCATCGAAGAGTCGCTTTGTCAGGCCAACGTGGGTGTGTACAGTGTGCACACTTAAGTCTGTTTTGTTCCTGACCATGGTCTGCTCTCTTTCTTGCCGTCACGTGTTCATTCCGCCCGCCGGATTCGACGACATGACCAACCGAAAACCCTGTTGCTGCGCCGGCCCGACGTATCTCTCGGTGAGCAGGTGCATTCTAGGGACGAGGGGCGGCAGGGCTGCGCTCTCTCGAGTCCGCGGACTGTCAGGATGAGGTCTATGATCTCGGATGTCTGTCGTCAGATAAAGGCTCTACGGGCTATAGCCTGACACCTGACCTCGCAGGCTCTGACGGCAGCAGCACAGATCAATTGCTGACATGCTTGCCACCTTCTCCGAAACGTACGAACGGGGGGTGTTCTTCGACGATGCCGAGGGTTTCCTGGACATGGATTTCGATGTGTTTTGGGAATTGGCCAGAGAGCTCAACCCGGAAGCCGGTTACTGGAAGTTGTAGAGATGACGTCCAACCAGATAGCCGTCCGTTCGCTGATGAGCATCTGATCGATGGCCCCCATCGGCTGTACTTTTCCGTGTTCGCGCCTTGGGAGCGCTGTCCATTTCGCGTCTTCCCGTGATATTTCGGAACAAGCGGTGCGGGGCGCCTGAAGGGCCCCTTCCACTCGTCATCCGCAAAGCTTGAGAGCCGCGTCTATTACTTGAGAGAGGTCGATTTTGAGCCCGGAAACGTCAGGATTGGCGGCCCAGATTGGATCGATACCCGGGTAGCTGCCATGATCTTTGGCTGTTCCGTTGGCTGCATAGGTCCTCCCGTCCGGTGCTGTGACGGTTGCTACTTGCAGGTTACGGCCGGCGACTTTGATTTTTTCGCAGTGCGCGATGACGTAGGGAACCGTCAACGGCCACTCATCACCAAAGGATGTGCTGATGAGTAGGCCAGGATCCTTGGCGAGGTCAGCCGGGACATCGACCTTGGCCGGTTGTTGTGGTCCGGCCGCAACGTAGTTCGCGCATAGTCCGGACTGTGGTTTGCCGACGGTTTCTGCGGGGAAAGTGACCACGACATAGCCGGCGTTACCGCCTTTGTTGTCGATGCCACCTCCTGGCCGCCAGGTCCGGTCGACGCAGACTTCCGAGTCGTTGACGACTGTGCCTTTGAAGGTCATTCCCTTCCAGATCGGCGCGTCCGGGAGTTCGCTCGCTGCAGCCGCTTCGGCTTTGGTCACCCGTTCGGCATCGGTCAGTGTCACGGTCGGCGAAGCAGACTGTGAAGACGGAGCGGACGAATCGTTATTCGTAGGAGGTGGAGTTGCAGGCGCGGCGCAGGCCGTCAGGACCATGAGCACGGCCACGTAACTCAATGATGGTGAGTGTGTTTTCCCCATGGCGACAGCTTATGGATAACCCGTGCCTTTCCGGGGGCACCGCGAGCCGGTATTTTGGCGGTACGGCGTTGCGCCGGATGGACGACAGATCTCGTTTCACCTGCTGGTAGGTTCGGCTCATGACTGCAGAAGGCGCTGCACTGCCACCTGGATGGCGGTTGGCCACATCGGCACGAAGCAAGATGCCGCCGGGTTGGTCAACCAAGGGATTTACGGACGATCTTTTCTGGCCGGGTGATGATGTCCTTGCTTCGGCAGAGACAGCTGTTCTGCCGCCCGGGTGCGAAGACAGCGTTTGGATTCTCCACAACCAGTATGTGTGTCCAGCCGGTGTTGATCCTGGCTCTCTGGCGTGGGAGGAAAACCCTTACATCTACACTGTTGCTCCGCCGGTCGAATTCATCAGGTTTCGCTGGAGCGAGGTAGCTCGGATCAAGGGCGTTCCGTTGCGCGGAGCGTTCTGGGACGGACTGGAGGTTCCGCCCTGTTTCCGCTGGGAGGCGTTCCTTGGGTGGGACGAGGCAGCGCTCGTCCTGCCTGGTGCCTCGTTCGTGTATCAACCCAAAGGTGCGACCATCGGCCAGTTGGAGTTCGAAGAGCTTCTGCCCGTCTTGCAGGCTGCCGCCACATCGAACCGCCTGGAGGCAGTGTTCAGTGCTGTCGGCCGGGCCGAAGAGGACGACATCGCTGGTCAGGTGACCGGCGCCGACGGCTACCTGCATCGACGGGTCATCTCATTCAGGACCGATGACTTGCTGCCTGCACTGATGCGACGCGACCCTCCCTTCGAAACACCTGAGTTCTGGTGGCCTGAGGACCGATCATGGCTTGTGTGGACGGACTGGGATCTGCTGGGGTCCAAGGTCTTCGGCAGCAAGGAACTGATCGAGGCCCTGAGGCGTCATCCGGGACTTGAGACGTTGGACTGGTTTCCTACGAGGGCTACTTCCTGAAGGGCTGCTTCATCCTGGTGTGTTTTGCCCGATCCCTGTGCCTTCGAGGGGAGAGACATTTGACGACGTCGCGGTTTCCCGGTTTCCCGGCCGGCGCGTGAAGACCAGCTTGTCAACCTGATCGGGTCGCCGAGCCAGATGACCAGCCTTCGGTCCTTTCCGCGGCCTTCGGTGAACAATTCAAACCCGAATGCACCGGCGGGAGACTTTGGGCTCATGTGAACTGTCAACTCCCATGGTGTTCCCACGCTCTTTGCGACTTTCCATTCACCGGAATAGGAGAGCCTCGCAGTCCAGTCGAGATTCTTCGACGAGGGCCAGTCTGCGAACACTCCGCCCGGAGCGTCCGTCCAGTCAAAGGTCCCATTGTCCCGGAAGACGAGGTCAGTGGTGTCGTCCTTATGTCGGCTGCGCCAGGTGCCGATGACCATGGAGGCCTCCAGCTCTTCCGGCGGCTGGATCGTCGGGAGGTAAAGAGCACAGCCGCCCACCGGAATAACCGCTGCCAGTGCGCCAAACGTCTTCAGGGCCACCCGCCGGGGGATCGTCGGATTAGCCGGCTGTGTTCCAAGGCCGGGGTAGTTCTTCCGCGGTGAAGTGTCCACATGCGCACCCTACCCGGGAATGTCGGACTTCCCTCACGGACGGGCACGACAGTCATCCCGGAACGGGTGACTGTCGAAAATTCCCGTGTCGAGGGCCGCAGCGTTGCGGCAGCTGGTTCCGAGCCCGTGAGGCCAACCCTACTCAGCCTGTCGTTGGAGCTGATTTGGCGTTGCGGGGGAACGACGTAGGTACCGTAGTAGCTAACCTCGGAAAAGGGTCGTTGTTGGGCCGCCCTATGGAGACCTGTCGTCCAGCGCAGCATTCCAGATCGCGTCCTCGTGTTCCTGGATGTGCAACCGAAGGCCCCATGACACAGAGCGGTTTGGCTGTGCTTCTGCTGGTTCCCCTTCTTTCGTCACCGCAATCAACTCTGCAGGGTTCAGGAACTCATCTGTTATCCGGAGATCAGTTACCGACCGGATCAACTTGTCGACCGCAACTGTGAAGTACACCTGCGTGGGAGCGACATCAAAAGGGTAGGTGCCCTGTTCCTGGCACAGCGTCCGGATGAGGTTCATTTGCTTCCGGTTCGGATGGAAGGTCTCCGGTGATGTGCCGTCCTTCTGTTTCCATTGCAGGGCCATGAAGGCGGCAGTGTATTCACGGAGCTCTGCCGGTCCCTGCAGCAACTCAGGTGAGACCAGTACGCCGAGGGTTCTGTCTTCCGGACCACCTTCGAAGGGCGACTGGATCGACGGTAGTGCCAGGACGCCGTCCTCTGCCAGGCCTTCGCTGAGTGACGCCGTGGCCGGGTAGCTGCTGTAGCGTTGCACGCTGGCTTCGAACGCTTTCACGGCAGCGTCGAAAGGAGTTTCGGCTTTGAAGGGCACGAAGCCCGTCATCGGAAAGACTGCATCCGGAGGTGGGTTCCGTGAACCCAGCGGATACAGCGCGTTGCCTTCCGCCGGTTCCTCGACAGGGCCTCGATCTACGTCATCGTAGCCGGCCCGGGCCTCGGCCAGGGTGTACTTGTCACCGGGCGGAGGATTGTCCGGGTCCATGAGGATCTCCAGCATGATTCCCCGGCCCTTGGGAACGTAGAAATCTTCTTCAAACGGATCAAGTTCCAGATTGCGGCAGATCTCGACCAGAGTCTCATGCGGAAAACAGTCCACCGCCCTCGGGGACAGGTACTGTTCTGTGTTCTCAAAATCGTATGGTTCACCGTTTTCGGCGAACTTCCACGGCTCGGAGTTGTACAGGCTCAGGAACCGCCGCAGACCGTTCTGGTCATAAACCGTCAGGTCACGGCCGCCCCATCGTCCGCGCGCTGGTCCTTCAGGCATGCGTTTGATGTTCTTGGGCTCGTCGGTGACGCCGATGGTGGTGACACCGTGGGAAAGAGGCAGCTCCTTGAGTGGAAACCGCAGGTTTGGATCATCACGCGTGTTATGAAAGACGGCCGTCCACTCGGGATTCCGGGTCTCAACGAGCAGCCACCGCATGCCGTACCCCAGGGGCAGCAGCTTCTCCAACAGTTCAGGGAGTGTGCCAGTGTGTGCCGTGACGCCGATGCCCACCTCCGACTGGTACGGGCTGCTTTGTAGCCACTCGCGCCATGCCACAGCAGCCTTATTCAAGGGCTGTTTGAGGTAGCCGATGGTGGTCGTCACGGGCGCCCACTGTCCACCCAAAAGCAGTTTGGCTGCCAACTTCTGGGCGGGACTCTGGCGTGGAGGCATTCTCTGGACTCCTGTGGTTCTTCTGGTTCATCGGGCATCGAGGTCGAGCTTGAAATTAAACGCCAGCCCTGGCTCCTGTATAGCCTCGCACGAAGCCCCGACAGAGATGGCCGAGGGCTGCGATTCTATTTCTGTGTCAGTGGGCAATCGACTATGGCCCGCTGCAAAAGCATGCAAGAAGGTGCACGTGAACTTGGTACTATCGCCGTTGGTGCGGTGAATCCATTCATCGCCCGGCCAAGAGACCAATTGGAGTGAAGCCCCCTGTGACTGAGAACGACCTGCCACCGGATCCTGTCCAGGACAGCCGGGTGCGTCAGGCGCGGGTGCTCGCCCGGAAGATTAATCTTCTCCTGGACATCATCATGGATGAGTCCGGCCAGCCATACGATTATCCGACGCTGAGCGCCAAGGCCGAGCATCTCACTGGCTACAACATCTCCCGTACGCGTTGGTCGCTGCTGAAGAACGGCAAGATGCAGGTCGTTCCCGATGATGCTCTTCGTGCCATTGCTGCGGTGTTCGATATCGACGCCGAGTACCTGCTGCAGGAAGACGGCAAGATACCCGAGCGCGTCGAAGCGGAGCTCGAACTGGTCCGCAGCATGCGGTGGGTCGGCGTGCTGAACTTCGCAGCCCGGACTCTGGGACCTGTGGATCCGGAGGCCTTCAGGGCGATCGCGAAGATCCTTGATGAAGGTGTGTAGCAAGAGTGCCGGGTGAACCGTTCTGCGTGTTGAGTGTTTTAAAAAAAGATGAGGCCGGCTGGACGAGCAGCCCGCGCGATGTAGATGTCCTGGCATGCCGTCGCCCCGGCTGTGTCTCCGACACGTGCCAGGGTTAAGTCCGTCATGCCGGGCTCCATGTAAAGTTCTTGATACATCGGAACCGCAAGTGAGTCAGGAAAAAAGAAGCATGCCAGACGCGACGGCAACGTCCACGAGTACGACCGCCCGCATCGTATGGGAAACAGCGGACAAGTATCTGCGCAACATAGTCGACGAGGAAGACTACGGCGACTACATACTTCCCTTTACAGTTCTCCGCCGCCTCGAGTGCATGCTGGCGGACTCCAAGGGAGAGGTCAGGAAGTTCGTCGCGTCGCTTGGCGCACTTCCACCCCATTTCATTGAGATCGCGGTGAAGGACAAGTTTAAGCTGAGCTTCTACAACACTTCGCCACTTGACCTTTCTACTATCGCGTCGGTGGACGACAACGTCGAGAAGTCTCTGGAAGCCTACGTTGCCGGTTTCTCAGGCAACATCGCCGACATCTGGGTCTCCTTTGATTTTGCCCGGCGCTCCAAAGTCCTCGCCGAGGCAAACCGTTTGCACGCCGTCATCAAGCACTTTTCGACCTTGGACCTCACTCCCGGCAAACTCAAGAACACCGCGATGGGTGATGTTTTCGAAGATGTCATGTACCGCGCCTTCAATAAGAAGGGAAAAGCTGCCGGTAACTTTTACACTCCACGCGACGCCATCAAGCTAATGGTCGACATCCTGATTGCAAACGACGACGAGACGCTTGCCGGAGATAGCACAGCGCGTTCGATCTATGATCCCACCGCGGGATCCGGCGGCATGCTGCTCATTGCTCAGGACGCGCTTAGGCGCCTGAACGATCGGATCGACGTAACTCTCTACGGTCAGGAACTTATGCCGTCGGCATTTGCCCTCGGCAAGGCCGACTTGCTAATTCAGGGCGGGCGTCCGGATGCTATAAAGCAGGGCAACACTCTCCTTGTGGATCTTCATAAGGAACAAACCTTCGATTACGTGCTATCCAATCCTCCGTTCGGAACAGATTGGGCCGTGGACCAAGCGAAAGTTAGTGAACAGGCGAAGGTGCCCGGATCACGCTTCAGTCACGGGCTGCCGAGTACCGCAGATGGGCAGATGCTATTCCTTGCACACTGTGCCTCAAAACTCAGTCCTGGAGCAAAGAACGGCCAGGGAGGTCGGGCAGCTGTGGTCTCAAACGCCTCGCCTCTATTCAGCAGCGACAAGGGCCCGAACGGAATTCGTCAGTGGTTACTTGAGGAGGATCTCATCGACGCAATCGTCGCCCTGCCGAACAGCATGTTCTACGGAACAGGCATCGCGACCTACGTTTGGATTCTGGATACCAACAAGGCACCTGAGCGAAAGAATAAGATCCAATTAATTGACGGCTCTCGCCATTGGGAATCTCTACGTAAGCCCATGGGTGAGAAGCGTCGCAAGATGACCAAGCCTAAGCGCAACGTAGTGCTCGAGGCATACAAGGCGTTCGAAAACGCTGACCCGTCGATGTCCCGCGTGATGGTTCCTGAAGACTTCATGTTCCGGGACGTGCCTGTTTACAAACAGGCTCGTCTTGCGACTCGTTTCAGCGAGGAATCCGTTGAATTGCTCCGCCGCAGGCGGGACTTCACTGATGAGCACGTTGGTGTGTTGAAATTGCTGGATGGTACGCCGTGGAATGACCTGCCGAAGTTGTTCCCAGAGGCCGCGAGGGAAGCCGGTCTGAATGCTCCGACAGGTCTGATTGACGCGGTCATGCGAGCGATGGCTGCCCCGGAGGACACTGCACCCTTGGCCTTCGACCGGAAGGGCAACGCCGTGATGG
Organism: Paenarthrobacter sp. NPDC090522; assembly: GCF_044769225.1. Lineage (NCBI taxonomy): Bacteria > Bacillati > Actinomycetota > Actinomycetes > Micrococcales > Micrococcaceae > Paenarthrobacter > Paenarthrobacter sp. NPDC090522. Next base: position 7,771 of record NZ_JBIVXL010000028.1, read on the forward strand.
ACGATGAGTGGAAAGGCGTCGAAAGGGTTGCTCTTAGTGAGGATGTCGATGATCACTTGCGGCGCGAAGTTTGTTCCTTCGTCCCGGACGCGTGCTGGGACTTAAGCAAGGCTAAGCAGGGTAACGAGATTCCGTTTACGCGCATTTTCCACGTTGCCAACGAGCCACGTCCACTGGCCGAAATTGACTCTGATGTAAAGAAGCTCATGGGTGAATTGGCCGAGATGTTCTTGGCGGTGAGCGAGGAATGAGGGTCGCTCCCATCGGGGTTCTGGCCGAGGTAACCCTGGGAAAGATGCTTCAACCCGTCCAAAAGTCAGTTGGAGATAAGGCTTTGCCCTATCTCCGGGCTGCTCATATTCAGCCGAATGGACGGCTCGATCTCGCTGTAGAAGGCAACGAGATGTGGTTTACCGAACGTGAGCAATCGCTGCTGGACCTTTGCGCCGGCGATGTGGTCGTCGTCGAGGGAGGAGCAGTTGGAAGGAGCGCGTTCCTGAGGGAGGACATTCCCGGCTGGGGTTTTCAGAATGCAGTTCTTCGCTTGAGGCCGAGAGCCGGTGTGGACGGGAGGTACATCGATTACTGCCTGCAATCAGCGGTTAACAGCGGTGCCGTCGAGGCAGTGTGCACTCCAGTTTCAATCGCTCATTTCACTGCTGAGAAGGTCGCTCGATTCCGTATTCCCTTCCACGGTGAGGTGGCGCAGCGCACCATTGCCGACTATCTCGACCGTGAGACAGTTGTGATTGATGTCATGATCGCGAAGTTGGAAGAGCTGTCTGAAAAGCTCAAGATACGACGCTCAACAACGGCTTCGTCGCTGCATACGATGGGATTTGGTCCCGTCAGGCTGCAGTGGCTCATGTCTGAGGTCGACGAACGCGCTGGGGATAGTCTTCGCGATCTTCCATTGCTCTCAGTTTCCATTCATCACGGTGTTCAACTACGCGAAGAGTCAACATCTCGACAACAGGCAAGTGTTGACCTTTCAAGATATAAGGTCGTCCGCGCCGGAGAAATCGTCCTTAATAGGATGCGCGCCTTTCAGGGTGGCTTGGGGAAAGCCAGTGTCGATGGTTTGGTGAGCCCTGACTATGCCGTTCTCCGACCCCATTCCCAACTCGTCCCGGACTGGGCTGAACACGTCATGCGATCTTCCGAGTTTGTCCGATCCATGTCCCAGTGGCTGCGAGGTATCGGTGCAGCAGACCAGAGCAAGGTTCGGACCCCGCGTATTAACGTTCGAGATCTATTGGGACTCTCAATTCCACTCCCGTCGACTGAGGAGCAACGCAACATTGTTGGCAGTTTGGATGAAATGACCGCCAAGCTTGACGCCATGCTTGGGAAGGTCGCCGATCTGAAGTCACTTCTCTTCGAACGGCGCGCGGCACTCATAACTGACGTCGTGACAGGTAAGAAGGAAGTTGCATGAGCCACGCCCAATTACTGGAGCTGGAGTTTGAAACCAACCTCTGCATAGAACTCGCTGAGCGGGGTTGGCTCTACGAGAGCGACGGCAAGCCTGGTGACTGGGATGTCGCATTGGCGATGGTTCCGCGGGACGTCCTGCACTGGCTCAGCACCCATTACCCGGACGAGTACGAGAAGGCTGTCCCTGGGGATCTTGTAGGTGTCCAAAAGACGGATGCTGAGCAGAAGCTGCTGCAGCACGTCACCAAGGAACTGGCCAAGACAACAAAAATGGATCCGACCACGGGCCATCCGGTTGGTGGTCTGCTCGGTGTGTTGCGGAAGGGCTTCTCCTACGCTCAGGTCGGCAGACCAGCGGCGAAGTTTGGGCCAATGATGGCGTTCCCGCCTGCGAACCCTAATCTGACCGAGGTGGTCGAAGCAGCCGCGTCGGCGCGCCTGCGAATTCTCCGACAGGTTCGCTTCGACACCACGAGCAACGAGAGGATCGACGTCGTGCTCACGGCCAACGGGCTCCCTGTCGCGACGCTGGAACTGAAGACCGACAATACCCAGACGGTCAACCACGCAATCCGCCAGTACAAGGAAGACCGCAAACCCGGGAAGAACCGACCGCTGCTTGCGCCCGGCCGTGCACTGGTGCATTTTGCCGTGTCGAACGACTTGGTCTATATGAGCACCAAGCTCCAAGGCGGGGACACTGTATTCCTGCCGTTCAACCAGGGCAACGACGGGCACGAAGGAAATCCACCATCGGTTACAGGCTCGTCGACTAATTATCTTTGGCGCGAAATCCTGGCCCGCCCGATGTTCATGCGCATCCTTAAGGATTTCGCCCTCTTTGAGCCAGGTAAGTCCGGCAAGAAGGATGAGGGACGACTGGTCTTCCCCCGGTTCCACCAACTGCGGGCCGTCGAGCGCGTCGTCGCCGACATCGAGGCCAAGGGTACCGGCCAGCGATACCTCATCTGGCACTCGGCCGGCTCGGGCAAGACGAAGACCATCGCCTGGCTCAGCCATCGCTTGATCCGACACATGAGCGCAGACTCGAAGTCGACCTTCGATTCCGTCATCGTCGTAACGGACCGCACCGTCCTTGACGAAAACATCCGCGACGATATGAATCTCGTGCAGTCGAGCCAGGGCCTCGTGGTCACTGTGGGCGAAAAGTCCGGTACGAAGTCACCGCACCTGAAAAAGGCGCTTCTCGACGGCGATCACATCATCACCTGCACCCTTCAGACTTTTCCAGAAGTCATGAAGCTGATCGAAGACACTCAGGAATTGCGTGGCAGGCATTGGGCAGTAGTCGCTGACGAGGCCCACTCGTCGCAATCTGGAGCTGCTGCACGTCAGCTCAAGGAATTACTCGCAGACGTCGAACTCGAAATCAGCGAGGACGAGGATAACATAAGCGCAGACGATCTGCTGCTCGCCAAGGATTCGGCGATCGCGGCCTCGAGCAACATCACTTTCATTGCGTTCACAGCGACGCCGAAAGCAAAGACGTTGCGGCTGTTCGGCACCGAGCGGGACGGTCGCTGGGAGGCTTTCGACACTTACACCATGGCTCAGGCGATCGAGGAAGGGTTCATCCTCGACGTGCTGTCCAATTACTCCACTTACGACATGTTCCTTCGTGTCAAAAAAACGCTTGAGGGTGGTGAATCCTCCGAGAACGAGATCCAGGTCAATACAGGCGAGGCAGTAACCAGCATCGTTCGTTATGCACTCCTACATCACACCTCGATCGCGCAAAAAGTTCGCGTCGTGGTCGAGCACTTCCGCCGAAACGTGATGCAGATGCTAGGTGGTGAGGCTAAAGCGATGGTCGTTACCAGCTCCCGCATCGAGGCTCTCAGCTGGTCGAGAAAGATGGACGCCTACATAGCGTCGGAGGGATATACCGACATGAGCACACTGGTGGCGTACTCCGGTTCTCTTCTGGACGAGGACGGCGAAACCGTTACAGAAGTTTCTGTAAATGGACGTAGCGATGTCAGCACGGCTTTCCGCGAGGAAAGCGTCTACAAAGTACTCATCGTCGCGAACAAGTTCCAGACAGGCTTCGACGAGCCGCGACTCACCGCCATGTACGTGGACAAGAAGCTCTCCGGTGTTGCAACAGTGCAAACGCTGTCTCGGCTGAACCGAATCTATCCCGGTAAGACTGCTCCGATGGTCGTCGACTTTCGCAACACCCCGGCGAGTGTTCAGGCGGACTTCAAGCTGTACTACTCCGACGCCTACGTTGAGGGCGATGTCGACCCCAACGCTCTAATCACAATCGGCGAACGTCTCGACACGGCAGGGCTTTACTCCCACGACGAAATGAATGCGGTCGCCGACGCCTTTTTGACCGACGCCGGCGGCGAAGCCATCGCCAAGGCGCTTTCGCCTATCAAGAATCGCTGGAGCGGTCAGTGGCGGCAGGCGAAGCTCTCTAAGGACAAGGTTCAGAAAGAGGTCCTAACCGGGTTCCGAAAGGATGTGCTGAGTTATCGTAACGCCTGGCAATTCCTTAGCCAGATAGTTGACTACCAAGATCCCGAACTGCATCGCCGCGCAATCTTGGCGACGCTTTTGGGGCGCAACCTCCACATGGATGGCAACGACTACGACGACAGCTATCTCGATGGGGTGCAACTCTCGGGTGTAAAGCTCGTGCCATCGGCAATCAACGAGGACCACTCTTTGAGCGAAGGGAGTATCGAAGGTATCAAGCTGCCGGAGTTTGACGGACAGCAAAAGGCAGGAACGGCACCGCAGCGTGGTCCACTCGATGAGGCCATCGACAAGGTCAACGAGATGTTCAAGGTTAAGGGCATCGATGTTAGCCCGGAGAGCGTTTCGGGCTTCATCACTACATTTTGGGGTTTCCTTGATGCAAATGAGGAAGCGATTGCCATGGCAAGAAACAACACCGTCGCACAGCTCAAGGCTTCGGACGGCTTCAGTGAGGCGGTTGGACTTGCAATGCTGAAGACGGTCAACGAGTCCCAAGAGATCCAGTCCTATATGGCTGACCCTGCCTTCCTGGGCCAGATTGCTGAGATCGCTGCCGAGGCTCTCTATCAGCAGCACCGCGCGGCTGATCCGGAAGGCAAGCCGGAGGCTTCGAAGCCATGAGCCACACAGCCTCGGTGCCCTTTGGGGACACCATTCGGGAAGCTCGAAAAAAGCACGGTTGGTCGCAAGCGGAGCTCGGCGAGAAAGCCGGGGTCTCCCGTCCGACGATCGCCCGGGTCGAGGCGAACCATGACGTCACAACAGCCACTATCACGAAAATTGCACAGGTCTTGGGGCTCACCTTGGAATTAAATAGCAGGGAATGAGTTCGCTGGACATTCTTGTTCCGCACAAGGCCAAGGCACCAAGATCCAGACATGACATGATTCTTGCTTCACGTGAGATTGTCATGCTATATTTCTTGGTTGCCTAATCGACAAAAGGAGATTTTGTGCCGAACGAACAGCAACGAATTCGTGAGATCGCGGACCAGTTGCATGAACTTGGCTATCCCATCGTGGAGACGGAATTTCGTTTACCGGATAACATGCGTGCCCAAGCTGATGTTGTTGCTTGGGCGTCCGACGACATGGGCGAGTTGGTTCCATGCCTGGCCATCGAAATAAAGCGCGGACAGCGACCTGAAACTGCGTTGCCTCAGCTCGCGCGGGTTCGGTCCTCGCTTGGCACAACCGAACACTACGTCGTTACGGACGATGGATGGTTTCAGGCCGGACAAGGGCTTCGGACACTGCAGCCGGTGGTGGGCCCTCCGAGCGCACGCGGACTCCCGCGCGGAACGCTAAAGTCAATTAAGTTGGCGACCAAGATGATGTCGCGGCGCGTTTGGGCCCTATCCGATCGAAGCAGGAACAGACACTCGCGTTCCTCTACTCTGGATGCCTTCGTCGAAGGAACCTCAGGAAGCGCGGACGGGACTCAGATCCAGCTCACCAATGGTGAACTCGTCACTGTGGATCCTGATGTCCTGTGGCATGCCAGACGAGCCGTCCTCACGGAATTGGCAGAGCGAGACTCGGCGGTGGGACCATTGGTGAGCCCGAAGGCGGTCTCCACGGCCATTGGATCGCTCGTCGGTGATCGGCTCAACGGCAAGATAGTGGATCCGTTCTGTGGTTCAGGTTCATTCCTCTGGTCATTGCAGGAGCGTGCGGCCAGGGAAGGCTGTTCCACCGAGACGGTTGGACGAGACATAGATCCGCACGTCCTACGTGCTGCTTCCCTTATCGGCCAAAGCGCGCCGAGACGCGTCACCTTTCAACAGGGCGACGCCTTCTCCGAAGATCTGCCGGAAGCGGACGTCATCGTGACGGCACCCCCAATGGGTCTTAGCCTGTCCCATCCTTACGAGCTAGCAAACGGTGACAGGACCAAGCAAGTCGATGTTGCCGCCATCGATGCCAGCCTGCGTGCCTTGAAGCCAGGTGGACGAGCAGTATTCCAGCTTGCTCCGGGCATAACATTCCAAAAGGCAACGGCCTCGTACAGGAAATACCTGGCAAATGAGTACCGGGTAGCCGCACTCATCGGCTGCCCGTCGGGATCGGTATTTGCTTCATCGATCCAATCTGTTTTGCTGGTTGTCGACAAGATGCCGGCTGGCGAGACTTTTGTCGCCCAACTGGCCGAAGATTGGGAAACGCAGCTCGCCCCGGACGGACCGGTCATGCTGGAGGCTCTCGCATATATTGATGGCAAGCAGGTCTGATGAGGCAAGACACGCATCAGTCAATACTTGTCGACGTACGCAACGAGCCTGACTGGAATCCCAGGCGGCTATTGGTCAGGTCATTCCGCTGGCCTTCCCCGTGGCCCTGTATTCGGCTGGCAGAAGCCGCGTCCAGGGTCGAGCCACATCTATTCGTGGAGCACGGGCCACAAGTAATAGTTCCGGACGGCCTCGACCGGGCATACGGAGGTATCCGTCGTCGTTCGACGCAGTTTCAGGGCGCGGGCTACCTAGTGGGCGGTGACGTGGGGAATCTGCGAGAGTGTGATGTCCTCGTCCCTGCGCGTAGCGACCTGCCGGCACTCATGGTTCACTCGGGTCTTTCCGGTGCGATTGTGTCGGGAGGATTTTCCGCATATCGATTTCGAAACATGGCCGAGGCCTACTGGGCCTGGGGCGTGGTGAATTCGGACGCGGGTCTCAGGTTCCGTCGTGCGTTCTTGCTTGACTCTCTGTCGGCTAATGTGGCCCGCTTGGATGATGTCGCGATCCCCTGGCCGGATCTCCAAACACTTGATCGCTTGGTGAACACTTTGTTCGAGCTGGAATCAGGGACGCGTGCGAATGAGGAGGAAGCCATCGGCACATGGTGGTCCAGCGCCGACCTCCGCATTGTCGATTGGAAGGTTGCATTGTCGATGCCTAACCCTTCTGAATTTCAAACTGGGATAACCCTGGCTGAACTGGCTACGGAAATAAGGTCAGGAAGGTCCTTTGACCGGGGCCTGGCCCTGACGACACCCACTGACAACGCACTTCCTGTTGTGACCGGTGGATCGCTTTCTGGTCGCCCCATCACCCGATGGATGCCTGAGGCGCCCGGATCAACTACAGCAGAAGTTGGTGATCTTCTGCTCGCTGCAGTCGGGAAACGGGCAAATGCGAGGATTGCCCGGCAGCGTTCTATCCTAGATTCCGGAGTGTATCGAGTGCGCATAGCGGAACCCCGATTGACGGAGGCTGTAGCAGGCTTCCTGAATGGACAAGAAGGATACGGAGTCCGAAACAGCTTAGTTTCAGGAAGCGTTATTCCACGGATCAATCTCAGGGACCTGAAACAGATACGAATTCCGGAGTCAGTCCTGACCTCTGACTCACCTCCCGGGCCGCTTCAACCGCTTGCTGAACGCCTGGAGCACCTGTTATGGGCCAACTGAAAAGCAGGTTTGTCCCACTGGTTTTTGCGGAGCTCTATAAGCTGCTTGCGAGCGAGAAGTCTTACGCGACCGCCTTAGAGGACCACCTGGATTTCGTGCATCTTCCACTCGAATGGCTGGATGAGGCCTCAGAAGCATATGAAACAAAATGGAAATCTGATCTTGGGTTCGTGACCCCGGATTCAATCCAAGATGTCGCTTTGTCAGACCAGCACACGGAGTTTGCTACGTGGCTGCTGTCTGGGCTGCGCCTGATCAAGAGTTGTGGTGAACTCTCTGAAAAACTTGAAACTGCGATTTTGGAGCGTGCTCTCAATGAGATTGAGGGCATGCTTTTGCCTCTTCCGCCAGCCCTCAGTCCTACGATCATCGGGTGGACTCTTGGTAGCGTGATCGGCCGAGGAGGGAATGATCTGCCCGTGGTTCCTGCGATCTGGCCACAGGATGCGAATGTTCGGCTGGCATTCGAGGGCCTGATAGAGCACGTTTTGGCGCTTCAGGAGATGCAAGAGCCATGGCCGGAAATGATGCAGACTGCGATGTATTGGCGAGGGTCCGGCTTGGCTGAGGCACTCCGGCCAGAGGCCGGCAGGGGCGGTCTTGCACTCGAGCGCCTAAGAATTGGGGCTCTCTCGACCATGGCTGAGGCACAACGTCACGAAGTCGGCAGGCACCTCGATGACTTCAATGATCGACGCAACGCCCTGTCACATATCACTGACGATCGCAGCAGATTGAGTTTTGTCGACGTTATAGGGGAGTTGCAGCCAGCATCGAGTGTCAGTTTGACGATGCGCGCTATGACGCAGTTCGTGTTCCACGACTTGTCAGCTTCAGTGCGAGAAAAACGACCGAAAGTCGTTCGACAGGGGGCCTGGGAGTCGATGAAACAAGAGGTTGAGGTCTGGGACTGACTCCTTGGGATGCTAACGATGGGAGCACGGCCATTGAGTTGCTCGCGACTCATCCGTGCAGGGGGCAGAGCCTGTTCAATGTCTGATCATCGCTTCCTCTGCCATAGTCGATGCAAAGGTGCATCAAATTATGGACCTGCATCCAGTAGCGGAGGACCTGCCCGCACTTTGGAAACTCGCGCCATCGCTACATGCGGGTGGCCGAGAACCCGCGGGCAGCGCAGTTCAACGGACTTTCTGCGGCGACAACTCGGAGTTCGGTAGCAGCGGTTGGCCCTCATGAGTAGTGGGCGGAATCGAGCCTGATACGGCGCACTGTCAATGGTGATTCTCGCACTATGGGGAGTCGCGGTACGTCGGCCCTGATCGTCTTCGAGTCCGCCTCAATGCTCGGCGTGGGGGTGACGGCGAACACTCGTGGCTAGTCGTCGAAGCGGGGCCCGAAAAAAGTGCTCGATGGGTGCTCTTGAACGTCCGGGGTTGATGCCCTGGTCTTGTGGGTCCAGTCCGTCTGTCTCAGTTTGCTGATCGCGTAAGAAATATTCACCAGCAGCTCGGCGTCATTGCTGGCCCTGAACGCCTTTCGCAGTTCATCGAGGTGCTGTGCAACCTCGCTGTTGTTCAATTCGAGCGTTGTGTAGCCGCGGCCACCTCTAGGTTTGTCGTAAATTACGAGGATCAGCCTGGAGTCGACCTCGGTGAGTCCGCTGCGCCGAAGAATATTCAAATCGAGGTCCGACCCTGCCCCGTCGAGCCATATATTCTGTCGAGAACTCATGAAACTCTGATGCAGAACGTCGTCTTGTGCGTCGGCGGTGTGGCGAGCGATAGATTCCCTCAATCGCTCTGTCAAACGGTCACTTGGGTTCTTCAAAGTGTAGATCGTATGGTGCTTGGGCTCCGAGCGAGAGTCCGCATTGTTGCGGGCCCTTTCGCCTAATTCAGACCACAGCAGGCCAGCAAGTTCGCCCACGTCACCAACACTGTGCTTTTCAAACAGATCACTCAGCAATCTGTGTACTGACTGAGGACGTACATGGTAGTCGCGTTCAATGTCGCGGACAGAGCGGTCTTGGAACAAGTCAGACAGTACGGCGACTTCAAAGGCTTCGAGGCCCAGTGACTGCAATTCTCGAATGCCCAGTTGATACGGGGTTGTTTCGGATCGAAGACTCCCGGCGAGGAACGGCGTAAATGGGCGCAGATCTGAGACGGTGGACGACGGATAGAAGTAGGTACCTTTCCATGGGCCGAAGTTGTGGGACTGCCACACATCCCCGCTCATTAACTCCCGCGGGATTCGGATATTCATGAGGATCTGGTATTTGTCCCACAGCCCGAGGTTCGGATCCACGGTTCCTGGGAAGACGAACGGTCTCTGGTCTCGGTAGGCACCCATGGTGTGGACCAGATGCCCGGCTCCCTGTCTGGGCGAGAGTTCATTCGACACTTGGACGCCCGGTTGTGCGTTTGGCGGAGCCGTCTCTTGGGTCTCCAGTGATTCTTGCACTTGCTCAGGCATTGGTTTGCCGGCATTTTCATGCCGGGAACCGTCATCGACGACGGCGGACGCCGCGACGTTCGTCGTTGACGCTGTTGGCTCGGTGCCTTGTTGCGTTTCCCCGGATGACTTCAGAGGCTTTCGATGAACCGGGCTCAGGAGGAGCGCGTTGGCGAGGTCCCCCCAGAAGGAATCTTTTTTCACCCGCGGTTTATTCGTCATGTCATCCCTCCTTATCGTTCTGCTCAGACATGTACTTCCCTGCGAAGAGTGAGAGCAGGAGCATTGCGCCGATACCAGCGGTAAAATTGCCGGCCCGGCCTTCCATGCCCCATGCCACGGCACCACCGAGGATTGAGAAGAAGATAGCAGCGACTACGTGCGACAGGAAGAGTCGGCCATAGTGCGTTTCGGTGCTTCCATGCGCGAGACCTATAAACGTCAGCACAAGTCGGGCCAGGCCCAATGCGGCGCCACCGAGCATTCCTTCCAGCCATGCCTGCGACAGCAAGAAGTCAAAGTTCATTATTCCCTTACGTCCTGGGTCGAGGATCGATATCAGATTACATTCACAGGACGAGGAGACAGACCGTTTCCCGCTGTGGTTGTACGGCCGGTCCCCCGAGTGGGTAGACGTGATTCGCTCGTCATGAATCATACTGAGGAAAAGTACGGTCGACGATTGAGCTTGATGCGGACTTTTTCTGGTCCGGGCCGCCTGAGAAGCTCCATGACGCGTTGAGCAGCCGGCTGGTACGACAATCGGCCATTTAGCGGAATCGTTAGAGAATTTGCGTGGCATTGCGGCCGACTCCGGCGGGGCGATTTCATGTGCTCTCGTTTGGCTGTTGCGGCCATCTACGGCAAGGTGGCCGCCCACGCCCGTCCTTTCAAGAGGCTGTCGTTCTTCAATATCGCAGGGGACAGCTGTTGTTCCACGGCCTTCAGATCCTGGGCGATGCCCTCCAGCGCCGACTGGACCTGTTGGGTAGAGGCGATATCTCTCTCAACGCCGGGGGTGTTAAGGTCGAGTGGTTCAAGAAGCTGTTGTGCACCGTAGTCGGCTGCTTCATATACCTGTGTAGCCGCCCAAGCAGCTGTCTCAGGCGACCTGCTGCTGGCAGTTACGGCTGCATAGTAAACAGCTGCGGCTGCGTTCTGGGCATAACTGGACCCGCGTATCCAGAATTCATCGTCTTCGGAAGGTATAAGCGATTCAGCTCTTTCCTGGGCCGTGCTGTTCAGCGCACCTGGTCCTTCCAGTGCGCGCCAGATCTCGTCCAGGATCGCGGCCATCGGCTCTGGGTCTGTTCCGGATCTTTCCGAGAAGCGCTCGTAAAGGGGCCACAGACGCTGTGCGCAGGCTGCAGCAAAGACGGCCCGTTGGTTGAGCTGGAGCCGTTCAAGCCTTTCACGTATCGCTTCGTACCCGAAGCTACGGAGCTCATCGATTCTCAAGGGGCTTGTATCCTGTGCGCTGGGTTTATCAACAGCGACCATGATTGCGGGCTTGCGGTTTGGGGGACAACCAGTTCGACGTTGTCTTCCAATGCGGCTCCTGGGTCTTCAAGGGAGGGGCTGTCCTCCGGCGTACCGTTAGCGTATCTGTTGGATACAGTTGTCCGCCGACTTCAAGGCCAGATTCCATATCCCTAAGCACCTGATGGGACTGAATTGGGCGCGTCGTGAGCGGATTCGACGGGACTCAGGAAGAATCGCCAAAGTATTCCTTTTTTGCCAATGACTACGAAAGTGACAGTTTGTGGGCTTCTTCAAGAAAAAACAGCGTGAGCAGGAACCGGTCGACGAGGAGCTTACGTTCTTCACTGTGTCTGAGGCGCAGAGGTTCCGGACTACGGTGCGCGAAGTCTTCGCCGAGCTGGGCTTTGAAGTGCAGATCAATGCTGATCATGCACTTGACGCCGAAGGCCGCGGATACGGTTTCTGGAATGTCGCCGCAAACTGCCATAGCGCGCAGGAATCCGGGTGGCGGGAGATCATCCGCCAGCATCTTGAGCGTGTGCTGGCGAGCTTCGATGGAGCTGATCCCTTCGAAGAACTCACGGCCACCCAGGTGTCCAGCCAGACGTTCGCGCGACTCTATGAAGAATCAGGCCTGCCGAACCTTGATGCGTATCCGCACAGCCAGTTCGCTCCGGGTGTCGTGGAGATGTTGGCGCTTGATCTTCCTGACACGGTGGCTGTGTATGCGCGCAAGCATGCTGACACCTTTGGCGGTTGGGAAGCGCTCCGGACACAGGGGCTGGCGAATCTCCGCGCCCTGGAGCACGAGCAGGTCGAGACCGTTCCTGCCCAAGGTGGAGGTTCATTCAATGCGCTGCTGGGCGACTCTGTGTACACAGCCAGCAAAGCGCTGTTGCTGCCAGGCATCGCTACGGAGCTCACCGGCAAGCAACCGCGCCCCGAGCTCGGCTGGCTGATGAGTGTTCCGAACAGGCATCAACTCGTGTGGCACGTCATCGAAGATGCCGGTGTCTTGGGGGCGCTCGATGGAATGGCGCGGTTCACGGCCATGGGATACAGCGATGCCCCGGGCCCGGTGAGCCCGCATGTCTACTGGTGGAACGGGACAGGATATGAGCAACTGACCCAGCTGTCCGAAGAGGACGGCAGCCTTTCCATCCACGTCAGCCCGGAGTTCCATGCTGTTCTGGAAGCCGCGACGTCCGGCGACTGAATGGGTCAAGTTGCCACGCCCGTAGGAAGGCTCCAGGTGCCAATTACACGAACCTGTCCCGGCCTCATCTTCCTGTGACGAGGTAAAGCAGTGCCATGAACGCGTAGACGATCCCAAGGATCAGGCCAAGGATCGCGAAGACCCGATACTTCTTCGCGGTTCCGTGAGTCTGGGGCAGTCCCATGGCTGACACGACAATGGCTGCCAAGGAGAGGACCAGCCCGAATACAGGGATCGAGAACAGGAAGAAGGACGCCAATCCCAGGCCAAATCCGGTCACCGCGACCGGATTCGTGGGCCGCTTCGTGCCTGCTTTCACCTGCGTATGCCGGGTCCAGGTTCGACCGTCCCACCAGCGTTGGTGTGTCGGGTTGTTGGGATCCATGTACCACCCTGCTGCAGGGGTGGTCTGGTGAATTGAAACCGGACTTCTTGCTTCAGATCCGGGAGCGGCGTATGTGGATGACGTTGTTCGGACACCTTGGAGAAACTCCGGCCTGACAGACCCCGACGCACGGAGCTTTACTCCTGCTACGCAGAAAAGGACGAGACCTGCGACATCGAACGGGATCCAGAACTCCCGCGTGGCATAGACCGGAACAAGCGGGTTGAACAGCACGGCAATGGCTGCAAAGACAGCAGCCCAGAGCGTTCGTCCCTGCCCGCCGGCGATGGCGGCTACCAATATCGCTGCCGCTGTCACGGCCCATCGCATGACGACGTACAACTCATACTGTCCGCCCAGATAGGCCAAGAGCAGGAAGAACGCTCCAATGATGGCCGGTGCGGTGGCCGGATGAACCGCAACAGTTGCTTCGGCGTTCAACTGGCCTGGGTCGAAAACCATAGCAGTTGGGCGCTGTCCGCTGTATGCCAGGTTCGGGTCGACCACAACCGGGGATGTCGAAGGGCGAACGTGCGACGTCCATACCTGCCCATCCCACCAACGCTGCTGTGATGGATCGTGAGGATCGCTGTACCAGCCCGCCGCTGGACCACTCATGGAAACCGCCCTTTTCGCGTTCAACTGAAGAAACTCTAGGTCAGGAAAGCAAGAGAGACCCTAGGCGTCCCGGAGCGTCCCTCCCTGTGAACGCCGGGCCGGTTCTTCGATGAGCATATGACTCGGGAACTGCGCCAGATGTGCTGCGGGTATCTTCCGAGGTGAGGTGGGAGCTGGTCTGTCACCTCCTGCCAAGCTGATCAGTTCTGCGCGCTTGTCGTCAGGGATGGAGTCTCCTCGTTCCCATCTGCGAAGGCTAGCCACGCTGGTGCCAATCGCTGTCGCTACGACTTGCTTGCTGAGACCCGTCAACGCTACAAGTCGTGCCACCTCGGTTTTCTCCATGCTGTACAGATTACGGCCGCTGAGGGTGCACGTGAGGCAACACGCAAAGGAGTGGGTTCCCAAAGCGTGGTGACGCAGTGGACGAGCTCTGTCATCGTGGCCAATGACGCGTAGCAGGCACTCTGATGACGGGCATCTCGTACGGCCAAGTAGACGTTCCGGAACAGGCCGAAGGGTGAAAGCGCTGATGCGATCTCTCCGGTGCTCTTCCTCGACGATTTCGGCGCCACGCTTGTCGTAGGTTGCCAGTTGGTCAATGGTGCCCGCCAGCAACACGTTGAGACGGTTCACCTCGGCCTCTGCTGCCAGGAGCCGTTCGTGTGCGGTCACCGCCCGGTATCCGCACCACTGGCGCAGGAGTTCGTGCCGCGGCTTCTGATATCTCAGGTAGTACCTGTACTCGTACTCGGGTGAGGACTCTGCGGGCTTGCCGGTTTCATGGCTCAATCGTTCACCGCCGCGTTTTGACTTCTCAAGGCCGTAGCTTCTTCGGTCAGAATCCAATCCACGACCGGTTCCGGGTTCTGCCGGCACACCATCTGCGCGATGGTGATTGACGCCAGGGGAGTGAAACAGGGCTTGCCTTCGAATTCCTCCCAGGACAAAGATTCTTTCAGGGACGACATAGGCTCGCCGGTCAACACTTCAAGCTGGGCCTGGTCATGCACGACCAAGGCATCGTCCACGGAAGTCAGAAAGAGCTCGGCAACTTGATCCGGGACCAGGAGCTCCAGGACGGTCCACAAGGCCGAGGACTCTGTCCTGTCGATGGGTTCGGCTTCCAATCGTTTCCAGGCGGCCATTGGCGCGTCGAACGCGGCAACTTCTTCCCACGGCACACGCAGCCGTGACCGGGGAACGTTCTCTTCTTTTCCACTGGCTGGCCCATCAAGGAACCGGATCTGGACCCGGAATTTCCGCCCGGTACGCTCGACAGCCAGAACGCTGACTCGCTTGGACGGGGAGCCAGCGGTCAACCTGTAGGCCCATTCCTGCCCGACGCAAGGATCCTCATCGGTGTCATCGATGTTCATGGGTCTATTCTGCTGTGCGGGGCAGCGGGGGTTCCCCGTGCGTACATGCGAGATGACGTGTTGTGGATACACGGTCGTGTCCTTGCGCGTGTCTTCTGTCACAAATCATATTTTCCTGAGTGTTGACTGGACTTTGTTTGGCAAAAACCTTATGGCCGGGTTAGGCTCCTCTCGCTAGTCGAATTTGGGGGTTTTCGGACGGCAACTGACGCATCCCTCTGTCGAGTGACTCTGCTCCAGAAAGTGATGCCGTGGCTTCTCCTGCTGCCTTTCTTCGTCGTGCCTGCGCACCGGCGCTAACGGTTTCTTTGCTGTTGGCCGGTCTTTCCGTGCCGGCTGCATTTGCCGTTCCTGCGAACCAGCCGGCCGAAACCAGTCCGGCTGTCGATCCGGCAACGGACCCGTCCCAGCCGGTGCAAGGCTCCGAGCAGGCGGCACAGGCCGAAGCGAAGGACACGGGGGAGAAGGTGGTGGTCGATGACGCCACGACTCCGACGGATCTCACCGTTGCCAATCCTGACGGCACCTTTACCCGGACCATCAACACCGCGCCGGTGCGGATGGAGACCAGCCAAGGCTGGGTGGATATCTCTACGGACCTCGTGAAGACCGTCGAGGACGGCAAGACCGTCATTAAGCCTGAGCAGATCCCCGTGGACTTGACTCTTGGTGCCGGCGGGTCGAGCGACATGGCGACGATCGATGACAAGGAAGGCCACTCGATCGCACAGTCCTGGCCCTTCGGAACGCTTCCCGAGCCGGTGATCGAAGCCAACGTCGCAACGTACCGCCAAGTGCTGCCCGGGGTAGACCTGGTCCAGGTTGCCCACCAGACCGGTGTCTCGCAGGTGTTGAAGATCGAATCGGCCGAGGCCGCAAAGGATCCCCGTGTTGTTCAGATGCGGCTCTTCCTCGATGCCGGTAATACGAACCTCACGGAGACGCCCGAAGGAACTTTGACCGCTACAGGCAGCGACTCCGGACAGGTGGAACTGCACATGGGCGGCGGACAGTGGTGGGACTCATCCCAGCCCGGCGCTTCGGCCCTGGATCCCGGCACTCCGGGCCTCACCCGGCCATTCACGTTCAGCCTGGGACAGGAATCCGGCAAGCAGACCCAGATCTTTGGCATGGACGAAATCCTGAACACGCCAGACCTGCAGTACCCGATCTTTGTGGACCCACCGTGGAACACACCCCGGACCTCCTATGTCTTCGTCGACACTGCCTACCCGAACACCTCGTACTGGAACGGCCAGTTCACGGATCAGACCATGAACGTCGGCTACCTTCCCAACTATTGGGCACCGGATGGCGTAACGCATCTTGCTCGTTCGTACTTCCAGTTCGAAGGCAAGACCTTCGATGCCACGGCGGACCTCATCAACGCCCGCTTCGAAATTCTGGAGACCTGGTCCTCCTCGTGCACCCTGACGGGTATCGCTTCCTGGATCACCGGCGAAGTCGGTACCGGCACAACGTGGAACAACCAGCCGCAGTTGAAAGTGCGCACTGACCGCGGGAACGTCGCCAAGGGTTACAGCTCGGCCTGTCCTGCAGGAATGGTTGGCTTCGATCTCCTTGCTGCTGAGAACATCCTGCTGAATTCCTCGAAGTGGACGATCATGCTTGCCGCCGACAATGAACTGGATACCAGCGGATTGGCATGGAAGCGGTTCGCCAATTCCGGCGCCATCAGGGTCGACTACAACCGGAATCCCATCGGTCCGGCTATCCATTCCATTCAGTCCGGTCGTTGGACCGGTACTCCATGGGGGACAACATCCAAATATGTCACCCGTGTCTCGAAGCCGAAGCTGACAGCCATGGTCGGCGACGACGTGGACGGCGGCGAAATCAAGGTGGTCTACAGTGTCCGCCGGGCATCAGGCGGTGGGAGCATCTTCAGCGGCGTTGTCGAGAATGCCTCGCCCGCATGGCACGCGGAAACCATGGAGTGGGGATCCGCCCCGGCATTGACCGAGGGTGACTATATCTTCGAGGCGAGGACCTATGACGACTATGCGGGTGTTTCGCCGCTGATGACCTTCAAGTTCACTGTGGATCTAACGGCGCCGACTCCACCCAAAATCGAACCAGTGGCAAATGCCGCGTACACCGTGACCACCAATCAATCCACCGGCGTCACGAGCTACAGCGACAATGGCCATGCGCCCGGTGACCAGGTCTACCCGTTCAAGATCAGCAACAGTTACGTCGACGGCCGAATACTTCGTGCTGATGGGTTTATCTATGCGGTAAGTAAGGAAGCCGCGGTGACTCCGCCAACCAACGTGAATTGCCAAACGCCGCCGGTCGAGGAATTCGTTATCGTCTGCCCTGACGGGGACAGCATGGTGATCAACATCGGTGCGGTCAACCAACAGACGGTCCTGTCGGTGTGGGCTTTCGACGCAGCTGGCAACGTCGCCGGGACCGATCCGGATGACCAGGACTATCAGAGTGGGGCCGCCAAGACCGCCACACTTACCGTTGCCGAGCCCATCCTGAACAAGACGGTCGTTGGCTTGGCGCCGACTGGCAATGCGAAGTGGGTCGACATCCACGCTGAAGGAACCATATCCGGGCAGCGCGTGCCCGAGGGCCTCTGCACTGAAGAAACCATACCGCTGGCATCCAGGAATGCCAGGGCGCTGCAATTCAATCCCGGGGCCGGAAAAGCCGAAACGGCTGCCCGGGCTGTGGATACATCAGGAGACTTCAGTGTCGCAGCATGGGTATGCCCCACAAGCGTTGGCGGGGGGCAGGTTCAAGACATCCGTTCGCTGATTACTCAGCTTGCCGGTTCAACGCCTGGAGCGGCGCTTGAGATTGGTGAATGGGGCTCGGTGAGGCTCCAAGCGTGGACGGGAGTCAATTCCAGTCACATTGTGAACGAAGACAGCGGCATTCTTCCGGCGGGCTACTGGTCTTACGTGACGGCAGTGTATGACAAGATCAACCGCCAGCTCAGGCTCAGTTCCCAGGTCGGCGGATCGATTTCCGATTGGGTGATTGCTGCTTCCCAGCAAAACATCCTGCCCGCTGCGTCCACACAGAAGGTCATCGTCGGCCAGAGCATCGGTGGAGCCCAGCAGTTCAACGGCAAGATCTACCGCCCGATTCTTACCCAGGAAATCCTCACCGACACCCAGTTCTCCACCATCCAGAAGGCCTTCGTGAATACCGGCGGCACCACCGAAAAGGACGGCCTGCTCCAATGAGAACCCCAAAGTATTTGGCCCTGCCGCTCAAGGCTCTCCTTACCGGAGCCCTTTCAGGTGCTCTTATCGTCAGCGGTAGTGCGTTCAACGTCCTGCCGGAGCTGCCCGCCACTGCTGCTTCAGCTTTGGAGAACGTGGCGCATGACGTGGAGCCAATTCCTGTCGAGCGTTGGACTGAACAAGCCCCACCGGCGCCAGCCCCGTCCGGAGTGGAGGCAACGGCTGTTGCACCTGGTGCCGACACAGTGGTCGGTGATAGCCCGACCGCCAACAGGGTTGCTCTGCAGAGCAAACTCCCTGCACGCGTGCCGATGATGGCGACGGTTCCATCCAGTGGCAACGGCACGTCGAACTTCACGGCTGTACCGGGTGTGGGGTCCGGCTCGTGGGGGACTACGGGTCAAACCGGCGGCTTTACGTGGAATTATCCCTTCCCGATCCGCAACGCGCCCGCTGGCAAGACACCGTCACTGGGCCTCTCTTATGACTCGACTACCTTGGATGGGTTGACCAGTTCGACGAACACCCAGGCTTCAGTCGTCGGAGATGGCTGGCAGCTCTCAGGGACCGGCTCAATCAGGCAGAAGTTCGGGTCTTGCCGGGACCAGCTTCCGGTAAACACGAAGACCTACGACCTCTGTGGCAACCCGGGCGGCCAGGAATTCACGATCTCCTTTGGTAATCGATCAGGTGTGATCGTCGAGGACGAAAGTCAGGGCGACTCAAAACTCAAGTACCGGCTGCTAAACGACGACGGCAGTCGTTTGGAGTACATCGCCCATGGCACGACGAATGGTACCCGTGACGGTGAATACTGGCGGCTGACTGATCCCGAGGGCACGCAATACTACTTTGGCTTGAACCGTCTTCCCGGGTGGACCACCGGCAAAGCTACTACCAATTCCGCCGACTACGTTCCTGTCGGGGCTGCCAATGGCGACCAACCCTGCGCTGCGGCCAGCTTGAAGGCGTCCTTTTGCCAGCAGGCCTACGCCTGGAACCTTGACTACGTCGTAGACGTTCACGGTAACTCGCAGGCGTTCTACTACACCCAGGATACCAACTTCTACGTCTCCGAAGCCGGAACGGGTACAGCCTTCAGTTATGTGCGGGCCAGCAGGCTCGCGCGCGTGGATTACGGCATGCGCGCCGGCTCTGAGCTCACGGCCAAGGCTCCACTGATTGTGAACTTCGGCTACACCGGGCGTTGCGAACAGGGCAGCGATTGCTCTAGTGGCAATGATGTCCCGTACGAGGAGTTCAATTGCTCGACTGCATCTGGCTGCACAGTGCAGGCTCCGACGTTCTACACGCATTACCGGTTGTGGACGGTTTTGTCTCAGACGCTCGTGAACGGAACCAGCTACGGCAACACTGACTACTGGTACCTGCAGCACAGCATGCCTGATCCTTACGATGCAGTTGGTGCCCGCCCGGCGCTGTGGTTCAAGTCCATCACCCACTCAGGCGCGGACACGACTTCGACCGGCATTACGTCATGGGTTACGGACCCACCCACTGAATTCGACGGCCACGGAAAGAAGAACCGGGTCTGGGATGTGCGCTCCGGCCAGGCGACGATGAACCGTATCCGCCTTGACTGGATCAGGAACAGCACCGGCGCCACCACCACGGTGGAATACATGCAGCCGAACTGTACGGACGAAGACGTTGACCGGGACGGCAATCAGGACATCGTCCCCGAGAACAACACCAAGATGTGCTTTCCGCAATGGTGGGTGCCCACTGAACCCATCGTTGAGCCGGAAACTATGTCCTACTTCAACATCTATCCGGTCAAACAGGTCACGACGACGCCAAGCATGGGTGTCGACGGCAGCACGCCTGTGATGATGCGATATGACTACATCGGTGACCCTGTGTGGAAGTATGCCGGACCTAAGATCGACACCACCACGGGTGGTTCAAAGAAGACGTGGTCTGTATTCGGCGGATGGTCGCAGGTCAAAACCATCACCGGCAATGACCCGGTGCAAAGCAACAATCCGTACACGCTGACCACGTATTTCCGTGGCAATGACGGCACGCCGGCCAATTCCTCCGGAGCGATGCGGTCAATCAAACTCGCATCCTCGGACGGCGCGACCGCTACAAACATTCCGGACTCGCCGTGGTTTGCAGGTCGGGTGTTCGAAAACCGCAGCTACCGGGGCACCGGCGGGACGTACATGAGTGGAACGGTGACTGTTCCGTGGAACTCGCAGTACCCGACTGCCACCTCATCAGCAGCCCTTGGCTCGGTCAAGTCCTACTTCACCGGAACGAAGTTTACGCAAACGCAGTTGGCTTCCGGGCAGGGCAATGGCTGGCGGAAAACGAAGTCCTCCAACACGTACGACACGCTGGGGCGTGTGGTCACCATCAGCGATGACGGTGAGCTGGGAACACTCTCTGATGACAGTTGCACCACAATCAGTTATGCAGACAACGCGGAGCTGAATATCCTGTCGCTGCCTGCCGTGACCTCCACCTATTCGTCCGTCTGTAATACCCCTGGCGTTACCCTGTTAAAGTCCCTACGGACTCTTTACGACGGATCGACGTCTGCTGTGCCGGGGACTTCCGGGTACGTTGCTCCCACGAAGGCAGACAAGACACGCAGCGATATCGCCACTGCAGTGGCTGGTGGAACGGCAACTGCTTGGCAGAGCGGGCCTACGACGGCTTACGACGCACTCGGCCGGCCTACCCAGGCGACCGATACAAGTACAGGTACTACACGGACGACAAAAACAGCCTATTCGCCAGCCACGGGGCCGGTTACACAGGTAACGACGACAAATTCGGCCCAATGGCAGACCATTACGACACTCGACGTCATCCGCGGCAATACGCTTAAGACTGTCGATCAGAACGGACATGAGACGAGCGCCGCTTACGATCCGTCAGGCCGGGAGATCAAGTCGTGGGATGTTCGCCGCCCACAGGGGAGCAATCCCACCGTGCCGTCTGTTGCCACCAATTACAGCGTCTCGCAGGCAAGTCCTTCGTGGGTTCAAAAGACAGTTGTCAACAGCTACGGCCAGACGACGAAAAGCTTCACCATCTACGACGGTATGGGACGTCCTCGGCAAACGCAGTCGCAGTCGCCTGGAAGCGGTTCGATCGTCACGGACATCACCTACAACTCCGCGGGCAATAAGGATTTGGTCCGTAACCCCTACTTCGTCTCCTCGGCACCAGACGGCGTACTGGTCACCCCCTCGATCGCCGTGCCTTCGTCCACGCTCTTCGACTACGACGCCTACGGTCGTGTTACCGCGGAACGTGCGATGGCATGGGACAACGATGAGCTATGGAAGACCCAGTACACGTACAACGGGCTTGACACGACAACCGTTGCCGTTACGAACGACACCGGATTCGCCAAGTCGCCGATTACTACGTTGGTCGATACCCGAGGCAAACTGCAGAGCCGAAAGACTTATTACGGGTCTGCGGCTACGGGGACGGCTGACGTCAGTTCTTACGTGTACGACCAATTGGGCCAACTTACCCGGATGGGGGATGGCTACAATCTTTGGACATGGAGCTACGATGCAGCAGGGCGCTTGGTTGGCAGCGAAGATCCTGACACAGGCACCAGTTCCACTGTTTATGACGCTGCAGGACGGGTAGCCAACCGCACCGACGAGCTGAATACGGTCACCAAGTACAGCTACGACGTACTGGATCGCACCACAAAACAGACTGTCACTCCTGCCGGGGGTGCCGAGAAGACCCTCATCACAAACACGTACGACGGGGCAGGCAACCCGCTTGGCGTTCTGGCCAGCTCCACGAGGAACAATGGCGCTGCGTTCGACCAGCCTGTGACGACAACATACAGTGGCTTCGATCTGGCCTACACGCCCGGGACGACCGTAACGACACTGCCGGCCGGACTGACAGGGTTCGGATCAACGTCGTACACGTTCACGAATACGACGACGTTGACGGGCAAGTCGAACGTGGCCGGAACTCCGGCTATTGCTGGCCTTCCTGCGGAATCTGTCACCA
The DNA here is from genome assembly GCF_044769225.1 of Paenarthrobacter sp. NPDC090522. NCBI lineage: Bacteria > Bacillati > Actinomycetota > Actinomycetes > Micrococcales > Micrococcaceae > Paenarthrobacter > Paenarthrobacter sp. NPDC090522. The sequence goes on from NZ_JBIVXL010000028.1 coordinate 29,863, forward strand.
ACGTGTACAACACGTACGACAACCCCTACGAAGTCCGTTCGGGATCGAACTACATCGTCGGTGGCGGAACCTACAACCGCTTGAACCAGATCGCTTCGTACTCGCAGTACGACAGCAATGCGACCAGCGGTGCCAACACCACTGGCACGAACAAGGTCACCTTCAACTGGGATGACTCCACAGGCAGACTCTCAAATACTGTCGCAAGTAATAAGCTCATTGGCTCGCTCGTTGATACTGACCTGGGCACCACCAGCTACACATACGACCCCGTGGGAAGGATCACCGAACGCCAACATGCATATACGTCCAGACCTTCTTCGCCAGCCGATTCACAGTGTTACAGCTACGACCATGCCGATCGCGTCAAGGCGGTGTGGACACCGGCGAACCTAAGCTGCGGCACGGCACCAGCATCAACAGCTACCTTTGTATCGGGGCTGGGCGGACCAGCGCCGTATGCGCAGACGTATACATATACAGCTGCCGGTGATCGGTCGCAGGTCAAGCGCTTTGGATCCAACGGCGCGCTTGCTGTAACCGAGGACTACACCTACCCGACGCCTGGATCGGCTGGAGCACACCGGCCTCAGTCCGTGGTGTCGACACCTGCCGGGGGCACAGCGACCACGCGTCCGCTCACGTGGGATGCGGCTGGCCGCTTGACGGGACGTGCCGGCCAGACGCTGACCTACACTTTGGACGGTCGGCTGGACACAACAGTCGGGATCAGCACGATCCCCAGCAACCCGAACCCTAACGCTACGGCGGGTACACCGCCTGCGGCCGGAGCCACCATCGCTGATGACCAGGGCGCCCGATACTACGATGCGACCGGCAATCTCGTAGGTATCACGGACGGCACGGGTACGACCGTCACCTTGGGCAGCATCACTGCCCATCACAACAAAGCCACCGGAACTAAGACCGCCACGAAGACGTATACCTTTGCCGGTAAGGTCGTGGGGCAACGTACTGCATCCGGCGCCGGCACCACGAAGTTGGCCTTCATCATTGGTGACAGCGTGAACACCGCGCAAACGATGACGCTGCCCAACACCACCGCGAGCACGACCAACATCACCACGCTTGTGCGGCGGACTGATCCCATGGGCCTTGCCCGTGGTTCAAATGGCACAGCCTCGGGCAACGCCGCCTTCACGGCGGCGGCGAGTACGACTGCAGGAACTGGTACAAACGCTGCCAACGCGGCGGGGTTCGGTGCTGTCAACGGCTATATCGGCGGACTCGATGACACCGTTAGTTCGTTGACCCACCTCGGAGCAAGGGAGCTCGATTCCGTACTGGGAGTTTTCACTTCTCCCGACCCGATCCTCAGCACGGAGGACCACCGCGGCTTTACTCCCTATACCTATGCATTCGGCAACGTCATCAATGCCTCGGATCCGAGTGGCCTCCGCCCTGCGTGTGACTGCCTGGCCGACGGATCTTCCGGCGCTGTCCCTGGATCTGCTGCTGATTTGCAAGCTAAGTACGAGAATCCGGGTCGCATCGTAGAGGCTCCCGAACCTATACAAGCGCAGATTCCTTCGTCACCGGGTTCCAACTTCGAGAGTAACTGGAACTCAGTTGCCCCCTACATTGACGGCGACTATTTCCCAAAGGCGCGCGACGCGGCCAACTTGGGTGCGGATGGACCAGCTGAAGGTGCGGCTTACTCGTTCAGGGCAATCTTTATGGGTGGCTGTGCAACGGGCAACATGTATGTTTGCCAGGTCGCTTCAGGTGTAAGTCAAGGATTAATCGAAGGTGCCCGCATTTTGGATGGGAACCCGATTGATGATACGGACAACAATCCAGGTAATGGCACGGTTCAGCTGCAACCTGAAGATATACCGACCGTATATTTCCAACGAAGTGTCGCACCAACCATCGAACAGAACTTCAATAATGCCGTTGCAGGTGGGGCCCCAACGCAGTTGACTCGACTGGAAGGGAAGGCCAATAATGATCGGAATCGATATCAAGCCAAGAAAGGTCTAGGCGGCGCATCCGCTGGCCATCAAATGCAGTGGGACGAGTATCCGTTCGCGTCTACTTACGAAGGTGGCTACGGGGCGACCGTTATGGCTGTTCCTCGGAAAGAAAACGCGTATCAGGGTCAGGTGCTCGCTAAGTTCTATAAGGATTACAACATTGTTGATGGTGATCGATTTAATGTAAGGTTCATCCCATGACGCGCTCAATTGAAGAATCAACCGCACTTATTGAAGGCTACTTGCGGGACTTGCATATCCCCGTTGCTGGTCGTCTTCGCCCAGGGTTAGCAGCCGACGAAGTGCAGAGCGCGCTACGTCCCAGGGGGCTGGAGCCCGGTTCGGATCTACTTGCTCTGTATGCGTGGCATGACGGAACAAGCTGGGAAGGGGATCCGGCTCTCAATGACTTGCACCTCGTCCCAGGTCTTTACTTTCCTGCGCTTGATGAGTCTTTGATTATCTATGATCAATTTGTAAATGAACTTGGTGAGAATCCATCTTGGTTCCCAATCCTAACTGATGGTGGTAGTGCTTATTCCTTTATTGATCTTTCCCGGATTGAAGATCAGCCGATCTACCACTTTACTTTTGAGGATTTGGAACATGAGAAGCAATACGAATCTGTCAAAAATATGTTAGATACAATTGTTGAAGCGTATTTGAAGAGAATATTTTTTGTTGGGACAGATGGTTGGTTGGATAATAGGTGGGAAGCGCATGCGGAACTGGCTCGAGAGCTGAATCCTGGTGCAGCATACTGGGTCGATTAGATCGATGCTCCTGGAGGCAGAACACTCGCGTGGACGTTACCTCCAATAGCATTCGAACTGTGAGGAAGGATCAACAGGTGCAGCAGATCGTCGAGGGACTGGCGCTCGGGGTTCTGGCTCGTGGGATCGTCAGGCTGCCCGCGACTCGGGACGAGTTCACGTCTGCCTTCCGCGCGGCTTGGTGCTCTTGGCCCAAAGCTTCAGCATTCGATGCCATCGACTTCACCGAGGCAGCGTCAGTGGTTTGGGTCGCAATGGACAGCCCGGTGCATCGTCCAGGCGTCATGGCGGGCTGGCTCGATCACTCGGTTCCGGTCCTGACTCCGGACAACGAGGATCAGGACATCGCTTATCTGTTGGACAGCCTCTCTGACATTGTTTCTGCCAGTGACTGGATTCAATTGGGGAGTCGTATGCCAGGGCCCTGTACGAGATGAAATGGGAGCCTCGGGAGTCTGGAGAAGTCCCAACGGCGTCAACAACTGAGGGTCGTGCTCTTCGCGGCCCTTCGCACATACCTGAAGTAGCAGTGTTCGATCTGGATCTGACGGACAAGGAGCGCGAACTGTTGCGATGCGGATTGCGGGAGTGGGGCGGCCCGGCTCGGTGCACTGAAGCGATGGCGGTGGCCATGGGCTTCAACAGCGTCCCGGAGGTGCTGAGCCGGGGTGAACACACCGCGGTGCGAATCCAGCAGCGGCAGAACCTAACGGCTGCTGACTGGCAGCGGGCTATCTTGGCAACTGAGATTGCATTCATCAGCGATGTATTCGGATCAGGAGTCGAGTGGTCCATCACGACTGGATTTTCCGACGAAGAGACACTGCCGCTGCTGAGGTCGGTGCAGCGAAAGCTTGCGAGAACAGAGGGCTTCAGCCGACAGATCCCGCGGATGCCTAGCCGTGTGGACTTCCTGGCCGTCGGCCGCAAGTTCACACTGATTCAGACACCTACGGATGACATCCGACGAGCGAGCCTGTCAGTCACCCTGGATGACACCCATTCCTGGCAAATTGAGGTTCCTGGGTGGCGGCCTGTTGCAGTGGGAATGAGCGGCAGTGTCGCTCATGCGTGGAGTGCAAGAAGCGTCATTGTGTTGCCGGCCGACCCAGTCCAAGGCCCGGAGGTGCTTTCGGTCGACGACGAAGACATCGTCCTGGCGTTCCGTACCGGCGAGCAGTGGCTTCTCGTATGTGAGACGTCGGTGCGGCTTGTTGCTCGGTCCGGCGAGCAAACATCACGGGTTGAGCTGTCAGAAGTAGTCGAGTCGGCTGTCTTTGACGGTCGCTACTTACACACGGCCGATGTCAACGGAAATGGGTGTCGGCTGGAGGTTCAGGGGTCACAATTGCTTGTCCAAGGGAATAAGCCGTGAGCCGCCTTGGCGGTAGGTTCACTAGGTGAGCAAGGCCGCATTCCCTCAACAGCATTCCGTTCACCTGGGCATGACACCAGCCGAAAGCCTTCGATGGGCGTCGCGCGGTGCAGACTCGGGGATGAGCGTCTTCCGGCTCGACTTCACCGGCATTGTGGATCGCCAAGGGCTGATCGACTACTTGAGAAAAGAGTTCGTGTTTCCCTATCGCGTTTTCGGGCTCGACGCGGTCGTGTCACTCATGTCCGACTTGGAGTGGGTGGGGAACGACCAGGGGCATGTGGTGATTGCTAGTGGCTGCGACAATGCGCCAGTTGTAGCCGCGCTGTTCGCCTCGATCCTGCCAAATGTCGTGGACAGGTGGCGGACACGCGCGGTTCCCTTTGTTGTGCTGTTGGACAGCCAGGGAAGCGATGTCCGGAGTGCAGTACTGGAAGCAAATGAAGAGATGGCGGCGGCCGGAAGGCTTCCGTGGGCACAGCCCGGGACGGGCAGCGTCGACATTGTCGTCCATGGACAGTAGCTGCCTGGCAAGACCCTGCTGGCGCGAGCCTTGCTGCACAAAGCTCCCTTGTGTCGTTGGCCAATGATGGGCCCCAATTGCCATGGACAGTCCCCACTGCCGGATCTATCATCCAGAGCAGAGGCGCCGGTCTTGTCCTGTTCTTGACGTTCAGTCATTGAGTCGGGGACGGTACGCTGGCGCACCATTCATCGCTTCGAAAGGATGAACATGAGCGTGCTGTACCCGGGTGGTCCGACTTCTGATCAGCCGCACGCTCCCGCAGATCTTCGGTATCCGAAGCCGAAGTCGTTCGTGACAACGTGGCTGCTGGCCCTGTTCCTTGGAACCTTTGGCATCGACCGTTTCTACTTGGGCAAGATAGGAACGGGCATTCTGAAGCTGCTCACCTTGGGAGGCTACGGCATTTGGTGGCTGGTTGATGTCATCATCATCGTGGCCGGGCAGCAGACAGACAAACACCGCAGGGAACTCTACGGCTACGAGCAAAACAAGCTGGTGGCATTGATCGTCAGTTGCGTTGTTGCCCTGTGCGGGGTCCTGGGAACTGCCGGCGTGGCAGCCATCGGCAGAACGGTGGGTCCCGTTGCAGCACCAAAAGCAACGGCGACGTCGACGCCTTCCCAGGCTGCATCACCGGAGCCGACAGCCAGTCCAGCCTCAGTTACTCCAACCGTTGAGGCGACGGCGACTCCTGGTCCGTCCTCCGCATCGCCTTCGGCTCCTCCGACCGCGCCGGTCGTGGCTCCGGTGCCGGCTCCCGCCACGCCGGCGGAACCAGTCCTGCCAGAGTTGACGAAATACGGTGCGCTGTCAGCAGACTGGGAGGCTAACCACAGGGCTGACAATTACTACTTGCCTGGGTCTGCGTATGATCCTGATCCTGCGCTGCCGTTGAACGGCGGCCACGTTCGTGACAAGTACGTCAGCGTCTATCGGTTCGCTGACAGGGTGCTGCTCTACGAAATCAACCTGAAGCCTGGAACGAGCGAGCAGGAGGCATTGCTTTTCAGCAGGGTCGAGTTGCCCACGGATGCCAGGATCGTCTGGCAACGCGAGCTGCCCGGTTGTAAGCAGATCCAGTTTCAATCCGAAACGCTCCGACGAATCGTCGGAGACCAGGTTCCAGACGGCGGTGTCCAAGTAGAGTTCAGCGCGATCGATGCGGGCCGGTCATTCTTCTCACCCTCAGACATTCAGTACGTGCGCCTTGGTCCCTTCTTCCATGCCTCAGCCGATGATGCACTTGGTTGCTGAGCACAAAAAGAACCAAGAGGACCAGAGCAAGATCGACCGAGGTGTCAGCCGCCTCCAGCCGAGGGATCAGCCCAGGAACTGAAGTCTCCGCCGTGGCCTTTGCTTCTTTCGTCGTCGTCCTTTCCACATCGGCGGCAGCGTCTGTACATGGTTCCGTCTTCGGCATGCTCGACGTGCCAGTCATGGCGTATGTTCAGCTTGCACAGCAGGGCCTGGATCATGACAGCCTCCGATCCTTGTCGCAGGGCTCTGTTCATCTCATGATGGCCCTCAACTGGCCCTGAGAAAGTGCCGATCTCTATCCCATAAGAAGGCGTACCAGCAAGGCGACGGCGGCCAACACGCCGCCGATCTGTACCGCTGCTACCCCGAAGCGACGGCTATAGATTGCGTTTCGTTCCCGTCGTCGGCGTGCATCGCCTGTCGGGTCCAGGGTCGCCGGTAGGGGAGCAATGTGTCGCCGGACCCTGCCCTGTGACCGGGCTTTCCGGACCGACTTCTTCGTATCGTGGTCAAGCGCTTCAAAGGGCAGTTCCGGGGGCACGCGGAAAATCACGTCCCGGAATGTATCCGGCGACATCCGGGTGAGGTCCATGAAGTGATTCCACATTCCTGTTTCCGGGTACCAGCGTTTGATGACGGAGCTGCCGTGCTCGATGTAGAAGCCCGGGGGCATTGTCGTGTTGATCGGATAGCCGTACTCGTCCCGAAGAGGATTCCAGCCCTCGAACCAGGTTTCGTTGATATTGAAGGTGGAACGGTGGCTTTTAGTCATGTGGTTTCACTTTCAGGATGCCGACGTGCTGAAGAAAGTCGCTTAGGTCGTTGTGGCTTTGGCAGCCCGTACCGGCTTCTGCTTCACCCAGCAGGCGACTTCCAAGTCTGGTGCCTTATCAGGATCAGTGCACGCTGACGACGCTGTGAATGCTGTGACCGGGACGCTGTTCCCGGTTGGCTAAGTAACTTCCTTGAGCAGCCACCCTGGTCGACCGTGATTGAGGTATTTTCCAACGAAAGCTATCCGCTCAACATGGGTGTGGCGTGGACTGGCTCGGAGCCACTTTTTCTTTTGGTTGGCAGTCGTGTCGTAGCCTCCTCCCTCGATGATCCGCTGGGCCAGGACAGCACTTTCGGCAAGATCATGATGACCCCAGAAGGCCATGGCCAGTTCCTCGGGGTCGTAGTAGACCGGAATGCCCTCGCTTTTGGTCGGAGAAAGGATGCTTGGGAAATTCAGGAAGTCCAGAGGGGTTGGCCGCAGGCTTTCGTCTGTGGCGGGCTCCTCGGCAGCCTCATTGATCGTCGCGGCAAGTTGCTCGATGTTTGCCACGGTTCGGGCCGGGTCCTCGTCTTCGTGTGAAGGCTCTTCCAGATAGGCGTCAATGTCCGAGGCCCAGGCCCCGCGCTGTTCCCGCCGCTCGGACACGGGTGGCACGCCTGGCGCATCAGCTGCCCAGACGGCAACCCGGCTTCCGACCTTCTTGGTAGCTACGAGCCCGGCTGCCTCAAGCTGGTCGATCATCCTGGTCACTGCTTTGGTGTCCTTGCCAGGAACTGCCGACTTCAGGTCAACCTGCAGTACGCCTGGCTGACGCTTCACTGCCTTCATCAGGGCCTTGAAGCGCTCATGGTCTGCCCGGTGCTCCTGTGCTTGCTGCAGGCGTTCGGTGTGGATTTCGGCGGCGGCAGCACCGTTATGCTCATGTCTGACCCGCAGCTGATCGTCGGTTTCGATGCCTCTGTGAGAATCCACAGCGAACCCCAGAGGCCGGTAGGGACGCTTTGCTTCGTCCAGCCCGAGTTGTTCGAAGCTGATGTACCTGTCGATGATGTCCAGCCGCCCAAAGATGGCCGCGAGATACATGCACCCTCTGTCTGCTGCGGAAACGTGGGGCCCGCGGCCTTGTGGGCCTGACAACCAGAGCTCATACTCGGCGCTCTGTTCTTCCAGTGTCTTGGCTGCGATGTCCAGGGCTTCATTGAACCTTCCCGCCAGAAGGGTCTCGTTGTAGACCTTCCATCGAAAGCGCTGAAGTTCTTTCAAAACCATGATGTTGAAGTGACGAAGCAATTCGTCCCGCCTGGACGGTATGTACAAGGTGATCCCCCTGAATGAAGTTGGCTGGAATCATCGTAAAGGGTGCCACCGACAATAAATGAAACCGTCGTGGCGTGCATCTGTCGGGCTACCTGCGTGATTGACTTTGCACGTGAATAAAGTTGTCTCAGGGTCTGATTGCGAGCTACACGAATTTCTCGTGGCAGCTATGGGCATTTGGAATGGTCCCGGTGCCTCGTCCGATCGTTTTGCTGTGTCGCTTGGCTTCAATGGTTTGAATGCGTTCCATTCAAGGCGGCGCTGCCTCATGGAGGCCCTGGATTTGGGGGAGGGGCTTGGCGAAGAGGACTTCGCACTCGCGGTGCGTTTGGCAAGCATCGCTGTATCCGATGACTACTATGGCGCCGCCAGCGAGTGGTCGAACGTGACTAGGTTCTCGACCGAGGACGCAACGTCGTTGCTGGCCATTCTGCAGACGATGACCTCGCTTCCTGCGTACGAGCTGCACGGAAATGACGGGTGCGTTGGTGAACGAAGTGCTTGACACTGCTTTCAGGGCCCACGGTCTCCGAGATCTGCTCGTGACGGGCGACGTTGCCAGCGTGTTGGAGCGCTATCTGGTCGGCACCTTGGATGAGTTCGGTGCCTCCTTGTGGGCTGAACCCGTTCACGGTTGTGAAGACATCGTCTTGGAACCAGCTTCCTGCGACTTCCTGGCCGATGCATTGTTCCAACTGTCCACACCGGAATTGTTTGGGACAGTGTCTTCGATCGTGGAGTCGCTCTGGACACGCGTGCCGGCAGCAGAACTGTAGCGCGAGTCCCAACCCAAGAAACCAAGAAAAGAACCGGCGCCGTGGGGCGCCGGTTCTTTTCGGTCCAGCAAGGACTCACTGAAACCTGCAACATGGTGCCTGCCCCTTGGGGTAGGGCAGAACCCGTAAACGGTACCAAACTGACGACGTAATGGACAGGTGTGTATCTGGCTGGATGAATGCCCGGTCCAGGAATACGAGCAGGATTTATATGCAATGCTGCTATTTCTGAAGGAGAGAATTGCGTATCAGCAGGCTGATCACAAGGGGGAATGTCCAGTGCCTACAGACACCAAGACAGGATTAATTCCTGGGCACACGGCCTATGCGGTAACCAAGTGGCGCTATCGGACCACGACGGCCCTGGTGGGTGTCTGCGTCGTATCGTTGTGTCTGATGAGGGCCGGCGTTCCGCAGTCATGGTTCACCGACACGCTTGTGGCCGTGATGGCCGTCTATTGCTTCACTCTGATTGTCTTGGTTTGGTGGGCGGACGCACGGTCGAGTGCCGAGAAGCGCGCCGGCTACACCACGATCAGATTGGGAGACAAGCAACTCCTGCAACGGGACCCCTACATGGGGCGCACCATTCGTCTTGCCGGCGGTGAGTATCTGAGCCGCAAGGAGTTCGGGGACATCGTTGCCGCAACCAAGGCCGAAGCATCCAGGAAGAGCGTTCTTTCACGTTAGGCTCAAGCCAACGTTCATAAAGAAGCCGGGAGATTCATGGACAACCCAACAGACTTTGCCTGCACAATGTGCGGCCGCAGCGCTGCCGAGCACGAGAAGAACCTGCGTTTCCTTTTGCCCGATCCTGTACTTGATAGCCCGGAACAGCACGAGGCCGCCGGTTCGTGGTTAAGCCATGGAAACCCCAACGAGTCCGTCATGATGCAGATCCCCAACATTGGACCCTTCATCAGAGCGCTTCTACCCGTGCAACTGGCTGGCGGAGGGTCGCTGACTTACGGCGTGTGGGTAGCCATCCATCCAGAGGACTTGCAGCGTACCTTCGCGATCTACTGGGAGCCGGAGTATGCGGATCTGCGCTTGACGGGCTACCTGGCCAACTCCATCGAACCTTGGGGCATGCTTGGCGCTCCGGTGGAACTCGCAGTCAAAGACACCGAGCAAACGCCGTACTGTGTAGGAAGCCCGGATCCGGTGTTGGCTGATGTCCTGGGTAAGCAGTGGCCGCACGATCTCCTGGATGCAGCCAGTCAGTCCATCACCTGAACGCAGTGGCGATCGTCCACAGCGATCCAAAAACCAGCATCGTGCCGAGCACCATGTAGGAGAATCCCATTCCTTTGATGGTCGGCACGTCTGCCATGGTGAAGCCGTCGGGTGCGATGCCCTTGCTCTCTCTGTAGAGCCTGGAGTGGATTGTCGCTGTCTCACGGAGATCGCGAAAATAGCAAAGACCTAACGAGAAGAGGGCACCGCCAGCGGGGATGATAGGAATGACGGCCGCCCAAAAAGGAAGCTTTACAGCGGCGAGGACGAACGACAGGACAAAGAGTGCCGGATAGGCAACCATCAAGGCTTTGATGGGTGAAGGCGCCGCACGGAAAACGCGCCAAATGAGTCGGGGACTTCTGATGGTTGCTCCCTGGTTGTTGGCAATTGCTTCGACACTATCCGACGGAAACAGCCATTCCGGGACGGGCACTTCCGCAGCCATCTGTGTGGTTTCGTCTGGAGCAGCCCCATTGCCAGAGAGAATGGAGCCATGACAAGCAACGCTGAGATGTTTAGGGAACTGCCGTGGCCATTTCCGGGGAATCGTTTCCCTGATGCCCTGGGCGCGGTCGTCATGAAGACCGTCCTTTCTGGAGAGCGGCCTGTGCTTCAAGTCCTTCACGACCCGGAGAACGGCTGGAACTTCGCCGACGGTGTGGACGACCCCAACTCATCTGGCGGATGCGTGGCCGCGCATGTTGCACATCTTCTGAGGCTGGACCCGACGCTGGCGGACCTGGCGACGATGCCTCCCGGGACGTTGGCTGACCGGTATGAAGTCGGTGGCGAGTGGTTCTACCGGGACTTTGTCTGGGAGGACGAGTAACCTCATGGGCTGCCTCGGCAAGGCGGTACCGGCAGTTAGGATCTATAACTTCGTGTTTTATCGCCGCTCAGTCGTGCGACGTGAAAAGCTGTGGTGATGGATTCCTTCATGACCGGTGGTCGTGTTGGCTAAGTTGAAAACCTTCACTGTAATCGAGCTGATGGGGGCTGGCTTTGACGGATTCGTGCCGTTCGCCGAGATCCGTCAGCAGTACTCCCAAGGTGATGGTGGGATACCGAGGTCACCTGGTGTCTATGTCGTAGTCAGGCCCAGCACCGATCCTCCTGAGTTCCTTGCAAAAGGCTTCGGCGGTACGCACAAGGCCAGGAAGGCGAACGCGCCTGTCGCTGAACTGGCGGCCAAGTGGGTGCCGGGGGCGTCTGTTGCCTACATTGGCAAGGCAAGCCAGAGATCGAAGCTCGACGGCTTGTGGGGCCGCATCGATGAGTATGCGAAGGCTGGCCGCCCAGGAATGACCCACAACCACAGCGGCGGTGAACGCATCTGGCAATTGGCCGATGCGCGGGTTCTGCGTGTGGCCTGGAAAGTCGTGGCTGATCGGACCGAAAAGAAGCTCGAAGAAGCCATGATTTCGGCCTTTGTGGAGCGGTATGGGCGGCTGCCGTTCGGTAATCGAAGTTCCACTTAGGCCCCGCCTGAAACGAATTCCAGTGGAGTGTTGTGCCGGCCTGCAGCTACACCTGCTCGAATGCGATGGCGAAGTGGTGCGGGGCTTGATCTGTCTCCAGCGCCCAGGCCCACCCGGGAAGTGCAGCAGCAGCCGCGGAAAACTCATCCAAAGACATGTCGAAGGACCAGAGGGAACCGCCGCCGAGGGCTGCTGTCGCCGGACTGTCCGGCCACAAGAACGCGCAGGACAGTTGCCACATTGCGGGGTCTTCATCGGAGGCTTCGATGAATTGCCGGGTGAGGTCGACCATGAAGGCTGTCGTTCCGGCGTGATCTGCTGGGCCGAACTGGGCGAGAACGCCGTCGCCGTCTTCCTCGGCGGGAGCTGTGTCCGTTGCCGGCACTCCAGCGAACTGCATGAAGATATCGAATACCGTGGCAGGACTTGGCGTCCAAGCTGTTATGCCTTGGGAGCCTTTTCAGCCAACTGCATCTTCAACCGGCCACGGGCTTCGCTGATCAACATGGCTTCATTATCCGGACACCGGAGTCGACGCTACGAACCGGTTCCAGCGGCCCAGTGCCAAGAACCACAGTTAAAACGGCTTGACCATCTCCGCGACGTACCACTTGTTGTCGACGTACTTCGACGTGAAGGCCCCAGGGTACTCTGTCTGTCGTTGCTGCTTTGCAAAGCCCGGCCAAGAGGGCTGCTTCGTGGTCAGCAGGCGACGTTGGGAACTGTACGTTCAAGTTTGCTACGAGTGCCATGTGAGGGCCTTGGTGATGGAGCCGGCCAGCCGCTGCACGGTAGCGTTGACGGATGATTCCAATGATGCAAAGGCTGCAGCCTGTTCGGAAACCACCGCGGCGACTTCGTCCCAGGTTATCCAGCAGAACACATCGGGGATGGCGTTGATCAGAAGCTCGTAGTCATCATCGTCGCCGCCGCTCTGGTACAGAACATTGCGCAACTCCACTCGAATGGCCTCTTCAAGTGAGAGTCGGCCGCGGCCCTTGACCTGGAGCGGTGGCTCAGCACCAAGGAGCAGGATCAGGGGTGAGCGGCCCTGGGAGTGTGCAAGGGCGGCCACGTATTCTCTTGCCAGTTGCTGCGGTTGGAAGGCGCTTCGTCGGATCCGCTTGGCTTCGATCAGGACGAAAGAATTCTCTGTCGTCAGCACGGCATCCGGTTGAACGTACAGCTGCTTGAGCGGACCTGATTCCGGCACCAAGGGCAGATCACCGGGCAGGAAATCCATGACGGCGCTCTCGATGTGATCAATGAAAGCGTTCCTGGACTTGTCCGCGCCGCGGGCTGTCCGGAAGATCTGACCCAGGAAGGCCGTGCGGGGGAGGTAGTCCAGGGCCATCAGGACTTCCGCGCTCAGGACGTTCTCGCGGCCGCGACCACCTTCTCGATAGGCCGGGGCGGATTCCCAGGAGATCTCCTGCAATAACCGTGTGATGACTGAACCGGAAGCGGCTGTGGTTTCTATTTCTGTTCCCCTGTCCTATTCAGTGAGCCGTGACCCTCTGGCGGACGAGGCAGATCCCGGCAAGTGGTGAATGTCCAGGATCAACGGCATATGGTCACTGTGCTGCAACCACTCTGTTGATTCGCCAACTCTAAGGCTTGCGTCCACGGTCATGGACAGAAATGCATAATCAATGTGGTGGCCGTAGCCGGCGTTCCTCCGATGGAAATAGGTTTTGATGTTTTCTTCGCCTTGTGGGCAACCTTCCTGGCGATGAAAGACGCTGTCGAGGCCGAGCTTCTCCAGTTTGTGGACAAGCATTGAGTGGTTCCGGCCAGGATGCTCTCTATCCCAGACAGTGTTGCTGTTGAAGTCGCCGAGTATGAGCCCCCGGCCAGATCGCAGATACTCCGAGTGGGCGTCCGTAATCTGATGCGTGATCCGAACGTATCGCTGGTTCTGGGTCAGCTTGTGGGCCCACAAGGCGATGATGTTCAGTCCATTGACCCTGAACGGAAGGTGCCACGGAAGGGTGGCGCTTGCGGCTTGCTCGGTCATGGTGTAGTTGGCCGGTGTCATACCGAGCACGCCCAGGCCTTTGTGGTTGTTGGAACCTGTCCAGGCGGCAAAAGGGTTTCTGCGCCGATGATGTCCGCCTTGGATACTTCCTGGAGGACGACGACGTCCGGGCTGAGGGCCTCCAGTAAGTGGCTCTTCCTGCCGTAGGCCATTGAGCAGTTCCAGGAAATGATTCGCATGTAGCCAGTTTGGCCCACGGGCTGGTCCAATTCCCACTTCGTTGGTGAACGGCCCTGTCCCGAGCCCGGCTCCCGCCACCTTCATTTACAGCGGAATGGCTGCAAACCTTCTACATCGTCACTTTCTTCAAGCGGTGAGGTCATGTCGCCTCGTGATCGAACCGCCATGAATGTGTGAAAGGAGGGAATCTGATGACCTCATCTTGTACCGAACCAAACGGCTCCGGAGGCCTTCAACCGGTGCCGCTTGGCTGCCTCGGCGGACCTTCGGGTTCCCCTGCCAACGGCCTTGGGGAAGCTACCTGTGTGAGTAAAAAAGAGGTGTGGACAATGATGCTCCTATTGTTGTCAACGGCTGTTGTGCCACGCGGCCGCGCAGGTTACCGTGGCCGCCGCTCCGGCCTCAAGGGTCGCTCCTGCGATCGC